>JARRJS010000239.1:0-2534 GCA_037388885.1 Gemmatimonadota bacterium
CACGGGCCGCCCGGCCGGCAGGCCCTCGTACGGCAGCGTCGTCTCGCCACCGTAGATGATGAACATCTTGCTGCCGGCGCCCACGAGCCCCTCGACCACGGCCCGCTTCAGACCTTCGCCGAACGCCAGCAGCAGCACGATGGTGAGCGTGCCCCAGAAGACGGCGAACAGCGTCAGCAGAGCGCGCGTGCGCTGCACCTTCAGATCCGCCCAGAACTCGCCCAGCAGCAACTTGAACATGGGGCCTCCTAGGCGCTCCAGCGCAGGGCTTCCGCCGGGTCCAGCCGAGCTGCTCGTCGCGCCGGCATGAGTCCCGCCACGAGGGCGACCGTCGTCAGCAGCATGGCCGTCAGGAGCGCCACGCCCCGGGAGATGGTCGGTGTGCCGATGTACTCCTGGATCGGCACCAACCCGGCCGCCCAGGTAATGGCGAGGGAGATGATGAACCCGGCGAGAGCGCCGAAGCCCACCAGCAACACGGCCTCCAGCAGCACCTGGAAAAGGATGTCGCGGCGCCGCGCACCGACGCTGCGTCGGATGCCGATCTCGCGCGTCCGCTCCTGGACCACGACGAACATGATGTTGGCGACGCCGACGCCGCCCACGACGAGGGTGAAGCTGCCTACGATGCCCAGGAACAGGTTGAAGCCTATGAAGATGTACTTGAACAGCCGCATCATCTCATTGGTGTCCCAGATGCCGAGCGCATCCCGGTCGGTCGGGTCGAAGGTGTACTTGCGTCCCAGCACCTCCCGGATGCGGGTGTTGATGGCGGCCGATTGCGTAGGATCTACCGGTTTGTAGATCATCCAATCGATGTAGCGCGGCCCGTACAGTGCCCGATACGTCGTGATGGGAATGAACACGCGGTCCTGGTCCCGCGCGTTGTAGGACGAGTTCTGCGTCTTCTTACGCATGATGCCGATGACCGTGAAAGGCGTGCGGTCGATGAACACCTGCTGGCCGATGGGGTCCTCGTCGTCGAACAGCAGGTCGGTCACCTCGTTGCCGAGCATCACGACACGCCGGCGCTTCTCCATGTCCAACCGGTCCAGGAACCGGCCACCCGCTTGCGGAAAGACGTTGCGCAGGTCCTCGTACTGAACCGGCACGCCCGTGACAAAGACCTGGGTCCGCTTGTCGCCCCGATGCACGTACCGGCCCCAGGAGCCGTACTCAGGGGAGATCACGGCGATGCCGGGCACCTCCCGGCCGATGAGCGTGACGTCCTGCTCGGTCAACCGGATCGGCCGCTTCTCCGGGAAGCCCTGGAACGACTTCGTCGTGCGATTCCCCCGCACCAGGACGATGCCATCTCCCATGCCGGCGGCATCCAGCTCCATCTGCTTCTGGAAGCCGACACCAAAGGCGAGCAGCACGACGACGGCCGTGGTACCCCATGTGATACCGAGCACCGTGAACAGCGTGCGCAGCCGCTGCCGGTTCAGGTCATCCAGGAGCTGGCGCAGCACCGTCGACAACCGCATAGGCGTTCAGCCTCCGACGGTCTTGAGCGGCTTCTCAAGCACCACATCGCCCTCGTGGAGTCCGGACACCACCTCGGTATTGATGGCGTCGCTCAGGCCGGTGACTATGGTGCGCTTCTCCGTCGTGCCGTCGTCCTTGCGCACGGTGACCCACGCAGAGTCACCCTCGAACGTGACCACGCGCTCGGGCACCACGAGCACATCGTGGCGCTCGTCCACGATGACATTGGCGTTTGCGCTGAAGCCGGCGCGCAGCCGCACCTCCTTCGGCGCATCGATAGCGATCTCCACCGGGAACACGGTCGCGTTCTGCTCGGTGCGCGCTTTGAGGGAGATGCGCGTGAGCGTGCCATGGACCTCGGCGCCCGGCAGTGCGCCGACGCTCAACGTGACCGGCATGCCTTCCCGCAGGCGGCCCACGTCGATCTCGTCCACGGTGCCGCGGAACAGGAGGTGATCCATGTCGGCCATGGTCATCAGGACCGTGCCCTCCTGGTATGTGGACAGGGGCACGACCGGATCGCCCACCTCGACCATGCGCTCCAGGATGTAGCCGGTGATGGGAGAGCGTACGACGCTTTCCACGCGCTCGCCCCCGGTGATCACGCGCCCTTTCTCCAGCAGCTCGAGGCGCTCCCGCGCCGTGGTGTACTGGAGCGAGGCTTCCTTGTACTGGCGCTCCGCGGTGTCCAGATCCTGCTGGGAGATGAGGTTGCGCGCCGACAGCGCCTGCTTGCGCTCCCACTCTTTCTTCAGGTTGTCCACCTCGATGCCCCGCAGCTCCAGCGCCCGCCGGGCCTCCACCAGCTCCAGCGGCGTCGGGTCAGGCCGGATCTCCAGTAACGGATCGCCCTCGTGCACGAGGTCGCCTTCGTCCGCGAACGCCCGTTGCACCACACCCGACACCTTCGATTTGACACTGACCTCGGTCTCGGGCTCGATGGTGCCGACGGCCAGCGCCTTCGCCACCAGGTCCGACCGACCGACGATGACCGTGCGGTCCGCCCCGTCGTCTTGCTTGCCGTTGGACGCAAGCACCACCCCCGC
>JARRJS010000240.1:0-2522 GCA_037388885.1 Gemmatimonadota bacterium
CTGGCCGGCCGGCGGCCCGCCGCCACGTCGACCGCGCCCCTCACCTCATCGGGCGTCACCCCGTTCGGTGCGCCCGCGTGCGGCAGCTTGAGATCCATGACCACCGTCCCGAGCGGCCGCCGACGCCTGCGGGACCGCCGCCGCGAGTATAACGCCCGGGCCAGCCGCCAGGAACTTAGCCTAGGACGCGCGTCACGGGCCCGTGTCAGAATCTTGTAAGAGTTTCGAACCTATCCTCCGAGCATGGGCGACACCAGCCGGACGGTGCTGGTCGCGGACGACGACATCGGTCACCTCCGCATGCTGGAACTCGTCCTCGGCGCCCACAAGTTCGACGTCGTCAGCGTCGAGAACGGGTATGACGCCCTCACCTACCTGCAATCGCACACGCCCGACATGATGATCCTGGATGTGAACATGCCGTTCATGACGGGGCTCGACGTGTGCGAGCGGGCGCGCCGCCTGGGCAGGTTGAAGGGCGTCCCCATCATCATCATGACGTCGCTCACCGACGACGATACGCGCAAGCGCGCGCAGTCCGTGGGCGCCAATCTGTTCCTCAACAAACCGATCACAGGCACCGACCTGCGCGGCGCCATCGGCAGCCTGCTCGCCGCAAGCTGACCCGGGCCTGCGCTCAGGAGAGCGGGGACTCGATGTCGCCGTCGGTCGCCACGTAGTACGGATTCTCGCCGGCGGCGTGATCGGTGGCGTCGCGCACGGCAACGATCTCGGAAACGTGCTGCTTGAGGATGCGCTCGACGCCACCCTTGAGCGTGACGTCCGCCGCGCCGCAGCCCTGGCAGCCACCACCGAAGGCGATGATGGCCACGCCGTCCTCGACGCCCGTCAGCGTGACGTTGCCGCTGTGGGCGGCCACGCCCGGATTGATGACGGTATCGATGACGTCCTGCACCCGTTGGGCGAGCGGATCGTCCCAGCGTGGGCTGGGGAAGAACACCCGGAAGCCCGACTGCATCACGCCGTCGACGAAGTCCACGGTGGCACCCTGCAGCTTGTCGGCCGAGAGCGGGTCGAGGTAGACGTCGAAGTCGTCTACGCGAAACACGCTGTCGGTCGCCTCGCGGTCCTCCGGCTTGACGAGCCACAGCCGCTGCCTGCTGCGGTCTCCAGCAATGCGCAGCGCACTGACCTGCTGGTCCTTCTGCAGCTCGAGGAAGTGCGCCACGCGGCGCCTGGCGGTATCGGTGAAGGTCAACATGCCACCTGCGAGTATAGGCGCTGTCGCTCCCGCGCCCGGCGCCCGGGCCTACGCCAACGGCCGCCGCTCCGCGTTGTGGGTCGATACGAGTGCGCCCCGGCCTGCTGGAGGTCGGGGCGCATGCTCACACGTCAAGGGGCCGGCGGCCGGCGCGTCACAACACCTGCATCACGTAATGATCCGTGGCGCGCTCCAAGCCATCCAAGTCCGCCACGTACACCCCGCGCGTGCCCTCCAACGCGCCATCCTGCCGCAACTCGCCCAGGATGCGCGTGATCGTCACCCGACTCGAACCCGTCAAATCCGCCAGATCCTCATGCGTCAACGCCAACGGCAGCTTCACACCCGCCCCCGCAGCCCCCGGCAACACCGCATCGCTCGGCTGCCCGAACTGCCGCGCCAAACGCAAGAACGCCCGCGTCACCCGCGCCCCCACCGGCATCTCCGCCTCATCCAACATCTCCCGGCTACGCCGCAACTGCCGCGCCAGACTCCTCAGCACGTAATCCCGCAAGCCGCGATCGTTCATCGCCTGCCCCGGATCGATCGGCGTCAAGCACGCATCATGCACCGCGATCACCGTCTCCGCATGCCGACCGCCATCCAACGCGCTCAACCCCAACACATCCCCCGCACCGTACAAGTCCGCGATACGATCCCGCCCCAGACTCGTCGGCACCACCGCCTTCAACACCCCGAAATTCACCACGTACAAACTGCTCGCATCCCGATCCGCCTCGAACAACACCTGCCCCGGCTCCAACGTACGCGTCGGCAACGCCAGCGTCTCGGGCACGGGGGCGGCGGGCTCACAGTCGGAAGGATGAACCGTTTCGGTCTTGAGGGCGGACATGGATGCCTCCCTTACTGGGCGTCCGGGCGCTTGAGGCGGGCGCACCGGTTGCCCGCTAACGGATGCTCGCGCTAGGGGAACGTGCGCGACAAGCGGTCGAGCGCGTCGATCGCCGGCGCATAGTTCGGGTCCGCGGTACGCGCGGACCGGTAGTTCGTCTCGGCCTCACTGACGTTCCCCAGCTTCTCGTACACCTGGCCGAGGCGGTAGAACGCCTCGACGTACGCCGGCGACCCGGGGCGAACACCGCCGGAGTCGGTGGCGTCGAAGACGTCGATCGCCCGGTTGAGCTTCTGGATCGCATCCTGGTAGCGGCCGAGATAGATGAGGATGCGACCCTGGTCCAGCAGTGGCCACATGCTGGTCTTGCCCTGCTCCGTGCCCGCCGCGTCCTGGAACGCCTGCAGCGCCTGATCGAAGGCGCCGGCCTGCCACGCCACCCGACCC
>JARRJS010000241.1:0-2518 GCA_037388885.1 Gemmatimonadota bacterium
GCCGGCATCGTCCCCACCGGGCAACGCCGGGCAACGCCGGGCAACGCCGGGCAACGCCGGACTTCTGCACCTCGAACTGCCCTGAGCGACGCGCTACAATCAAGGTCGAAAGCGTTCACCGGCCTCGGCCTGTTGGAGGGGACGCCGGCGGATGGATCACGGGAGGGTAGCGACGAGCGGCCGCGCGAAGCGGCCGAGGGTGGGGTGGTGTCCTGCTGCCATGGCTGGCACCGCGCTCGCCGTTGCGGTGACCGTGCTGGCGCTGTCGGCCTGGGCGGGCGCACAGGCAGCAGCCACGTGCCTACCGGGCCAAGCCGTCTACGTTGCCGATGACGGCCTGCGCGCCGGCGTGCGTGCCGCCGTGGGGCTGGCAGGTGCCTACCCGCCGCTCGGCTGCGACGATCTGCGCGGTCTTACGCGCCTGGATGCGAGCGGGGATGCCCCTGCGGTAGCCTCCCTGGACGGTCTGCAGTACGCCAGCAACCTCACCAGCCTGCGCATCGAGCCGTTCGCTCCGCCTCCGTTGCCGGATCCCGCCGGCTCGGCAGCGGCCAACGCCGTCGAGGCCGCCCCCTTCATCACGGCCTACCAACAGCGCGCGACCACACCCACGCCCACGCTACAGCTCACCGCCGCGACGTTCCCGCCGAACCTCCAGCACCTCTCGATCAGCGGCCTCCACCCGTCCGATCTCGAGGCCATCACGACGCTTCGCCGACTCGATGGGCTCACGCTCGACTACGGCAGCATCACGGATCTGTCCGCCTTCGAGACATGGGCGGAAGCTCCCCGGCGCATCGACCTGAGCTTCAACCGAATTCACGACATCCACCCGCTGGCCACCAATCCCGCCATCGCCTCCGGCGACTGGGTGCGGCTCTGGCACAACTGCCTGGACCTCGGCCGCGGCTCGCAGGTGAGCCGTGACCTGCGGACGTTGCGCGGGCGGGGCGTCACGATCGACGTGCGCTTCCAGCAGCCGGCGGACGCCGCCGCCTGCCGGCCGGGCCTCGATGCCGCCCTGCTCGACGTGGCCGCCGCCATGGATGCCGACCGCAAGCGCGCCTACTGGCTGCTCGGACCGGACGACCAGGCGCGCGTCGACATCCACCGCCTGGGTTACCTGGGCGGACACGAGTGGACCCTCGTCCCGCAGTTCCATCCCGGCAGCAGCAACCCTCCCACCCCCTGCGCCGGCGACGAGATCGTTCACGTTGCCGACCCACCACTACGTCTGGCGCTGCAACGCGCCGTCCTCGGCACCCTGCAGCTCACCGGCTCCCCGCAGGACGTCCCGCTCACGTGCGCCAACCTGCGTACCATCGCGCGGCTGAGGGCCCAGGCGCCGGCCACGCCCGTCGCCAGCCTGGGCGACGTCGCGTACGCCGCCAACCTCACCGAGATCGCGCTGACGCAGGCGCCGGGCCCGCCTGGCGACGCCCGCCAGGGCCAGGCCGCGATGACGCACAGCATCACCGACCTACGCCCCCTCACGGCCTTGCGCAAGCTCCGGCAGCTCACTCTGACCGGCGTCCACCTGCCCGACCTGGGTCCGCTCGCGGCCATCGACAGCCTCCAGTCGCTCGCCCTCAGTGACGGCCACGTCGGCGACCTGGCGCCGCTCATCGGGCTGTCCCACCTCCAGGTGCTTCGGCTCCATGCCGTCGACCTTCGCACCGTCACGGCTCTTAGGCGTTGGGCGCACCCGCCTCCCGAGCTGGACCTCAGCGGCAATCGCATCCACGACATCCAGCCGCTGGCGGACAACGCTGCCCTGGCGACCGGCACCGTCCTCGACCTCGACGGCAACTGCCTCGACCTGGGCAGCGGCGCGACACGGCGCGCCCTGGCAACGCTGCGGGGGCGCGGCGCGAGCGTGAGCGTCGACGCTCAGGCCCCACGCTCGGGACGCTGCACCAACCCACCGCCGGTCATGCCCGCGTGCAGCGGCGATGCCAGCGTGGACATCTCGGACCCCATCCTCCGGCGCGATGTACGCGTCCAGGTGTCGACCGATGCGCTGGTCACCTGCTCGGACCTGAAGCGCCTGCAGGCCTTCGACGCCACCCTCATGACCCCCGTGCAATCGCTTGAGGGCCTGCAGTACGCCCCTTATCTCACGAGCCTCCGCATCCGGAATCCGCCCGGCCCGACGGATCGCGCCGCCGTCGACATCTCTGCTCTCGCCGGCGTCGCCGGCTTGCGTAGCGTCTCGCTGGATGTCGGCGGAGCCTACCCCCTCGAGGCATTGACCGGGCTACCCAACCTCGCGGTGCTCGCGCTCACCGGCGTGGCCGTCCCCGACATCGGCATGTTCGGCTCGCTCCCGCGCCTGCGGGTGTTGACGCTGCGCGACGCCGGCATCCGCGATCTGACGCCGCTATCGAGCTTCCCCTACCGCGCAGACGGTACGGCCGGAGAGGACCGCTACGTCCTGGCATGGCTGTCACTGCCCCACAACGCCGTTGCCGACCTGAAGCCGCTGGTGGGCGACCCGCGCTACGGTCGTCCGGGCGAT
>JARRJS010000242.1:0-4744 GCA_037388885.1 Gemmatimonadota bacterium
CGGCTCTCCCTTCCGTATGCTTCATCTCTGTCGACATCGTCGCCTCCTGAGAGTGCTCCCTCCTGTTTTCCGCTTCTCTTCTATTACAAGGCCGGTGCCAAACAAAGGCATTGGACATAAGTGACGCAGCAACAACCACTTATGAAATTGTGCACACAACGGCCGGGCGCCGGGTGAGCGAAAATGCGCGCGCTTTCACGCGCCGATGTGAGCGAAAACGCGCACCGCGGGAAACCCAACGAACGTCTGTTCGAAAGGCCGGATCGTGAGGGGCGGGCCGGTGACAACCGGCCTTCGGGTCCCTGGGGGCAAACAGCGTCGCGCCGGGCGAGGGTGCTCCCGGCGCGACGGGTGACAGGCGGAGTGCGTACGGGCCGGCGGCTCTATTCGCCGCCTTCTGCCGGGGCTGCGTTGACGCTGTCGGCGTCGCCTTCCACGCGCCACACGGTGTCGATGACGGTGCCGTCCACCCACTTGATGACCGCCACCGGTTCGTCCAGGACGTGTGCCCGGGCCGGCGGTCCGCCGACGATGCCCTCCACCTCGTCCTTGATCTCGCGGATGTCGCGGATGGGCAAGTCGGAGTCTGTCAGGGCATCCAGCAGGTCGGTGCGTCGCGGGTTGACGGCGATGCCGCGTTCAGTGGCGATGACGTCGATGAGCTCGCCGGGCCCGGTCAGGGTGGTGACTTCGTCCACGATGACGGGCACGCGGTCGCGGAAAGCCGGCACGGCGAGGATCGTGGTGCCGGCGAAGAGGCAGTTCTGCCAGCCACCGATGCCGTGGAGCAGCAGGCCATCGGAGTGGGTGTTGACGTTGGCGTTGAAGTTGACATCCACCTCCGTGGCGCCCAGCACGACGGCGTCGACCATGGACGCGAAGTCGCCCTTGCCGTGGTAGTTGTAGGACGTGAAGGGCGACGTGGCGACGTGGCGCGGGTTGCCGGCGATGGACTCCACGGCCTTCAGGTCGAACGTCTGGCCGTCCAAGATGTAGTCGGTGAGCCCCTCGTCCAGCAGTTGGACCAGGTATTCGGTGGAGCCGCCGCGTACGAAGCGGGCCTTCACGCCTGCCTGCTTCATCATGTCACGCAGGAACTGGACGAAGGCGAGGGCGATGCCGCCGGCGCCGGCCTGGAAGGAGAAGCCGTCGCGCATGATGCCGGCGTCGCGCAGGAAGCGGGCGACATACTCCGCGATGAGCAGGCGGTCCGGGCTCCTGGTGATCTGGGTGGTGCCGCTGACGATCCTGGCCGGGTCGCCGATGGAGTCCACCTCCACCACGACGTCGACGTTGTTGCCCTGGATCTGCCAGGGGATGCAGGGGAACCGCACCAGGTTGTCGGTGACGACGATGACGTGCTCGGCGTACATCGAGTCGGCCAGGGCGAAGCCAAGCGACCCGCAGGCGGACGGTCCGTGGGACCCGTCGGCGTTGCCGAAGGCGTCGGCGGTGGGTGCCGCGATGACCGCGACGTCGATCTTCACCTCGCCGTCCTGCACCGCCTGCCAGCGTCCGCCGTGGGAGCGCAACACGCCCAGCCCGCGCATGCCGCCATACGACGTGAAGGCGCCCAGCGGCCCGTTCATGCTGCCTTCGATGTGGTGCACCACGCCCTGGCGCATGAGGTCTACCACCGGCGCGTGGCACGGGAACGACGCGCTGGGGAACCAGCGCAGGTCCTTCACGCCCAGGCGCGCGGCGGCCTGGAGCGCCTCGAGCGCGATGACGTCGCCGTTGCGCAGGTGGTGGTGTGTGGAGATGGTCATACCGTCCCGCAGGCCCACCTTCTTCAGCGCCATCTCCAGGTCGGGGACCCGCTTGTCGCCGTCCGCCGGGTAATCTGCGCAGGAGCGGATGGGTGGCGCCTGCTTGCGCCCCTCCGGCTTGTAGCCGCCCACGCCCATGTACGGCGTCTGGGGCTCGCCGTTGACGACGGTCGGCACCCGCCGGCCCGCGGCGTTGACCACGAACTCGTGCACGTCGCCTTTCGTGGTGCGGCGCCCCTCCGAAGACTTGCTCATGCTCCCTCCTCCCCGCTCTGCCCCACGTCTGCGCCCGTCCCCGTTTCAGTGATCAGCCCCGCCGCCCGCGCCCGATCCACCAGCCGCCGCGCCCGCAGCACGACCGGCGGGTCGATCATCTTGGAGCCCAGGCTGACCACGCCCAGCCCTTTCGCCTCCGCGTCCTGCCAGGCCTGGACGATGCGCAGGGCCTTGTCGATCTCATCCGGCGCCGGTGCGAACGTCTCGTGGATGATGCGGATCTGGCGCGGGTGCACGCAGCCCATGCCGTCGAAGCCCATGGCCCGGGAGCGCCGCCCCCAGGCCCGCATGCGCGCGTAGAGGGTCTCGTCCCCCTGGCTGGTCTTGACCACGCCGAGGTCCGCCGTGTAGTCCTCGAGCCCGATAGTGAGAGCCACGACGGTCGGATCTGCGGTGGCGATGTCGAACGCGTTCTCCACCCCCAGCGCCGACTCCAGAATCGGCATCAGCCAGATGGAGTGCGCCTGCCCCTGTGGCGTCGAACTCGAATTCGAACTCGAACTCGAATTCGGTCCGGAGGGCTCGACGCCCTGGAGTTCCCGAATATGCTCGGCCACCTCCCGCACCTGCTCGGCCCGCTCCACCTTCGGGATGAGGATCAGGTTCGGGCGCTGCGGGATAACGGCGTCCAGGTCCTGCAGGCCCAGCGGCAGCTGGTTGATGCGCACCATCAGCTCCGCGGCGCCGAAGCCCACTGCGTGAAGCGCGTTTCGCACCAGCAGCCGCGCTGCGTCCTTCTGGTCCGGGTGGACGGAGTCCTCCAGATCCAGGATGACGGCGTCGGGCGCGTGCAGGCCGGCGTTGAGCATGAACTTGGGCTCGTTGCCGGGAAGGTAGAGGCGGGAGCGGCGCAGGCGGGTTCTCGACGACGATGGACGATCGACGATCGACGATCGTTGCCCTTCGTCGGCTGATCCCTGTTCGCCGGGTTCGCCTGCCGCGTCGGCCTGTCCTCCTGCCGTGCCGGCCGCCCGCGCTGCGTCCGGGCTGGCGGCCTGCACGGCGCCGGGTGCTTGCGCGGCCTGCATATCGCCCAGCGGCACATCCGCGGCATAGCCGGCCCTTCGCGCCGCGGCCTCCACGCGTGCTTCAATGACGAACGGAACAGCGCCCTGGTCCTCGACAACGACGCGGGCGTGCTGCACGCCCAGCGCGTTCAGCGTTCGTGTCGTCGTGTTCCGGATGGCGTCGGCGTACAGGGATGCGACCCGGGAGGTCAGCTCCATCTGGATGCCGCCGGATTTCGCCGGCTCGATCGCGAACCACAGGTCGGAGCGGACGTCAGCGCCGCGGCGTCCCGCCTCCGCAGCTCTCAGTGCCGGGCTATTGGCCGTAGCCGCCATGGTGTCTCCTCAACCCAGGTGTGCAATGATGGCGTCGGTCATCTGGGTCGTGGTGGCGGCGCCCTTCTCGATGACGTCCGGTCCGCCCGGTATGCGGATCATGTCGTACGTCCGGACCTGGCCCTCCGCGACCACGCCGGCCACGGCGTCCCGCACGGCGTTCGCCTTCTCCGTTTCCCCGACGTGGTCCAGCAGCATGGCCGCGCTCAGGATCATGGCGATAGGGTTCACGATGGACGGGTCGAGCTTCTCGTACTTGGGCGCGGACCCGTGAGTGGGCTCGAACACCGCCACCTCGTCGCCGATGTTGCCGGAGCAGGCGAAGCCCAGGCCGCCGACCAGGCCGGCGAACGCGTCGGAGATGATGTCGCCGAAGAGGTTGCCGGCCACCAGCACGCCGTAGTCCTCCGGGTTCTTCGTGAGCCACATCATCTGGGCGTCGATGTTGGTGCTGCGCAGACGGATGTCCCGGTACGCCTCCTGCACCTCCTTCGCCACCGCCTCCATCATGCCCGACGTCTCCCGCAGCACGTTCGGCTTCTCGCACACGGTGACGCTGTCATAGCCATGCTGCTTGGCGTACGCGAACGCCGCCTCCAGGATGCGCCGCACCGCCGGCCGCGTGAACACCCGCACCGACAGGGCCACGTCCGCCGGGTCCGCGCCCGCGAACGGCTTCCACTTCGGGTGCGTGCCCAGCGCCTGGCGCACGGCCTCCGGCGGATTCGTCCACTCTACGCCCGCGTACAACCCTTCCGTGTTCTGGCGGAAGATGACCGCGTCCACCGCCGGCTCCTCCGACCCACCGCCCGCCGACTTGCGGATGAAGTTCAGCGGGTTGCCCGGGAACGATCGGCATGGACGGATGCACACGTCCAGGTGAAACCGCTGCCGCAAACCCACGATGGGGCTGTAGTACGTGAAGCCCTGGTCCCGCAGCTCCGGCTTCAGCTCGTCGGCCGCCTCCTTCTTGGGCTTCGACGTGATGGCGCCGAACAGCCCCAGCTTGTGCTCCTTCAGCAGCTCGATGGTCTTCTCCGGCAGCGGATTGCCGTGCTCCACCCACTGCTCCCAGCCGATGTCGGCATGCACGTACTCCGCCTCGAAGCCCACCGCCTCCAGCACCCGCAGGCTCTCGGGCAGCACGACTTTGCCGATCCCGTCGCCGGGCATGATCACGATTTTTCGCATCTTCTATGTCTCCGGTGGTTATCTGTGTTCTGTCGTGTTGCGACCGACGACCGACGATCGACGACCGTTGTCGTTCGCGAGGTACGCTGACGACCGCTCGCTTCGCACCATCATGCGTACGCCGGGCGCCTCGTTGTATCCGGCGGCCGCTGGTGATCGGGGGTG
>JARRJS010000243.1:0-2437 GCA_037388885.1 Gemmatimonadota bacterium
AGCTCGCTCAGGGGAACGCAGCTGCGGCGCTAGGGGGCTTCGACGCCTACCTGAGAACCGGTGGAGCGCTCTCGCAAGAGGCCCACTACGGAAAGATCCAGGCGCTGCACGCGCTGGGGCGTACCGCTGAGGAGCACGCAGAGATTCGTGGCTTCCTCGCGCGCTACCCGAAGAGCCTGCAGGCGGCAGCCTTGCGGCGCCGGCTCGGAGCTAGCGGTGATCAGGACTAGAGGAGCACGTCCGGCATGGCTCACTGCCGCGGGCGTTCTGCGGGCTTTGGCGATCGCGTGCGGCCCCACAGAAGAAACGATCGCCGTCCCGGGCGGGCAGGCCGACGCTTCCGTGGAGCCAGCGACTGACTGCGCGGGTCCGGCCGCGACGAGCGAGGGCGTGATAGCGCTGTACACCTTCGACCAGGACCAGGGGCGAGCCCAGGTGGCAGATGTCGTGGACAGCCACAACGGCGCGGTCCAGCTGGGGCTCGTGGCCACGGTGGATGGACCGGAGGGATGCGACCGGGCGTTCAGCTTCGGCTCGGAAGGGCAGTACATCGTCATCGATGACAGTCCGGACTGGGATCTCGAGGTCGGCTCGATTGATCTGTGGCTTCGGCTTCCAGCGGAGCTGACGGACAACATCGGAGTGTTCTCGCGCGACCTGGACCAGCGTCAGGCTCCCGGCCACATCTCGCTCTTCGTCGACACCGAGGGTCGCGCCGTCCTTCGAGTGCAGCCCCAGGATGACGAACTGGACAACAGCAGCGACGCGGTAGCGTGCAGCGCCGCCGCCCTTCCTCTCGAGCAGTGGGTCCACCTCGGAGTGAACTTCGGCCCCCCCGCCGTCGAGCTCTACGTGGACGGACAGCTCGCGACGGGTGAGGGGCCGCACGCCATCATCGGCGGCTGGGACTGCGGTCAGCCTGGCGAGTACGGCGTTGCCGGCAATGATCTACCGTGGGTGGTGGGGCGCAGCACCTTTCGTAGCGTCGGTGTGCTCGAAACCCTCGAGTTCCCGGCGTCGGATTGCGCCATCGACCACCTGCGCATCAGCTCGGAGCGCCGCGACTTTGCCGACTGGTTCCCGGGGTGAATTGCCGTCGTGGCTGCTGGTGGATAGATGCATTGCCAGGCCAGCGTTCGTCACGCCGAAGCAGGGCCGGGAGTCGACCATGATCCCCCAAGTACGATCTCTTGGCTGGCCCAAGGCCCCGCCATGGTGCGAGCTGATGGTGGACAGTGCCACCGATGCCTTCATCGGCATCGCGGTGCGTGACACCGAGGACGGTGCATTCCCACGGAGGGGATCGGTGCAGGGTTCAGCTAACGGTACGGTCGGGGCGGCGTCCACGAAGTCGCGAAAGATGTGGCTGGATTTGGCGACTGCGTGGATGTTCCGGGGGCCCCACACGGACACGGCCCGCGCCGAGCTCGAACGGGCCCAGCCGTGATCGGAGCGGCGCCGTTCGGGTGAAGCCGGCACACGACGTCGCGGTCGCGATTGTCTGGCTCAATCGGACTCACATACGTAGGCAATGGCGCTGTCGCAGGTGCCGTCGTTCCAGTCGCCGTCCCAGACTGGGCGGAGCGTCATGCAGTGCTCACCCGGATCGGTGTTGCTGGGCTCGTCGTTGTGCCAGTTCACGAACGCACCGCCGACGGCTGCCCCGTCCTCGTAGAACACGGTGCCGTCGGTCCACGTCCACGTCCCCTCCAACGCCACATCAGAGCCCCCGGTCCAGAGCGATCCCAATGAGTTGTCGACCGCCGCGCCGTACAGGAGATCATTTTCGGTCTGGTCGTCGATGCGGACCAAGTGCATCCCGTGGCCGACGCAGACGCTGCCCGCGTCACTCCACGACAGGCCATCGGTACACACCATGTACGAGACCGGCGCATCGAACATGCCGAAGCAATCGGCCGGACAGACGCCGGCTTGATCAGCGCCATCCGAGCAATCGTCGTCGATGCCGTTGCACAGTTCGTTGCCGTCCGGATTGACGCTGCCCAGCGCGTCGTCACAGTCATCGGGGTTTGACACGTAGCCGGAGGGCTGCACACAACTCATCAGCACCTCCCCGGCGTCGCCATAGCCGTCGGCGTCGGCGTCGCGGTAAAAGGGCGTTTCCGTGCATCCGCCGCCCACGCCGGCTTCGCCGCTGCTGCCGGCTTCCCCGCCTGCCGTGCCGCCGATGCCAGTCCCGCCGATGCCGCCCGAGCCACCGGTGCCGGCCGACCCGGCCGCACCGCCGGTGCCGCCCCAACCCGCCGCACCGCCCGTGGCGCCGGTGGCGCCGGTGGCGCCGGTGGCGCCGGTCCCACCCGTCGGCGCAACGCCGCCTCCCGCTGCACCGCTCACACCGCCCGGGCCGCCACTACCCGCTGTGCCGCCGCTGCCGCTCGCACCGGCGGTGCCGCCACCAGTCGTGCCGCCGCTGCCC
>JARRJS010000244.1:0-2398 GCA_037388885.1 Gemmatimonadota bacterium
TTCACCGTTGGGGGGGCACCCGCACAGGGGCGCTATCCGCTGCGCTTGTTCACGCCGGCCGACATGCGGGTGGAGATGCGGGGCGGGGCGAACGCCCGGCGACAAGTGAGCCACATCCTCGGGCCTCATCTGCCTGCCGAACGGATCTACCTCTTCGAGGCGTATACGCCGAGCGGCTTCTGGTCCGGCTGGCCGCCGCACCGTCATGACGGCGAGGGGGGCTCGGCGTACGTGGAGGAGACCTACTACTACCAGATCCAGCCTCATAGCGGCTGGGCGGTTCACCGCAACTACACCAAGGACGGTGAGGTGGACGACGTCATGATCGTCCGCGACGGCGAGCTGGTTCTCGTACCGCGCGGGTTCCATCCGGTCGGGGCGCCGCCCGGTTCCAACGTGTACTACCTGAACTACATGGGCGGCGAGCTGCTCGATGAAGCGCGGGCCACCCCGCCCATCGATGACGCCGACTGGGCGTGGATGCGAGACGCGTGGGACGGCCGGCCGCTGCAGTTGCCGGTCGGCTCGTCGGGAGGTTGAGGACGTGGCCGTGAGCGACAAGCAGGAGCTGCTGAACTTCGTGGGTGGTGCGTGGCGGCGCTCGACCGCTGGCACGTTGCAGGACGTCGTCAACCCGGCGACGGGCGAGGCGATCGCGCGGGTGCCGTTGAGCGCGGCGGCCGAGGTGGACGCAGTGGTGTCGGCGTCGCAGGAGGCGTTCCTGGCGTGGCGCGAGGTGCCGGTGGTGGAGCGGGTGCAGCCGATGTTCCGCCTCAAGGCGTTGCTCGAGGAGCACCTGGATGAGCTGGCCAGGACCGTCACGCTGGAGTGCGGCAAGACGTTCGAGGAGTCCAGGGGCGAGCTCAGGCGCGGCATCGAGAACGTCGAGGTGGCGTGCGGGATGCCGAGCCTGATCCAGGGTCGGGTGAGCGAGGACATCGCGCGCGGCATCGATGAGCACGTCATCCGGCAGCCGCTCGGGGTGGTCGCTGCCATCACGCCGTTCAACTTCCCGGGGATGATCCCGTTGTGGTTCCTACCCTACGCCGTGGCGGCCGGGAACGCGTTCGTGCTGAAGCCGAGCGAGCGGGTGCCGATGACCACGCAGTCCATGTTCCGGTTGATCGAGCAGGCGGGCTTCCCGAAGGGGGTGCTGGGTCTCGTCAACGGCGGCAAGGAGACGGTGGACGCCCTTCTGGATCATCCGCTGGTCAAGGGCGTGTCGTTCGTGGGCTCGACGCCGGTGGCGAAGTACGTCTACAGCCGCGCGACGGCGAACGGCAAGCGCGCGCAGTGTCAGGGCGGCGCGAAGAACCCGGCGGTGATCCTTCCCGACGCGGAGATGGAGATGAGCACGCGCATCCTGGCCGACAGTGCCTTCGGGTGCGCCGGGCAGCGTTGTCTGGCGACGTCGGTTGCGATCACGGTGGGGGAGGCCCGTGGTGCGTTTACCGAGCGAGTGGTGGCGGATGCGCAGGCGCGCAAGGTGGGGTTCGGCTTGGCGGAGGGCGTGCAGATGGGGCCGGTGATCACCGCCGCCTCGCGCGAGCGCATCTCGGGCCTGGTGGACGCGGGCGTGCAGGAGGGCTCGAAGCTGCTGGTCGACGGCCGGGGGCGGAAGGTCGAGGGGGACGAGTTCGCGAACGGGTTCTTCGTGCATCCCACGGTGATGGACGAGGTCGACCCGGCGGGCACGCTGGCGAGGACCGAGGTGTTCGGGCCGGTGCTCAGCCTGATGCACGCAAAGGACCTCGACGAGGCGATCGACATGGTGAACGCGCGCTCCTTCGGGAACCAGGCGTGCATCTTCACCGCGTCGGGAGCGGCGGCGCGAACGTTCCGGAACAAGGTGCGCGCCGGCAACGTCGGGGTGAACCTGGGGGTGGCGGCTCCGATGGCCTTCTTCCCGTTCAGCGGCTGGGGGGAGTCGTTCTTCGGCGACCTGCATGCCCAGTCGCGGCACGGGGTGGAGTTCTACACCCAGACCAAGGTCGTGATCGAACGCTGGCCGCCGGGCTGGAGCCGGTCGTTCTGACGCCGACACGGCGGCCGGCCGCAAGCGTCCGTCTGGCGGCCGCTATCGCTCGAACGCCACCCGCACGCGCAGCAGGTCGAAGTCTAGCGGGTCGAGGCTGTTGACGCGGGTGTAGTACAGGTAGGGCGTCCGGCCGCTGGTGTCGAAGTTGCGCGACTGCGAGTCGGGATCGACGATCGACGGGTAGGCGTAGTAGGGGGTCTGCCCGCCGTTGGCGAAGCCTTGCACGGCGGCCATCACGCGCTTGGGCTGGGTCCAGTGGATGAGGTCGTTGGAGAGGGCGTTGTAGAAGCCGTCGCCGCGCACGCCCAGGGCCAGGAACGCGCCCAGGTAGGTGTTGTAGGTGAGGCTGTAGGTCAGCGC
>JARRJS010000245.1:0-2391 GCA_037388885.1 Gemmatimonadota bacterium
GCCTGGAGGGCCGTAAGGGGAGTCCTCAGATCGTGGGCGGCCGCGCGCGTGAACTCGCTCTCGCGCTCCATTACCGCGTTCAGCCGACGGAATGCCTGTTCCAAGGTCGTCGCCAGGCGGCCGAGCTCGTCGCGCCCGCTGGCCCCCGGGACCGGTTGCAGCAGGTCGCCGCTGGCGCCGATGGAGCTGGCGGCGCGCTGCAATGCGGCGATGGGCCTGAGCAGGCGTCCGGCCGTGATGGCCGCCGCCACGGCCGCGAACAGCATCATCACCGGTAGCGTTACCAGGAGGGCGCGCAGGTAGGCGCGAAGCGGCTGACTCACGCTGCCCAGATCCGAGGCCACCTGCAACAGCACGAGCCGATTGTCGGCCATCACCTGGCGCGTGAGCACCTGGTGGCCATCAACGCGGGTGTAGCCAAGCGGCAGGTCGGTGGGGACGTTGGGGAAGTTGGCGGTCTTGCTCACCACCTGAGTCCCGGTCAGAACACGCACCTGGACCCCGGCGGGGAACTCGCTGCCGACGGTGAGGCCGCCTGTGTCCTGAGCGTTGCGGTCGAGGTCGCGCCTGAGGTCGAGCAGGCTGATGGCATTGTCGAGCCTGCGTTCCTGGCCCGCCACCAGGAACTGTTGCAGCGCCAGGTACAGGATGGCGGCCACGATCAACAGCAGCAGTGCCGTTTGCAGGGCCACGGCCAGCGCCATGCGCCAACGGATCGTCATGGAACGCGGTACCCCCTCCCGCGGACGCTGTGGATGGCGTCGTCAGCAAGCTTGCGCCGCAGGTAGCTCACGTACACGTCGACGATTCGCGGCTCCCCCATGAAATCCGGCCCCCACACCCGGTCCAGCAGCTCGTCGCGCGTGAACCAGCGGCCGGGCGTGAGAGCGAGCGTCTCGAGCAGTTCGTATTCTCGCCCGGTGAGCCCGACCTCGCTCCCTTGCCACCACACCTGACGCGTGCGGGTGTCCAGGCGGCCCTTGCCGTCTGCGAAGCGGAGCCGCGCACTGCCGGCCGATTCGGCGCGCCGCGCCACGGCACGCAGCGTCGCCAGCAGCTCGGGCAGCTCGAAGGGCTTGACCAGGTAGGCGTCGCCGCCCAAGTCCAGGCCGTGCACGCGGTCGTCGAGATCGCCACGGGCCGTCAGGTACACAATGGGCGTGGATACGCCCTCCTGCCGCAGCGATTGCGTCAAGTCGAAACCGTCCAGATGTGGCAACATGACGTCGAGCACGATCACCCCATAGCCGCCTGCACGGGCCTCCTCGAGGCCGCCACGGCCGTCGGTCACCCAGGTGACCTGGTGGCCGGCCTCGCGCAGAGCCGCAGCCGTCGGTTCGGCGATGCGCGCATCGTCCTCAACGAAGAGCAGCCGCATGCCCTCAGCCTACGTCCGCTCGACGTCTAGGCGTGACGTGCACGCCGGTTTCCACGGCCCTCCATCAGTCGGAGGCCCGCCGCCGCGACCACCAAGATGCTGCCGGCGGCGTAGAGCGCGGTGAGGTGGTCGCTGCCGGCCAGCCAACCGTGGACCGTCGCCAGTATGAACGCCGGGAAGGCGAGCAGGTGGAGACCCGTCCACAGCGGTCGCGGCAAGCGCGTCCGCGCCGCGAACGACACGTAGACGGCGACCGCTGCGTACAGCGCGAGGGTGCCCAACGCCAGGGCCAGCGGGGCGTAGGTCGCCCTGCCCGGCACGAGCACGGCGGCCAGCGATTGCGGCTTCTGCGTGTCGACGGTCACGAAGGCAACGTGTACGGCCACCAGGGCCAGACCAAAGCCGCTGAGCAAGCCGTGCCAGCCGTATTGCAGGGGTCTGGCCAACCACGTCGGCACGTAGCGGCTCTTGAGGACGGCGCCAAGGCTCACCGACACTGCCAGGAGTACGTAGGCCGCCACGCCCGACAGGCGGTTGAGGGTCCAGGCCAGCCCCTCGGGTGTGGCGCTGCGTGCCGCCAGCGCCCAGGTGAGGGCCACGCCAACGAGCAGCACGGCCACCAGTGCGTCGTTGAGCGAGGCGATACGACGCTCGCTCATGTGCGCACCCAACGGCCGCCGCCACGGTAGTGCCACGGGCCGCTTCCGTGCTCGAACGCCACCAGGACGACTGCTTCATCCAGCAGGGCGCCATCGCCGGGCGCCAATAGAGCGAGCTTGGCGAGCACCTCGGCGCGTCGCAGATCGGGGTGTGCCGCAGTGGCCTGGACGAAGCGCGTGACGGCGGGACGGCCGCTGCGTGGGTCGATGAGGTGATGCCCCCCGGGCCAGGCGCGAGCGAGCACGCCGGACGTGGCCACACCCCAACGCCCCGGCGGGAGCAAGAGCTGCAGAGACTCGGCGCCGTCGGGCCGAGCGACGTTGATGGCCGCGCTCCCAGCCGACCTGGCGATC
>JARRJS010000246.1:0-2387 GCA_037388885.1 Gemmatimonadota bacterium
ATGGATGGGGAGTGGCGACGGGCGACTGGACAACGCGGGCTCGCGCCGCCGCGAGCGGTACGGTGGCCCCGGAAGGGGGCGAGCCATGCAGCTCGACAGGCGCGACGTGGTGGTGGTGGGCGGCGGTTCGGCCGGCTCGGCGATCGCCGGGCGACTGAGCGAGGACGCCGGGACGCGCGTGCTCGTCCTCGAGGCGGGACGTGCCGACTGGTCTTGGGACGTGCTCATCCACATGCCTGCGGCGCTGCCCTTCCCGATCGGCAATCCTCGCTACGACTGGGGCTACCGCTCGGAACCCGAGCCGTTCATGGGCGGGCGGCGCGTCTACCACGCGCGTGGCAAGGTGCTCGGCGGCTCGTCCAGCATCAACGGCATGATCTTCCAGCGAGGGAACCCCATGGACTACGATCGCTGGGCGCTGGCGCCCGACATGCAGGCGTGGGACTATGCCCACTGCCTGCCCTACTTCAAGCGCATGGAAACGTGCCTGGCCGGGGCCGATGCGTGGCGTGGCGGGGAGGGCCCGCTGGTGCTCGAGCGCGGACCGGCGGACGGGCCCTTGTTCCGGGCGTTCTTCGAGGCTGTGACGCAGGCGGGCTACCGGCTCAGCGATGACGTGAACGGCTACCGGCAGGAGGGCTTCGCGGCCTTCGACCGCAACATCCACCGCGGCCGTCGCTGGTCGGCGGCGAGGGCCTACCTGTGGCCGGCACGGCGCAGACCCAACCTGGAGATCCGCACGCGCGCCTTCGTGACCCGCATCCTGTTCGAGGGCAAGCGTGCCGTGGGCGTGGAGTACATGCATCATGGCCGACTCCAGCGCGCGTTGGCCGGCGAGGTGATCCTGTCCGGCGGGGCGATCAACAGCCCGCAACTGCTTCAGCTCTCGGGCGTGGGCCCGGCCGATCGCCTGCGCTCCTTGGGCATCACGCCGGTGGTCGACCTGCCCGGCGTCGGTCAGAATCTGCAGGATCATCTCGAGGTGTACGTTCAGCACGCTTGCAAGCAGCCCGTGTCGATGGCGCCGTGGCTGGCGCGGTGGCGGCGCCCCTGGGTCGGCGCGCAGTGGCTCGTGTTCCGCAGTGGGCCGGGCGCGACCAACCACTTCGAGGCGGGCGGCTTCGTGCGCTCCAATGATGCCGTCGAGTGGCCCAACCTCATGTTCCACTTCCTGCCACTCGCCATCCGCTACGACGGCAGCTCGCCGGCCGGCGGCCACGGCTACCAGGTCCACGTGGGCCCCATGGTCTCGGACGTGCGCGGCGAGGTACGGATCGTGTCGGCCGATCCGCAAGCCAAACCCGCCCTGGCGTTCAACTACCTGTCGACCCCCGACGACCGCCGCGAGTGGCTGGAGGCGGTGCGCACGGCGCGCCACATCCTGTCCCAGCCGGCGTTCGCGGCCTTTGATGACGGCGAGCTCGCGCCCGGGCCGTCCGTGACGACGGACGAGCAGATCCTCGACTGGGTCGCGCGCGACGCGGAGACCGCGCTGCACCCGTGCGGCACGGCCAGGATGGGCACGGACGCCATGGCGGTGGTCGACCCGTCGTCCCTGAAGGTGCACGGCATCGAAGGCCTGCGCGTGGTCGACGCCTCGGTGATGCCGAACATCACCAACGCGAACATCTACGCCCCGGTGATGATGGTCGCCGAGAAGGCGTCCGACATGATTCGTGGCCTGAGCCCGCTGGCGCCGTCGGAGGCGCCCGTGTACCGGCATCGCGAGGTGCGGGCAGCTGATTAGCGCCGGCCGGTGAGCGCCAGCTCGATCGCCAGCACGACCATGATCACCCCACCGCCGGCGCTCAGGGCCTCCTGCCGCCGAGGCGAGCGTGTCAGCCAGCGACGGGCGGTGCCGGCCGCCAGCGCCCAGGCGCTGTCCGACACCAGGGCGATGGCGACGAACACCAGGCCGAGCAGAAGCATCTGGAGGGGCACGGCGCCCCGCGCGGGCTCCACGAACTGCGGCAGAACGGCCGCGAAGAACACCGTCGCCTTGGGGTTGGTCGCTCCCACCACGAAGCCGTCTCGCACCGCTCGCCGCCGCGACGTGGCGGGCACGGCCGTGGCCAGCGCGTTGGCCAGGGCGCGGCGCTTGCGGATGGCATCGATCCCGAGCCAGGCGAGGTACGCGGCGCCGAGCAGCTTGACGACGGTGAACACGGTCGCGGAGCGCGCCAGGACGAAGCCGAGACCGAGCGCCACGGCAGCGACCTGCAGGTACACTCCGGAGGCGTTTCCCACCACGGTGGCCAGGGCCGCCCGTCTACCCACGCTGAGCGCGCGGCCGATCACGAACAGCACGCTCGGTCCGGGCACCACGATCAGCGCGAACGCCAGTAGCGCGAAGCCGATAACATGTCCCAGTGGCACGACGCGCCTCC
>JARRJS010000247.1:0-2337 GCA_037388885.1 Gemmatimonadota bacterium
GAACCATGGCCACCCCCTCGGTCAGCAGTTTCCCTTCTGGCAGCTCCAAAACGGGCACGTAGTTCTTGGGATTCACGTCGGATAGGTGCCGGCCGTCGCCGATGGCGCGGCCCCTGGTGAAATCGACGCGCACCAGCTCGAACGGCAGCCCCGCCTCGCGGAGCGCGATATGTGGGGAGAGGGAGCAGGCCCCCGGAGAGAAGTAGAGCTTGAACGGCTGGATCGAGGCTTCCATGATAGACTCCTGCTATGTAGCAGTCCGTGCCGGCTGGCAAGCCCGGCACGCTAGCAGCTAGCTGCCCACCTCCGAGAGCGCCGCGTCATCGGCGATGGCGAACAGAACGCAGGGGCAGGATGGGATGCGGCGTTTCGCGCGCGGAGTAGAGAAAGAAGTTTTGGCGCGCGCGGAGCGGTGGAGTTGACGAATGCGGGGTTGGACTAAGACTAAGCCGCTTCGCGGCAGCGGGCACGCTGATGGCTCGGGGCATGGAGCGCAGTCGCTGAGCGCGGCCGCGTGCGGCGACAACGGCAGTGACGTGGGCCATGTACACGCCGAATCTGCCGGGGCAGGCGGCAGCGCCCCGGCGGGCGGCGGGGGTATGGCCGAGAGCACCGGTGGCAGCGTGGCCGGCAGCACCGGCAATGCCGGAGCCGGTGGCAACGACGCAACCGGCGGAGGGCACACGGGTGGCGCGGGCAGCGGCGGCACGGGCGGCGCGACGGACGGCGCGACAGGCGGCACCGAAGGCACTGGCGGTTCTCTCACCGGGGGCACGGGCGGCAGCGGCGGCGCGACGGGCGGCTCGGGCGGTTGTCCACCGCTCCCCAGAATAGCGGGCCACGGGTCGGGGCAAGATCATGAGACAGAGATACGTCAACTCCGCCGCTCAGGCCGCCGGCCGGGCCCAAGCCCGGGCTTTGCTTTGCCTTGTCCTCTACGCCAACCTCGCATGTAGCTTCGACTGCGGTAGCCGGTGAGAAGCTTCATTGTGTGATTGACGGCCGTCGCTCGGGGTGGGATACGCTCGTACCTCAGTTGGTGGTGCGGGCGCACGGAGTGTCCGCAGGCTCGGCGGGCTCTGACTTTGCGCGGAGCGCCTGGGGGAAGGAGGAAGTGGGTGCATAGGCTCATCCTCTTCGTGGCGATCATTCTGGCTCTGAGCGGTTGTCACCGTGGTTCAGAGGAGCGCCGCAACGGATCGGCCCGGATCGCCGTCGCCGCGCAGGCCCTCTCCGTGGCCGATGTCGCGCGCGTTACGGTCACCGTGTCCGGAGACCACATCGACCCGCCCCTCGTGGCGGAGCTCACGGGTGGTGGCGGCGACTGGCAGGGCCGCATCGACGGTATCCCTGCCGGCGAGGGGCGCACGTTCGAGGCGCGGGCCTACGACGCGGCCGACACGCTCTTGTACGAGGGGCGAGCGACCGACGTCACGATCGTCGACGGCGAGGTGGCCATCGTCACCATCTTTTTGCAGCAGGCGACGCCGCCGGAGCCCTTCCAGAATGCTGCGCCGCGGTTGCTGTCGCTGGTGGCGAGCAGCAACCAGGTGGCCCCGGATGGATCCATCAGTCTCGCCGTCGAGGCGGTGGACCCGGACGACGAACCCCTCATTTACGCGTGGACGGCCACCGCAGGGAGCTTCGATTCGGCAGCCGCGGCGACCACGGTCTGGACCGCGCCCGATGCCTCCCAGGTCGGCGAGCACACGCTCACCATCACCGTCAGCGATCCGCTGGACGCCACCGCATCGGCGGCCCTCGTCGTCGACGTGCAGGTTCATTACGGCCAAGGCGGGGCGGACGTGGATATCGAGCTCAATACCTCACCCGAGGTGACGGGGCTGGTGGCGAGCCGCAGCGGCATCGATGCGGGCGACAGTGTGCAGCTCGACCTGACGGCGGCCGACCCGGACGGCGACCCGCTCGCCTTCGCCTGGAGCGCGGACTGCGAGGGCAGCTTCGCGGATGAGACCGTAGAGGATCCCACGTTCACGCTGACGACGGTCCCCAGTGGGGGAGAAGACTGCGCCTTCACCGTCATCGTTACCGACGGGCGCGGGGGCAGCAACACCGGAACGCTGGCGCTGGCGACGGGCCCTTCCGCCGAGTTCGAGCTCTGTGACGACGGCCTCTTCTGCAACGGCATCGAGCATTACGACGCGGTAGAAGGCTGTGTGGACGGAGCGGCTCCCGAGCTCGACGACGGCGTCGCCTGCACGGTGGACAGCTGCGACGAAGAAGCGGACACGGTCGTCCACACCGCGGACGCGGCAGACTGCGACGACGGCAATCCCGGTACGGACGAGGTGTGCGACCCCGGCTCGGGGTGCCAGT
>JARRJS010000248.1:0-2332 GCA_037388885.1 Gemmatimonadota bacterium
CGGGCGGCGTCCGGCCGACCCATCGTGCGGGCGGCACGGCTCATCGTCTCGCGCCGTTCGGGGTCGGCCAGGAACCCGGCCAGCTTGTGCTCGAAGATGCTGAGCGGAGCGATGCGGATGGCGGCGCCACGCTCGAGCAGCGCGTTGGCGTTGGCTTCCTCCTGGATGGGGTATGGCGTGATCACGGCGATCGGCAGCCCCGCGGCCAGGGCCTCGCTGCTGATCAGCCCGCCCGGCTTTCCCGCGAGCATGTCCGCCGCCGCCATGAGTAGCGGCATGTCGTCTCGCTGACCGTGGACGGCGAACGTTCCGGGGCCTGCGTAGCCCTCGACGGCGTCGTGGGCCACCGCCACCAGGTCGGGGCTGCGGCCGCACACGACCACGGTGCCGAGTGGCCAGCGCAACGCCTGGAGCTGCCGCAGCAGGTCGCGCAGCACTGCGCTCTGCAGGCCGGCGGCGACGAGAAGGAGCAGGTCGCGCTCCGGCGGCAGCTCGAGCTGTGCCCGGGCCTCGGCGCGGCCCGGCAGCGCCGCATAGCGCAGGTCGATGGGGATGCCGGTCACGCGGACGCGCCCTTCCTCCACCCCCACCGAGCGGAGGTGGACGGCGACCTCCTCGGTCGCGACGAAGTAGCGCAGGAGCCCCGGTTGCAGCCACAGGCTATGCGCGAAGAAGTCCGTGATGACCTCCACCTGTGGCGTGGCCGGCGTGTGGCGCAGCCGGCCGCTGAGGATCTCCGGGCCCAGGAAGTGGGTGTGCACGATCACGTCGGGCTGCGCCTCGGCGATGCGTCGGGGCAGCTCGTAGCTGAGCATGCGGCTCAGTCGCGCGCGCAGCCGCTGTTGACGCGTCTTCTCCTCGCGCGGGGTGCGGTCCATGCGGCGACCGAGCCATTCGACCAGGTCCGGTGCGGTGCGCACCAGCTCGAAGAGGCCTGCCGGTACAGGCGACGGAAGGGGACGGCGGTGTACTCGAGGAGGTCGACATGGTCGGAGTCGATTCCGGCCTCGCCGAGCGCTTGCTGCAATGCGCGGCCGGCCGCCACGTGACCGCCGCCGATGGAGGCCGACACGATCAGGATGCGCTTGGCCCCGGGCGACACCCCCGCAGCATAGCAGGGCCGAGGCGCACCGAGTGAGCCGGATGCGTCCCTCAGCGGCTTCTCAGGGCAGCAGTGATAGCATGCGCCCAGGAGGTACGCATGCGTTTCGCCTTGGCCGTCCTGGCCGTCCTCGTCCTATTGGCGGGCTGTGCGCAGCAGAGCGGGCCGAAGCTCCACGACGTGTACGTGTACGGGGCCGTGGACGCGCGCCTTAGCTATCTGTACGGCTCGCCCGGGTCGATCACCATCGACGGCAAGGACGTCACGCTGACGCAGGGGACGAAGCAGACGGCCTACGCCGTGAACGGCGCCCTGCTTGCCGGCGGGCAGCCCTACCTGAGCGCACCGCTGACGCCGCCCGACCCCCCGCCGGTGGTGGTGTCGCACATCCCCCTGACCACCGACCTCCAGCTCAAGATCAACAGCGATGTCGAGCAGGTCGTGTACTTCGACGGCGGCGACTACTTCACGCTGGTCGACAGCGGCAAGGCCGGCACCAGCGAGAGGGTCGTGCCGCGACCGCGGCTCAACCGGCTACGCGGTCTGGGACAGCTCACCGACCCCGAGGCGGACGCGCTCGCCGACGCCCTGTCGAAGGCCGGCAAACCGTTCGTGGTAGCGATGTTGCCCTCGGACGCGCTGCCGAAGCACGCGGTGAACGGCACCAGCGAGTACCTCCACACCGGACTGTACGTGCAGCAGGCGCTGGGCACGATCCAGTCGGCGACGGGGGCGGTCAGCCAGCAGGTCCCGTGGGAGGTGATCGCCAGCGGCGAGCACGCGGTGGGGTACGACAAGCCGGCCTACGTTCTGGTGACCAGCAAGGATCAGCTCACCAACCTCTGGTATCAGGCCTTCGGCACCCAGCTCCAGGTGCCGCCGGTGCCGCTGATCGACTTCTCGCGCGAGACGGTGGTGGCGATCTTCGACGGACAGCGGCCCACCGGCGGCTACGGCGTGGACATCCGCGGCGTGAGCGTGGACTACGGCGAGCTCTACGTCGACGTCGTCCCCAGGAGCCCGGCCCCCGGCGCGGCGACCACCCAGGCGGTGACGAGCCCGTGGGTGATCTTCCACGTGCTGCGGGGCGGTTTCGACGTAGCATGGATTCGTAATCCGAATGACGGAAGCCTGATTGCGGTGGCGCGCGCCACCCAGTGAGCCTACGGCTCAGGTGAGCACGTCGGGGTCGAACAGGCGCCGGTATTCCTCACCGGCGAAGCGGTCGGT
>JARRJS010000249.1:0-2326 GCA_037388885.1 Gemmatimonadota bacterium
CCGACCTCAGAAAGCCGGTGGTGAAAGGAGAGAGGGGAATGAGGTCGGCCAACCGGCTGAGAGACCCGGGAGCCTTCGACGTTGGGGGACCACGGTGATGCCGGCGTTTCGGCGGGCATGGGGCAGAGCCATGTACTTCGCGGCCGTCTCACTTCGCGGCGAGCGCTCTGTTTACGGCCGCATGGCCGAGTTGGAGCGGCTGCAATTCAGAACCGCGGATGAGATTGCCGAACGTCAGCGCGAGTTGCTGGTCCATGTGCTTCGCGACAAACTCCCGCACGTGCGGCATTACGCCCGGTGGCGAGACCTGGCCGCCGGCGCCACGGTCCACGATGCCGAAGAGCGGCTCCGGGGACTCCCGATCATCGAGAAGGAGCTGCTCCAGAAGGACGGGAACAGCCTGCGAGTGGAGCGGTGGAACGGTCGCTCCCACAAGAAGACCACGGGCGGCTCCACCGGGCGGCCGGTCACGGTGGAGAAGAACCCGGAGGCCATCGCCCAGGAGATGGCCGCCAGTTGGCTTGGCTACGGGTGGTTCGGCCTCCGCATCGGCGATCCGTGCGTCCGGTTCTGGGGCCAGCCAGCCCGGAACCTGCGGCGGAGGCTTCGCTACCTGGCCGCGGACGCGGCCACGAACCGCATCACGCTCTCCGCCTTCGGATACAGCCCGTCGACGCTCGACCGTTACTTGTGCCGTATCGAACGCTTCCGCCCCGCGTTCCTATACGGCTACGTCTCCGCCCTGGAGGACCTAGCCCGGCACATCGCGGGCCGCTGGGACCCGTCGCTGGAAGGGCTGGGCATCAAGGCTGTCGTGACGACGTCGGAAGCGCTGAGCGCGCCGCAACGGGCGCTCATGGAATCTGCATTCGGCGCACCCGTACAGAATGAGTACGGTTGCGGCGAGGTGGGCCCCATCGCGTACGAGTGTGAGGCGGGCGCGCTGCATCTCATGCCCTTCAATCACTATGTCGAGGTGCTGGACGCCGACGGTGCCCCCGCCCCGAATGGTGAGCCGGGCTCCGTCATCATCACGGACCTTACCAACGACGTGATGCCTCTCACCCGCTACCGGGTCGGGGACACGGCGGCCCGCGGACGTGCCTGCTCCTGCGGGCGCGGCTTCCCGGTGCTCGACTACATCTTCGGCCGGGAATACGACTACGTGGAAAACCCGGCGGGCCAGCGCTTCCACGGGGAGTTCTTCATGTACCTGTTCGAAGACCTCCGGAAAAAGTCCCCGGGCATCGGCCAGTTCAAGGTCGTGCAACTCGACCACGACCACCTCGAGGTCCAGCTGGTCGTCTCCGGGGATGCGGGGGCTGTCGAGGCAGCCGTTTCGAGCGAGTTCGGGCGCCGGCTTCCCGAATTCGGCGTCGCGGTCAAATTCGTACCCGCCATCCCGCGCCAGCCGTCCGGAAAGATGCGGGTGGTGGAGAACCGGTTGGCTTCCCAGCGATGAACCAACGGACGCCGTGAAGCGGCCCAGACTTCTCTTCCTGTGCCAGACGCTGCCCTATCCACCGGACGGTGGCGTGCAGATCCGATCGTACAATGTTCTGCGGCTGCTGGCCCGGGAGTATGACGTCACCGCCCTCGTCTTTTACCGCCAAGCCACGCGCCCGACAGTCGAGCAAGTCCGGGCCGGACTCGAGGGAGTGGCGGCGCACGCCCGCGCCAGCGTGTTTCCCATCCTACAGGAGCACAACCGAGCTCGTCTCCTCTGGGACCATCTGCGCAGCACACTCACGCGGCGGGTATACACGTATTACGCGTACGAGTCTGCCGATTTCACGTCGCGGCTGAGGGATGTTCTGGATCGCGGCGCGTTCGACTTGGTGCACGTGGATAGCCTCGACCTGTCGCGCTACATCCCACTGCTCGGCGAGCTGCCCGTGGCGTGCACGCATCACAACATCGAGTCGGACCTGCTGCGCAGGCGCGCGGATACCGAGGCGGGCCCTATGGTGCGGCGCTATCTACGTTTCCAATCGCGCCTCATGGAAGCGGAGGAACGCCGCTGGTGCGGGCGGCTCGCTCTGAACGTCATGGTCTCTGCGGAGGATGCCCGCCGGTTGCAGGAGCTGGTCCCGCAGGCTCGTGTCGTCACGGTCCCCAACGGAGTCGATACGAAGGCGTTCCGGCCCTCGGGAGCGGGAGGAGAGTCTGGAATCGTCTTCGTGGGCGGATTCGGCTGGTATCCGAACCGCGACGGCATGACGTACTTCGCCGAGAAGATCCTGCCGTTGATCCGGGAGCGCCGGCCGGACGTCGAAGTCACCTGGGTGGGGCGTGCCGCCGACCAGGTGCGTGACGCGTATGAACG
>JARRJS010000250.1:0-2297 GCA_037388885.1 Gemmatimonadota bacterium
CCGCCCGACGGCAGGTCGACGCGTCGCTGGAACGCCTGTCGGATGGACTCTTCCACACCGTATTCGTCGAAGATCGGCAGCGTCCTGTCGTACAGGTGGACGCGCTTTAGCAGGTCCGCGTCCACGCCCCGCAGGTAGTCGCGGATCTCGTTGTAGACATCCTTCGCGTCCACCGTCAGGCTGTCCACCTTCTGTGTGAACACGTCGCGGATAATGCCGCTGGTCAGCTTGGCATCACGATGGATGAGTGTGGGCGGTTTGGCGTGCCTGGCCTTCTTCTGGACCTTCTGCCAGGTCTCCAGCAACGTGTTCATCTCGCGGGAGAACACGTCGCGGGTCAGCTCCTCACCCGCCGTACGGATGATGACGCCGCCGGCATCGCGGGGCAGGAGCTCGCGGGCGAGAGCGCGGAGCCGGGACCGCTCTTCCCGGTCCTCGATCTTGCGGCTCACGCCGATGTGGTTCGAGTCCGGCATGTGGACGAGGAACCGGCCGGGCAGCGATATCTGGGTGGTGACGCGGGGCCCCTTCGTGCCGATGGGCTCCTTGGTCACCTGGACCAGGAGCTTCTCGCCCTTGTGGACCACGTCCTGGATGAGCGGGTAGCGTCCGTTGCGGTCGTTGCCGTTGCCGTTGCCGTTGTCGTCGTCGTCGTCCTCGTCGGCACGCGACAGGTCCGACGCGTGCAGGAACGCCGCCTTGTCGGCGCCGATATCGACGAACGCGGCCTGGATGCCCGGCAGGACCGCCTGGACTTCACCCAGATAGATGTCGCCGACGCTGCGCTCCGCATCGGCATGCTCCACCAGGAACTCCACGAGGACACCGTCCTCGCGGATGGCCACGCGCGCTTCCTGCGGCGTGGATGAAATCAGGATTTCTCGCTTCATACGTCACGATTTTTCGCCCCCGTCGAAAGCTTCGTCGAAGATCGAGCGGGCGATGACCAGCCGCTGGATCTCGTTCGTGCCCTCGCCGATCTGGCCGACCTTTGCGTCGCGCATCATGCGTTCGACGGGGTAGTCCGTTGTGTAGCCGCTTCCACCCATGAGCTGTACGGCCCGCGTCGTGACGCGCATTGCGACGTCGCTGGCGTACAGCTTGGCCATGGCCGCGGCCTTGCCATAGGATCTGTCATTCTGCTTGAGCCAGGCGGCGTGGTAGACGAGGTGGCGGGCAGCCTGGATCTCCGTGGCCATGTCGGCCAGGGGAAACTGGACGCCCTGGAAGCTGCGTAGAGGCCGGCCGAATTGCCTGCGCTGGTTGGAAAAACGCAGTGCCTGTTCGAACGCGCCCTGGGCCAGGCCCAACGACAGCGCGCCGACACCGATCCGCCCGGCATCCAGCGTCTTCATGAAGTTCGTGAAACCCTCGCCTTCCCTGCCCAATCTGTTCTCAGCAGGTACAAAGACGTCCTCGAGCACCAGTTCCCGGGTGTCCGAGGCACGCCAGCCCATCTTGTCTTCCTTCTTGCCTGCACGCACGCCGTCCATGAACGGTTCCAGCTCGGCCGCGTGACCGATGCCTGCACGGTCCGCGGCCTCGCGATCCGCCGTCTCCTTCGTCACGATGAAGCTCGTGATACCGCGGGTGCCCCGTTCCCGGTCCGTCACCGCGGTGATCACGAAGATCTCGCCCACACCGGCGTGCGTGATGAATATCTTGCTGCCGTTGACCCGGTACCCGTCGCCGTCCGGCACGGCCACCGTACGGGTCGCGCTGGCGTCCGAGCCAGCGCCCGGCTCCGTGAGGCCGAACCCGCCCAGCACACGGCCCCGCGAGAGCAGCGGAATATACCGATCACGCTGCTGATCGGTTCCAAAGTTGAGGATGGGCGACTCGCCCAGGGTGGAATGCGCGCTCACCGTGATGGCGTGGCTCGCATCCACCCGCGCCAGCTCCTCGATGGCCAGGATGTAGCTGAGATAGTCCCGGCCCAGTCCGCCCAGAGTCTCGGGCACGTCAATGCCGAACCAGCCGCGCTCGGCCATGGCACGCACGTTCTCCCACGGAAAACGCGCCTGCTCGTCGAGCTCCCCCGCCACGGGGGCGATCTGTGTTTCGGCGAAATCCCGGACTTCCGCCCGGAATGCCTCATGCTCCGGGGTCAGGTATGGCTCCATCCGCCCTCCAACCCGGTACCCGTTTCACCACCGTGCAAATGTAGAAGGCCGGCCGGCCATTCGAAAGTGCCCGCTGGCCGCCACGCCCGTGCAGCGGCTTCAGACGCGCCGGCGGCGCGGCGCGGGCCACCCGGGCAGGATGCCGTCCGGCCGCAGACAGCGGTCACAGGCGCC
>JARRJS010000251.1:0-3119 GCA_037388885.1 Gemmatimonadota bacterium
CCCACCGTGGGTCGAAACGTCAGCTCGCTCATTGTGCAGCGGATGGGTGAGGCGCTGATGTTCGACTGCGGCGAGGGCACGCAGCGCCAGATGATGCGGTTCGGCACGGGGTTCTCCCTGTCCGACATCTTCTTCACGCATATGCACGCGGACCATTTCCTGGGCGTGATCGGGCTGTTGCGGACCATGGGATTGCAGGGCCGCGACGTGCCCATGCGCCTGTGGACCCCCCGGGGGACGAGTGACATCCTGGAGGCTGCGGTGCACCTGGGCGTGGAGCGGGTGCCGTTCGAGGTCACCATCCAGGAGCTGCGTGCCGGTCAGAAGGTGAAGCGCGACGGCTACGACGTCGTGCCCTTTCGCACGTCGCACGGCGGCACGTCGCTGGGCTACGCCCTGGTGGAGCACGAGCGCCTTGGTCGGTTCCACCCGGACCGTGCACGCGAGCTGGGCGTGCCGGAGGGCCCGCTGTTCGGCCGTCTGCACCGGGGCGAGGACGTGGAGGTGGACGGTCGCACGATCTCGCCGGAAGACGTGGTGGGCCCGCCCCGGCCCGGACGCCGGGTCGTGTACACCGGCGACACCCGGCCGTCGGGGAAGACAGTGGAGGTGGCGCGGGACGCGGACCTGCTCATCCACGACGCCACGTTCGCGGATGAGGAAGCCGACCGCGCGCGGGACACGGGCCATTCCACGGCCCGGGAAGCGGCGACGGTGGCGAAGGAGGCGGGCGTGCTGCGGCTGGTGATGACGCACGTGTCGCCGCGTTACGCGGAGGATCCGCGCGTGCTGGAACGGGAGGCCCGGCAGGCGTTCCGCTCCTCCCTGGTGGCGTTCGACGGCATGGAGATCGACGTGCCGTTCCGGGACGACGACGAATGATGCCGTCCAGTGGAGCCGGCGCCGACATCGCGTCGGTCCGTGTGCCGGGCGACAAGTCCATCAGCCACCGGGCGCTGCTGTTCGCGGCACTGGCCCGCGGCGAGAGTCGGCTGCGCGGCCTGCTGGACGGCGCCGACCCGGCGTCCACGGCGGCGGCCCTGCGCGCGCTGGGCGTGCGCATGCCGGAGCTGGCGGCGGGCGAGATCCGCGTCCGCGGCGTGGGGCTGCGCGGCCTGCGGCCGCCTTCGGGGGCGATCGACTGCGGCAACAGCGGTACCACGGCTCGCCTGCTGCTCGGCGTTCTGGCCGGCCAGCCCATGACCGCCACGCTCACCGGCGACGCGTCGCTGCGCCGGCGGCCCATGCGCCGGGTCACGGAGCCCCTGGGCCGCATGGGCGCCGTGGTGGAGGAGCTGGACGCGCCGGATCGCCTGCCGCTCCGCATCAGGGGCGGAGAGCTGCAGCCACTGGAGTACGACAGCCCGCGTGCCAGCGCCCAGGTGAAGAGCGCGCTGCTGCTGGCTGGATTGACCGGTGGCGTCGACGTGCGGGTACGCGAGCCGGTACTATCCCGCGACCATACGGAGCGTCTGCTACGGACCATGGGCGCTTCGGTGACGTCCGGAATGGACGGGAGCATGCCGTTCGCCGAGGTACGGCCCACGGCGGAGCTGGAGCCCCTGGACCTGGACGTGCCGGGCGATTTCTCTTCCGCGGCCTACTTCATCGCCCTGGGCCTGCTCTCGCGTGCGCCCCTTCGCATTGCCCACGTCGGCCTGAACCCCACGCGCACGGGCCTGCTAGCCGTGCTGGCGCGGATGGGTGCCCGTGTGCAGGCGGAGCCGGTGGAGGGTGCCGGCGAGCCGACGGGCGACGTCGTCGTGACGCCCGCACCGTTGCATGCCGTCAATGTGGAGGCCGACGAGATCCCGGGCCTCATCGACGAGGTGCCCGTGCTGGCCGTGCTGGCCGCGCGGGCCGAGGGGGTGACACGCATCCGCGGCGCCGGCGAGCTGCGCGTCAAGGAGTCCGACCGGCTGGCCGCTCTGGCCGGCAACCTGCGCGCGTTGGGGGTGGATGCTCACGACGAGGGCGATGAGCTCATCGTGGCCGGCACGGATGCACCCCTGCGCGGGGACGTTCGGTGCCAGGGCGACCACCGTATTGCCATGGCGTTCGGCGTGCTGGCGGCGCTTCAGGGCAACGACGTGCGCATCGATGATGCCGCCGTGGTATCCATCAGCTTCCCTCGCTTCTGGACCGAGCTGGAGCAGGTCACAACCCGGGTGAATCCATGATCATCGCCATCGACGGGCCCGCCGGGTCCGGGAAAACCTCCACGGCCCGGGCCGTGGCCGAGCGGGCTGCCCACCGACCACTGGCCCGATCTCGATCCGGCCGAGCTCGACACCCTGGGCGTGGCCGCCCGCACCGACGGCAACCGCTTCGTCATGCGGATCGGCGAACACGACGTGGAACAGGAGATCCGGGCGCCGGAGGTCAACGCCCACGTGTCGGAGATGGCGCGCGTGCCTGCCGTCCGCCAGTGGCTGATGGGGCGCCAGCGCGCGGCCGCCGACGACGGCGATCTGGTTACCGACGGTCGTGACATGGGCACCGTCGTGTTCCCGGATGCGGATCTCAAGGTGTTCCTGGTGGCCGACCCCGAGACGCGCGCGCGCCGGCGTCTGGCCGAAACGGGCACGACGGACCCGGGCCCCGATGAGCTCAGGGCCGAAGTGAAACGCCTGCTGGCCCGTGACCGCATCGACTCGGAGCGCGAGACGGCGCCCCTCCGCAGGGCGGAGGATGCCGTGGTTGTGGACACCACGGCGCTCACATTCGACGAGCAGGTGGACATGATCGAGGTGCTCGCGCGGGCGCGTGGTGCGACCGCGCCTGCGCCTTGACGCTTCCACAGGGCGCAGGTACCTTAAGCGTCTGTCTCGCGCCCGGTTGCGCGCGAGCCTCGGGAGGGCGCTCGGGGCGCCCTCCTTTTGTACGGGTCCTTCAACCTGACGGGCCGGCCACGGTACGATCAGCCGGAGACAGCCGAGACGCATGGTCCAGAACGAGACATCAAACGACGCGACGGACGTGAAACAGACCGCCGCCACGGAAGAAGCGACTGCGGACACACAGAACGCGACGACGGGCGTGGATGAACAGGAGCACCCCGTCGTGGAGACACCTGAGGATGCCACCGTGACCACCCTCGCCCCCGAAGCCGAGCTGAC
>JARRJS010000252.1:0-2223 GCA_037388885.1 Gemmatimonadota bacterium
GGTCGGCCCACGACCGGAAGCCGGAGGTAACCGCGACCGGGCAGCCATAGTAGTCCGCGACCGACAGTGCCCACTCTGCCGCCGCTTTGACCGCCGGCTGGAGTCCTTGCAGCTTGAGCCGCCCCGTGATCACCCGGCAACGTACTCCTTCCAGGTGAGAGTCCCTTGCACCTTCGCGTTGGCGATGGTGTACGACATCTCCACAAAGCCGTAAGAGCTGTTGTCGTCTGAGCCAACCACGACGTGGGAGAGGTCTAGGTCGAGCGGCGTGTCGGCAGAAGCGATCCCGTACAACGCTTCGCAGTCGTTGCCGAGGCCCGCGGCTGCCGTGTCGAAAGTCGGGAACACGGCCGGGTTGATGAAGTCGGGCACCGTGAGCCGCCCGTCACTGAAGCGGATTGTGAGCTTGCTGGCCGGGGTAGCTGCCAGCGCGTTACCTAGGTGCATCTTCAGGGTGCCGGCAGTATCGGCCCAAACGTGCAGGTGGCCCAACCGCACAAGCGTGGAGGGTGGAACCACCATTTGGAAAACGAAGTACTCGCCCACCACGCCGTTTGATACGAACCGTCCCGTTACGGTGCGCTCGATCGGCACGCCGGCCCCTCTGGCCAGGTCGGCCACGTTGACAACCGGGATGATCTCCTCGCCCAGCTGGAGCTCCACCCGGCCGCGGAGCCCAAACTCGTTCCGGAGCAGCGTGCCCGGAACCGGCGTCTGGATCGGCCGTGCCATGGTGGCCCTACAGCGGCGTGATCATGACCACGACGCGGTAATCCGCGACGGCGCCGGTGTTGTTGGTGAGCGCGATCCCCAGGCGCTCGCCGGCCATGGCCACGTCGGTCAGCGTGAAGTGGTCCGGGTACACGATCGGCGACGCCGTGGCCAGGTTGTCGATCTGCGCGTTCTCCATGAGCACGTCGGAGCCGGAGAACACATTGGCGAGGAAAGTGTCGCCGGTGTCGGCCATGAGCGCGATGTCGATCCTGGCGTTGAACGGCAGGTACTCGTACTGAGAGCCTTGCAACGGATACACCACCGCGCCGTCTGCCACGTCGGTCCCGCGCTTGCGAATCGTCGGCATTGTCACACCCCTCAGGTAACGTTCAGGATCTCCGCAGGAGCCAACCCAGCAGGTCCCGCCAGTTTCGCTTCAACCACCGTTGCAGTCTATTCCACATCTCGGTCCCACACCCACCAGCTGCGATCGTCTGGATCCTCGAAGTACTCCACCAGGTCGGCCGGCTCGAGCTGGGCGCCCCCGGTCAGACCGCCTGCGACCTCCTGGAGGAACGCCGCGCCGGCCTGGAGCCCCTGTCGTAGCGGGAACATGCTGCCGCAGCTATGGCACACGCAGTTGACCCCAGCACCGTCAACGCCAATCCGCTCACAAGCGCAGTGCGGACAGACGACAGGAGGTCCCGGGCGTTCTCCAGCCACATCACGCCGTCCGGCTCCAGTGCTTGTTGACGGCGCCGCTCTTGGAGTACTTCCGCGTGCTGAACCCCGAGAGCTTGTGCTGGAGCCGCTTGGCGCTGTTGAGCCGACCAATGGCTCGATCGAGGGCACGGGGGTTCGCGGGATTGCGGCGACGGCTCTTGACGCAGCGCGTTCCGGGGGCAACGTACTCGCCGCTCTTGAGCCAATACCCGCTCTTGTTGAGCCGGTGACCCTTGGGGCAGCCGGCGCCGTTGGCAGCGGCAGCGGGCGCGTTGACCTGGTAGCCTGTTGCACCGCCAGGGACGAGCCGCTGAAGCGCTCCGGTAACACCGGGGGAGCCGACGACCGGGTAGCTGGTGGTCGGGGCGAAGCCCGGGGTGGCGACGGCGGGCTTGGGCTTGCTGCCGCCTTCGAGAGCTGAGCCGATCGCTCCGCCAGTGCTCCAGCCGGCAACCGCCCCCGCTGGACCACCGGTGATGAGACCAATGGCGCCGCCGGCAATCTTGCCGAGGGTCCCGAAAAGACCGGGGTCGCCTCGGCGGACGAGTCGCCCCGTGCCGATCCCTCCCTGGCTACTGATCCTCGCCAGTTTGATCGCTGCTGACATCGTGCCCGTTCCCGTTGGGTGGAAGGTCGAACCTGTTGGCCAGGCTCGGGAAGCGCAACGGTGCTGCCCGGTGACGGAGCGCCGCTTTCGAGGACTCCGCAGGTGGTGCCTGTTCGGTCGCCGCTCGCTCGCGCTGCTCCCGCTTCCGCCACCGGGCCATTGCCGTGTTCAGCTTGTCG
>JARRJS010000253.1:0-2168 GCA_037388885.1 Gemmatimonadota bacterium
AGCAACTGGCACAGCAACAGGCCCAGCTGGTAAACATCGCTGGCCGTGTTCACCGGCTCGCCGCGCAGCTGCTCGGGCGAGGCGTACTCCGGGGTCAACAACCGCTGGCCGACGCGGGTCTGTGGCGCATCGTCCGGGAACGCCTCCGGGTCCAGGACCTTGGCGATCCCGAAGTCGACGAGCTTCACCTCGCCTTCGCCGGTGACCAGGATGTTGGCGGGCTTGAGGTCCCGGTGCACGACCAGGTTCCGGTGGGCGTGCCGCACGGCGCCGCATACGGTGCGGAACAGGCGCAGTCGTTCCGGTACGCCCAGGCGGTGCTCGTCACAGTAGCGATCGATGGGCATGCCCTCGACATACTCCATCACGAAGTAGGGCTGGCCACTGTCGGTGAGTCCGCCGTCCAGCAGCCGCGCGATGTTGGGATGGCTGATGCGGGCGAGGACCTGCCGCTCGCTCAGGAAGCGCCGGCGCAGCTCTTCGCTCTGCAGATCACGACGCAGCAGCTTGAGCGCCACCGTGTAGCGAAAGTGTTCTTCGGCCCGCTCGGCCAGGTACACGGCGCCCATGCCGCCCCGGGCGATGAGCCGGATGACGCTGTAGGGACCGACACGCTGGGGCAAGGGCTCGGGTGGCGGCGGGTCCGCATGAACCGCCGCCATGGCGCCGAGCTGCTCCGCGATGCTGTCCAGGGGACCGGTGGCGTCGTGGGCCTCCAGCAGGGAGAGGACCTCGGCGCATAGCGCCGGATCGTCGCACGCACCGCGCACGTACGCCGCGCGCTCGTCGGCGGGCAACGCGAGTGCCTCCGCGAAGAGACGCTCGGCTCGTTCCCACTGGTCGTGGTCCAAACCGCCTCCGGGGGGTTGGGCGTCAGGCCGTGAGCTCTCGATTCAGCCAGGCGCGTGAGAAGGCCCAGTCGCGTTTGACGGTGGCGGGCGAGGTGCCCAGCGCTTCCGCCGTCTCCTCGACGCTGAGGCCGGCGAAGCAGCGGCACTCGACGACCCGGCACTGCCGCTCGTTGAGCGTCTCGAGGCGGGTGAGCGCCTCGTCCAGGTCCAGCAGCTCCTCCGCGCGTTCGATGGGCAGCTCCCCGATGTCGTCCAGGGGCACGCGGACGGCGTTGCCGCCTCGCTTGGCCCGCTTCCGGGTGCGCGCGTAATCGATGAGGATCCGGCGCATCAGACGAGCCGACACGGCGAAGAAATGGGCGCGGTCCTTCCACTCCACCTCGCGCACGTCCACCAGCTTCAGGTAGGCCTCGTGGACCAGGGCGGTGGTGCTCAGGGTGTGGCCCGGGCGCTCGTTCCTCAGCTGCCCGTGGGCGATCTGGCGCAGCTCGCCGTACACGGCCGGGATCAGACGGTCCAGGGCCTCGCGACGGCCGGCGGTGACAGCGCGCAGCAGGAGAGTGACGTCAGGCGATTCGGTCATGCTTGCCACTGATTCAACGACTGGTCCCTTCTTCGGGCAGGATGCCCACGTATACCGCGCGACCCCTGTAGCGTCAACCATCTTGAGCCGCCTGCCATGGCCGGTTCCCGGCACGCCCCGCCACCCCCACCGCGTGAGCCGTACCGGCCCGAAACGTCGCCTACCCAGATGAGCCTACCCCCGGACCCGGGGGCCGTGACGAGCATCACACTGACCGCGGAGGAAGCCATGCGAATGCCGCTCGGCAGCAAGCTGGTGGCAATGGCCGTCGTCCTGACGACCGTACAGCTCCTGGGGTGCGGGAAGGACAATCCCGATCCGGTCGACACCCCGACCATCGTCGGTAACTGGACCGCCACGAGCCTCATCGCTCCCAGCCGGCCCGACTGGGGCGACGCCATCACGGGCGACGGCCTGTCGCTCGGCATGACGTTCAATAGCAGCGGCGGCTACAGCATGAGCGCCGACAACGACGACCCGACCGACCCGTGGGTCTGCTGGAACACCGCCAGCTGCTCGTATTCGGGCACGTACGAGATCGCGGGCAGCACCATCAGGTTCGACATCGGCACCGCGGACGAGGCCACGGCCACGTACAGCCTCTCCGGCGGCACGCTGACCATCACGTACCAGTCGGCGGCCGGCGTCACGTACCCCTACAAGGTCACGTTCACGAAGGCCTGAGCGATCCCGGACCGCAGCAGCCTGGCGGCTCGGCATGGCTGGTGGTGGGC
>JARRJS010000254.1:0-2165 GCA_037388885.1 Gemmatimonadota bacterium
CGGGTCGTTGGGACGGCACCGAGGCGCGGCTGCGAGGCGGCCACGCCCGGCGCCGCGCGACGGCTCAAGCGGCTTCGGGATCGAGCCCCCCGAGCTCGAGGATGTGGTGGTAGTGCGCCGTGGCCACCGGCATCACACTGAGGCGGTTGCCGCGCTTCACCAGGAGCATGCCGTCCAGCTCGGGGTCGCTCTTCAGGTTCGTCAGCGGGACGGGCTGCGGCAGCGCTCGGAGCGGCTCGAGGTCCACGAGGTACCAGCGGGGCTTCGCTTTCGTGGCCTTCGGGTCGAAGTGCGGGTCGTCGCTAGCGTACTGCGTGGGGTCGACGTAGGCCTCGGAGGCGACCCTCGCCACCCCCACCACTGCCGGCTCGGCCGTACCGGAGTGGTAGAACAGCACCGGATCGCCCACGCGCATGTCGTCCCGCATGAAGTTGCGCGCCTGGTAGTTGCGTACGCCGTCCCACATGGTCCGGCCGTCTCGCTTGAGATCGTCGAAGCTGTAGGCCGTGGGTTCGCTCTTGACCAACCACGCTCGGCTCATGCCGGTCATGGTAACAGCGCTGGCCCGGCGCCGCCCGGTCGCTCACCGCCAAGCCGGAACGGGTCACTCCCACTCGATGGTGCCGGGTGGCTTCGACGTCACGTCGTAGACCACGCGGTTGACCTCCGGCACGCTGTTCACGATGCGGTTGGAGACGGTGGCCAGGAAGTCGTGGGGTAGCCGGGACCAGTCCGCGGTCATCGCGTCCACGCTGCTGACCGCTCTCAGGGCCACGGTGTGGGCGTAGGTCCGCTCGTCCCCCATCACGCCGACCGAGCGGATGGGGGTGAGGACCGCCAGGGCCTGCCAGGTCTCGTCGTAGAGGCCGAACTCCCGCAGGCTGGAGACGAAGATGTCGTCGACGCGCCTGAGTATCGCCAGCTTCTGCGGGGTGACCTCGCCGATGATGCGGATGGCCAGGCCGGGGCCGGGGAAGGGGTGGCGGTCACGGAGGTGATGCGGCAAGCCGAGCGTCTCGGCGATCTCGCGGACCTCGTCTTTGAACAGCGTCCGGAACGGTTCCAGAAGCTCGAACGCGAGATCTTCCGGAAGGCCGCCGACGTTGTGGTGAGACTTGATGTTGGCCGCCCCGAAGCCGCCGGCCGACTCGACGACATCCGGGTAGAGCGTCCCCTGAGCGAGGAACCGGATGGGGCCCGCCTCCGCCTGGGCGCTGCGCGCCTCGTGGGCGAAGACCGCGATGAACTCGCGGCCGATGATCTTGCGCTTGCGCTCCGGGTCCGTGACGCCCTTCAGGGCCTCCAGGAAGCGCTCCGACGCGTCCACGACGCGCAGATTCATGCCGAGATCGCGCAGGGCGAGCTCCACCTCGTGGGCCTCGCCGAGTCGCAGCAGGCCGTGGTCTACGAACACCGCCACGAGACGCTCGCCCAGGGCCCGGTGCAGAAGCAGTCCCAGGGTGGTGGAGTCGACGCCGCCGGAGATGCCGAGCAGGACCCGTTCGTCGCCCACCCGTTCCTGCACCTCGGCGGTCATCTGCTGCACGATGTTCGCAGGCGTCCACGTGCGCGGGATGCCGGTGGTCTCGACGAAGCGCTCGAGCAGCGTCATGCCCTTGGGGGTGTGCCGCACCTCCGGATGGAACTGCAACGCGTAGATGCGCCGGTCGGGAGCCTCCATGGCGGCGACGGGTGTGTCGGCGGTGGAGGCGCTCACGGTGAAGCCGGGAGGTGGGCTGGCGACCGAGTCGCCATGGCTCATCCAGGCCACGAACTCGCCTTCCACGCCCCGGAACAGCTCGCCCCCGTACTCGCTCAGCTCCGCCTTGCCGTACTCGCGCCCCGAGCCGCGTTGCACGCGGCCACCCAGGTCGCGGGCCACGAGCTGCATGCCGTAGCAGATCGCCAGGATCGGCAGGCCCGCTTCCAGCAGACCTGCCGGCAGACCGGGCGCGGCTTCGTCGGTCGTGCTCTCCGGGCCGCCGGACAAGATCACCCCCTGCGGCCGGTACGCTTCGATGTCGGCCAGCCGGGCGCTGTGGGGAACGATGACCGAGTAGACGTTGAGCTCCCGCAAGCGTCGGGTGATGAGGCGCGTGTACTGCGAACCGTAGTCGATGACGACGATGCCGGAAACGGGCGTGCTCACCGCTGGCTGGTCCGAC
>JARRJS010000255.1:0-2132 GCA_037388885.1 Gemmatimonadota bacterium
CCAACACCGAGGCCGCGAGCCCGCGTCGCTCGGGGTAGAGGTCGAGAGCGAAGATGGTCATCGCCGGAGCCTGCAACGCGAACCCGAAGCTGTACACGGGCAGCGGCATCACCAACCAGGGAACGGCCGGCACCGACGTCGCGTTGAGCGTCAGGTTGATGGCCGCTCCTAACGCCATGACCGCCAAACCAGTGGCGACCAGGACACTCGGCCGGTACCGTTCGGCGGCGCGGCTGGCGACCGCCGAGCCGCTGATGAGGCCGGCCACGATGGGCACGAACAGCCAGCCGTACTGCGTGCCACCGAGCTGGAGGACATTGGGCACGAAGTCGGCCGCTGAGGCGACGTACACCAGAAAGCCCCCGATGCCGAGCGCCAGCGCCAGTGCCAGGGCCAGGAAGCCGGGGTCGCGTGCCACCCGGGAGTAGGCGCGGCCCAAAGGGGCGGGCCGGAAGGCTTGGCGGTCGCCGGCGGCGATCGTCTCCGGCAGGAGCAGCTGGCTGCTGCTAGCCAGCACCGTGCCGAGCACCGCCAGAAGGGTGAAGGATGCCCGCCACCCGAAGGCGGCATGCAGGTAGCCTCCGACGATCGGCGCAGCCGCGGGCGCCAACCCGGAGACCATCACCATCTGCGCCATCAGCTTCTGTGCTCGCGGCCCATCGAAGAGGTCGCGCACGACAGCGCGTCCCACGATGACGCCAGCCCCGCCCGCCAGCCCCTGCAGCGCGCGGGCCGTGAGCAGGAAGCCGAAACTAGGCGCCAGTGCGCAACCGACGGCCGTCAGCGTGTAGAAGGACATCGCAGCCACGATCACCCTGCGGCGCCCGTAGGCGTCGGAGAGTGGCCCGTGGACCAGCGTCATCACGGCAAGGGCCGTCAGGTACACGCTCAACGTTTGCTGCACCTGGGCGTCGCTCACACCGAAGTGCCGTGCCATCGCCGCGAACGACGGGAAGTAGGTGTCGATCGAGAACGGGCCCAAGGCACCGAGCCCGCCCAAGAGGATGGCGTAACGCGCGATCTTCATAGGCTCGTGCTGCAGCTGGTGCAGCATCCCCATTGTGACGCGACTGGGGCGTCCTGCGTCCCGCTCCAATGGTTCATCCGGCCGGCCAGCGGCAGCGCCGCTTCCCGAGGCCGGTATGGGCACCGACAACGAAGCTGCGAGAGGAGATGGGATCTGCGGTCAACCGTACGGGGTGAAGTGATTTCGGCCCCTATCCATGTACCCTGCGATGCGTTGACGGAACAACAGACAGAGGCAGATTCCGGTTCACCCTTAGGTGCTGCACCTGGATTGGGAACACGCCGGGCCTGGGGGGGCGACGAGTCGCCTGGGGACCGGCATCTACAGGCGCGTCACGTCCCCGGTCCGAACCGGCGCGTAGCGCACCCTGACTTGCCACCTGCCTACTCGATGTCTTCGCGCTCGACGCCTTCGCGCTCCAGCACGAAGTCGGCGCCGTAGGCCGTGGCCGGCGTCTGGAATCCGGCCGGGGCGTCGCCTTGCAGCACCCGTCGCACAGCCGCTAGCGCGGCGCGGGCCGTCCACTCGACACCGGCCTCCGGACCGTGCAGGCGAGACACGGCGCGGCGCCCCTCGCCGTCTACCACTTCACCCCAGACGCTCACCCGTGTCTGCGCACGTTCCTCTGCCGTCGACCCTGACCTCACCGCGCGCGTCATCAGCTTGCGCACCGCCTCGATCTTGAACAATGGACGCGCGTAGTCCATGATCGCGATCCCGCGTCGCTGGTCCGCCGAGAGCACGATGTAGTCCTCGATGTTCGGGACGCCGGTGCTCCGGTATGCCATGAACACATCGCCCCAGGTCCGCCGTGTTGCTGTCCGCAGTCCGTTCCCGAAGTCGATCTGCCGTGTCTTGGTCCCACGTGGGGGCGTCACCAGATCTCCATTCACGCGAACCTTCTCACCGTCAGGCACGTGCGCGAGCATCGTCTTCACCGTTCCCGGCGGCAAGGCTGCCGGGCCATCCGAGTGGAAGGCAAGCGTCAGGTGCGTCGCCGACGGCAGGCGCTGCTTCAGGTGCAGCGCCAGGCAGTCGGTCGGCACCACGTCGAACCCCACACCCGGCAGCACCATCACGCCCTGGGTCTTGGCTTCGACATCGC
>JARRJS010000256.1:0-2075 GCA_037388885.1 Gemmatimonadota bacterium
CCCCGCGAGCCCGAAGGTTCACCACACGAAGGCGGACGCACGGCCTGTCACCCGCTCACGCCGCGAAGCCCGGATCAGCCACCTGCAGCAGGTGCGGCCGCAGGCCGCGTCGGCGCCCTGCTACCTGACCGACCGCGCCGACGTCCCGGCACTGCCAACCCAGCGCCCTCGGCTCAGTTGAACGGCTTCGCCCGCTCGAGCCAGTTGTCGAGGTCCTTCTCCTTCGGATTCAGCGGGTCCCCGGGGTGAATGATGCCCGCCGGGCACTTCTCGGCCGCCTGCACCAGCTGGGCGAACGTCCCGGCCTTCGCATCCTTGATGAAGGCCTGCTTGTTGTCGTTGTAAGCGAACATCCGCTTGTTCAGGTTGGTGCACTCGTTACAGGTCGTGCACCGCTCCGTCTCGATGTAGGGCTGCATCGACAGCCCTTCTTCCTCTTCCTCCTCCTCCTCGACGGCGACGGCGGCGGCGGGCGCTTCCGCGACGGCCGTGGCCGTTGCGGATTCCGGCTCCGCCGGCTCCGCGGAGGCCGGCGCCGCCGGCGCGCCGGTGACGCCGAACAGCTCCGCCATGTCCGCGTCGTCGAAGCGGAGCGGCTCGAGTCCGTCCGTGTGCTCGACGTCCTCGATCAGCTCGCGCACCGTGCGGTCGCCGTCCGCCCGGATCAGGCCCTCGGCCAACCTACGGGCGATGACCGCGGGGTAGGTCGCACGCAGGTCGGCGAGCGTCTGCTCGTACTCCTTGCGCAGTGTCTCGGCGCGCTTGTCGAACTCGGACTCCAGCTCGTCGGCGATCTGGTCCTTGACCCAGTCCGGGACCTTCAGGCCGGCCAACTCCTTGAGCTGGGCCCAGAAGAGCAGCCGCTCCTCCGACAGCTGCACCATCTCGGACGAGACCTGCACCCGCTTGAGGTGCCGGTCATCGTCAATGGCGTAGATGAACGGGGTCTTGCCTTCCCGATCCTCGTGGCCCAGCTGCATGAACTCGTGGAACACCACCATGTCCTCGCCCCACTGCTCCTGCGGCACCGTGCGGAAGTGCTTCTTGAAGCGCGCCTCCACGGCGGCCCAGTCCGGGATGGTGAGGGGCAGCTCCATGGTCTGCTCGGCACCCTCGTCGTCCAGGTAGTTGAGCTCGTACGTCGGCCACAGCTCCTCGATCTCCGGGTTGCCGCCCAGGTCCATGCAGTCCGCGATGGTCGAGCCGGCATCCGGGTCGTAGATCATGAACGGGAAGGCACGGCTCTCCAGCGCGAGCTTCGCCGCCTCGGGGGCCCATTCGTCCGGCAGGCCGTGCTCCACCGGGCACGGCGCGTACAGGTTGATCACCGCCGGGCGCCGAGAGCGCAGGGCCTTGATGATGCCGCCCATCAGGTGCGACGCCGACGCCTGAGACGTCTGGTGCACGAACACGCCGCGGTGCGCCAGCGCGATCAGCGCCAGCTCCTTGCGCGTCTCCTGCTTGCCATGGATCGCCTTGCCGTACGGCGCCATGTCCGCCGACTGGCCCGTGTAGGTGCCCGTGCTCGCCTGGCCGCCCGTGTTGGAGTAGACCTGCGTGTCCAGGATGACCGCCCGGATCGGCTTCCCGGACGCCATCATGCGCGACAGGTTCTGGAAGCCGATGTCCAGCATGGCGCCATCGCCGCCCATGGCCAGGATCGGCGGGCACAGGTCGAACTCCTCGTCCGTGAACTGGCGGTAGTCGAAGTTGGTGAAGAACGGCTCGTCCTGTTCCGCGTCGTAGCTGCCGTCGGCGACCTTCTCCGCCCGGCGCACGGCGACGAACGCATCGGCCATCTTGCGCATGTGGCCCTCGAAGATGCCGATGGCGATGGACGGCGCGTCCTGGAACAGGTGGTTGACCCACGGGAACGGGTACGGGTTGTACGGATACGTGCTGCCCCAGACCGACGAGCAGCCGGTGCTGTTGGACATGCCCAGGTGCGCCCGGCCGTAGCCGCTGGGTCCCACCTCGTAGCGCCACTTCAGGTCCTTGAGCTGCTTGACGGTGCGCGCGATCTGCTCCACCTGCTCCCGCTGCTCATCGTCCAGCTCCACCTTGAACTCGACCTC
>JARRJS010000257.1:0-3479 GCA_037388885.1 Gemmatimonadota bacterium
AGTTCGGCGGCGCCGCGTGGGGAGCGGGAAACACCATTGTATACTCGGAATGGCCCGCTGGAGGCCTGCCGACGCTGTACCGGGTGTCCGCCGACGGAGGGAACCCCGAGCGAGTGTCCGACGACGACGGCACTGCGAGATTCGCCCCCCATGCGTCGTGGGGGGGAGGCGATGTCTTCTACACCACCATCCTGCCGACGGGAACCACGTCCATCTCCCGCCTGTCCCTGGCGTCGGGACGGATGGAGATCCTGGGGCCGGGACTCACGCCGCAGGTCGACGGCCACGACCACCTGGCCTACGTATCCTCCGGCGGGTCCCTGGTGATGCAGGGCTTCGATCCCGGGTCCGGCAAGCTCGTGGGATCGCCGCGGCGGTTGGCGGAGAACGTGGCGACCGGAGACTTCTCGGGTGCTTTCTCCGTATCGGCGACGGGGTCGTTGGTGTACCGGCATGCGCCCAACCGGGGCGGGGAGCTCGTGCTGGTGAATCGATCCGGGACCGTGGATCGGCGTGTGGACGCCCCGGGGGGAACCATGGGCATCCTCCATCCGCGCTTTTCCCCGGATGGGACGCGCATCGCTTATGTGAAGGACGAATTGGCCAGCCAGCGAGGCGGCGTCTGGGTGTACTCGCTGACGCAGGGCACCGACCTGCGCGTAAGCGGGGACGGCCAGGCAGCGGACCCGGCCTGGGCGCCGGATGGCCGGCGGATCGGGTACTCCTTCGTTCCGACGGGGAAGCAGGTGCCTGCCCGGCTGTTCGTGGCTCACGCCGACGGCACGGGCGCCACCCAGGTCATGGCCGCGCCTTCCGACCTCTGGCAGATGGCGTTCGTGCCAGGCAGTGACGACATCGTCTTCCGGTCGGGGAACGACCTCTTCCGGGCGTCGCTCGGCGGGGACGCCGTGCCCGTGCCCCTCACCAACACCCCCGCCATGGAGCAACACCCTGCCCCGTCGCCAAACGGCCGATGGCTGGCTTACACCTCCGACATGTCAGGTCAGAACGAGGTGTACATCAGCCCATATCCCGGCATGGGCTCGCGGGTGATCGTGTCCGTGGGGGGTGGGGAGTTCCCGGTCTGGTCTCCTCGTGGAGACGAGCTCTACTACGAGAGCAACGACGCGCTCGTGGCGGCGCGGGTGCGGGTGGACGCCGGCCGTCTGAGCGTCGTGGGTCGCACGACGCTGTTCCACACGAACCGGTACGCCGAGGCTGCGAACCGGAACTACGACGTCAGCCCTGACGGAAAGCTGTTCGTCATGGTGCGCGCGGTCGAGACACGCGCCGTCTGGCGGGTCAACGCGCTCCCTGCCGCGGCGCGGGGACAGGGGAACTGATGTCGGGCGTGCCCTCCCGCCTGGTTTCGGCCCTGGCCGACCGCTATCGCATCGAGCGCGAGCTCGGCGAGGGCGGCATGGCGACGGTGTACCTGGCTGAGGACCTGCGACATCACCGGGAGGTGGCCATCAAGGTGCTGCGTCCGGAGCTGGCGGCCTCGCTGGGCCCCGAGCGGTTCATGCAGGAGATCGAGATCGCCGCGCGGCTGCAACATCCGCATATCCTGCCCGTGCATGATTCGGGAGAGGCCGCCGGGTTCCTGTTCTACGTGATGCCGTATGTCGAAGGCGAGTCGCTGCGCGAGCGGTTGGCGCGCCACGGGGAGCTGCCCGTCGGTGAAGCCGTGCGTCTGCTCATCGAGGTTGCGGACGCGCTGGCCTACGCGCACGCGCAGGGCGTCGTACACAGAGACATCAAGCCCGACAACATCATGCTGTCCGGCCGGCATGCGCTGGTCATGGACTTCGGCGTCGCCAAGGCGGTAACCGAAGCCAGCGGCCGCAGCCAGCTGACCACCGTCGGCCTGGCCCTGGGCACGCCCGCCTACATGGCCCCGGAGCAGGCCAGCGCCGATCCCAACCTGGACCAGCGCGTGGACATCTACGCGCTGGGCGTGCTGGGCTACGAGCTGTTGAGCGGGAGCCCACCGTTCACGGGCACGACGGCGCAACAGGTCCTGGCAGCCCAGGTCACGACGACGCCCCAGCCGCTCACCGCGCGCCGACCCACGCCCAGCGGCGCGATGACGCCCACCGGGACGAGTCCGACGCGCGTGACGACGGGGCGGAAACGACGTCCGGTAATGATCGCCGCCGTCGGTGCCGGCGCGGTCCTGGTCCTGGCGGCCACCGGAGTCGCGCTCTCGCGCCGGGGGCCACCGCCGCTGGCGGCCCTGGGCAAGGCGGACCGGGTGACGCGGAGCGCGGGCGTCCAGGAGATGCCCCGCATCACCCCGGACGGCAAGGGCGTGGCGTACGAGCTCATCGCGCCGGGTGATTCGGCGGAGCATGTCAAGTTCCGGCGGACGGAGGGAGGCGCGGCGGTGACCCTCGCGACGAATGCCAGGCCGCTGGCCTGGTCCCCCGACGGCGACCGCCTGCTCGTGGCAACCGATCGCGGGTTGGAGAGCATTCCGGCCCTCGGCGGCGCCAGCCGCCTGCTGGTGCCGGGGGCCCAGTTCGGCACGTGGTCCCCCGATGGCCAGCGACTGGCGTTCGCCAGCGGCGATTCGGTGATGGTCCGGGACGACGACGGACACACCACCGTCCTGGCTGGTTCCCTCGATCCCCATTCGCTCGTGTGGTCGCCGGACGGGAAGTGGATCGCCTTCGTGTCGCGCAACGAAGAGTGGCTGCAGAGTTGGAACATCGCGCCCAGCAGCCTCTGGCTGGTGTCCGCCGCAGGTGGCAACGCCATCCAGCTGACCGAGGGCAATGCGATGAACCAGAGTCCGACGTGGGCGCCCGACAGCCGCCGGCTGCTGTTCGTCTCGAACCGCAACGGGACCCGCGACATCTACCAGCTCAACCTCACCCGGAACGGACGCCGGGCGAAGGCGCCGATCCAGCTCACGCACGGGTTGAACGCCTCGCTGATCTCCCTCGCGTCCGACGGCAAGACCCTCGCCTACTCGGTGGCCACGGATCACAGCAACATCTGGAGCGTGGGCGTCCCGGACACGGGGTGGGTGTCCAGCCGCACGGCGAAGGAAGTGACGACGGACCGGGAGCGAATCGAGGTGTTCGACATCACTCCGGACGGCAAATGGCTGGTCTTCGACTCCGACCGCGCGGGGATCCAGCAGATCTTCCGCCGGCCACTGGCCGGCGGCGAGGTGCAGCAGATCACCCATGATACGGTGCCCGCCTTCGCCCCCTCGGTCTCCCCCGACGGCTCCGAGGTGGCGTACCACGCCATTGTCCACGGGCTGCGCCGCGTGTTCGCGACGGCGGCCGACGGCAGCGGTACACCGGTACAGGTCTCTCCCGGCCGGGACACCGACGAGTATGGTCCGATCTGGTCCTCGGACGGCAAGCGCATTGCCTGGGTCACGGGGCCATTCCCCGCAGCGACGGAGACCGATTTCGCGACCCGCACCGGAGGGAAGTGGGGCCCCGCCGAGGTCGCCCGCGGAG
>JARRJS010000258.1:0-2058 GCA_037388885.1 Gemmatimonadota bacterium
CGTCTGGAGCCGGGCGGCAACCCGCTGCTGACCGAGAACGAGCTTCGCCTGATGCTGCGCAGCGCGGAGGAATCGGGCGTGATCGAGGCGCAGGAAGAGGAGATGATCAAAGGCATCATCGATCTCGAGGAGACGGTGGTGCGTGAGGTGATGACGCCCCGGGTCGACGTCGTCGCCATCCACGAGGACGCCAGCATGATCGACCTCCTGCGGCTCACCACCGAGCACGGCTACAGCCGGCTGCCGGTCTATGGGGAAACCATCGACAGCATCCGTGGCTTCGTCTACGCGCGCGACCTGCTGCCGTACCTGGGACGGCCCGAGGCGCTTCACACCACGCGCGTGGCCGACCTGATGACGCCGCCGCAGTACGTGCCCGAGACGCTGTCGATCCTCAAGCTGCTGCGCGACATGCGCATCCGCAAGAACCACATGGCGATCGTGGTGGACGAGTTCGGGGGCACGGCCGGGCTGGTGACCCTGGAGGACATCATCGAGGAGATCACCGGCGAGATCTACGACGAGACCGACGAGGAGGAGGAAGAGGACATCGTCCTTCTGGAGGACGGTCACTTCCGGATCCAGGGCTCGGCGCACCTCGAGAGCGTCGCCGACGACCTGGGGCTGACCTTCGAGGATGATGGCGAGTACGACACGCTGGCGGGCTTCCTCATCGACGAGTTCGGCCACATCCCGCACGTCGGCGAGTCGTTGCGGTATCAGGGCGTCCGCTTCATCGTGGAACAGGCCGACGAGCGGCGCGTCATCACGGTGCTCGCCTGGCACGAGGCGTCTGCGCAGCCGGAAGAAACGGTGAACGAGGCCGAGGCCTGAGCCTTGCCTGCGTCCAATCGCCGTATGGCCGGCTTGCCGGCGTCGGCGGCGTATCTGCTGTACGCCGGTGGCAGTGCGTTGTTCTTCGCCAGCTATAGCACGCTCGCGAACGTCTACCGCATCCGTGTCGCCCACCTCGATGCCCTTCAGCTGGTGCTGGTGGGGACGTCGCTCGAGCTGGCGGTCTTCCTGTTCGAGGTGCCTACCGGCGTGCTCGCCGACAGCGTCAGCCGGCGGCTCTCCGTTCTGGTCGGGCTGGCGCTGACCGGGGCGGGCTACGTGCTGGAGGGCGCGCTGCCGCTGTTCGGGACCATCGTGCTGGCGCAGCTGCTGTGGGGCGTGGGGAGCACCTTCGAGAGCGGGGCCGTGGACGCCTGGGTGACCGACGAGATCGGCGAGGAGCGGGCCGCGGCGGCGTTCATGCGGGCGGCGCAGGTGGGGCAGCTCGCCTCCCTCGGGGGCATCGTGCTGGCATCCGTGCTCGGTCGGGCGGGGCTCGCCTGGCCGCTCCTGGCGGGCGGCATGGGCTTCCTGGTGCTGACCGCGGTGTTGGGCGTGGCCATGACCGAGACCGGCTTCGCGCCGGCGCCACATCGGGCGCCGGGTGCGGCGTGGCGCTTGAGGCGAACCTTCGTGGCCGGCTTGCGGGCCGCCCGGGCCCGGCCCGTCATCCGCTGGATCCTGGTGATCGCGCTGTTGGTGGGTGCGGCGTCGGAGGTCTTCGACCGCTTGTGGCAGGCGCGTCTGCTGCACCACGCCGCCGTGGTGCAGCGGCCGCTCCCGCTCACGGGCAGCATCGGACTCTCAGGCTTCTTCGGCGTCGTGGCCGCCGTCGCCATGCTGCTCAGTCTGGCCGGCACCGAATTCGCCAGGCGCCGCGTCGACGCGACGGACCATGTCGCCACGGCCCGGGCGCTGATGATGCTGACGGCCGGCCTGTCGCTGTCGGTGGCGGGCTTCGGTGTCTTCGGGGATGTCCGTGTCGGCTTGACGTGCTACTTCGTGGCCATCATGATCCGGCGCGTGAACGCCCCGCTCACGCGTGCCTGGCTGAACCAGAGCGCCACCGCGGACGTGCGCGCCACGCTCTTCTCGTTCGCCAACCAGGTGGACGCGCTGGGACAGATCGCCGGCGGGCCGCTGCTGGGCGTGCTGGCCCTGAAGGCGGTGATGCCCTGGGCCTTCGCGGCATGTGCAGGGCTGCTGGTGCCGGCGGTCCTCGTC
>JARRJS010000259.1:0-2056 GCA_037388885.1 Gemmatimonadota bacterium
GCGCACTGAAGCGCTCACCGGGTAGGCGGTGCCCGGGAGGTGCAGCTGGCGTGCCCTGAGCTCGCCACTCACGCGCCCACGGCTCAGAGCGACGGCGCCGTCGAGCACGGCTCCGGCCTGGTCGCGACCACGGACCGCGGCTTGCCAGCCATCGCTGTCGAGCCCTGCATCGAGCGTCAGGCTCACGACACGGGTCAGGACGGTCCCGTGGTCCACCGCGTGAACGGTGCCGGTCGCGCCGCTCGCGGCGAACGCCAGTTGGGCGCTGACGTCGACGCTCTGCCCGGGCAGCGGCGACAGCTGTTTGGCTGTGGCTTCGATCCTGGTGCCGTGGGGGACGCTGGCCACGGTGACCACGGCGGCCCCGCCGGCCACGCGACCGGTGCCCTGGACACGCACGCCGGCGTCCGAATCGTACCGGAAGTCCGCCTGGAGCCCGGCGAGCGGCAGACCGACGAAGGCGCCGGATCCCCCCGCGCTGCCGGCCAGATGCACGCTCCGCCAGCCGGAAGCATCGATCGTAGCAGTGGCCGCTCCGTCGAATGGAAGCGTCGTCCCTGACGCCAGGCTGTGGCGTCCAAGCCAGTCGGCGATGGCGATCAGCGTGGGACCGCCATGGGCGTGCGCGGTCCACTGTCGCGCGGCGATGTTGATCACGCCCTGCGCGCGAACGTCTCCGCCCAGCACCTGCCCCTCGACATCCGCCCGGATGAGCGGATAGCGAAGCTCCACGGTGCCGTGCACATCATGTGGGCGCAGGCCGATGGCGTTCAGCGCACCCCCCTGCAGGACGAGGTCGGCGCTGACTCCGTCGCTGCCGGCGTGGATGGGGCCGGAAACGGTGCCTGCCGTCACGCCCCGGAACCAGTGCCGTGCCAGCGCGACGTCGGCGCGGATGATCTGGCCGTCGAACGTGGGGCCGTTGAGGTCCAGCGTGCCGGTGGCGTCGGCGCTGCCGTCGACGGTCGAGAGTTGAGCCTGGATGTCCAGCGAGCTGCCATGCTGCTGGATGTGGACGTGGCTGACGGCACCGCTCGGGATGGTGTAGGGCACCTGCTGCACCGTGACGCTGGCATCGGAGACGGTGAGATCCTGGAGGCGGGGTCGGATCGGAAGGCCGTGACCGCCTGTCAATCCACCCGTCAGGCGGCTGGCGTCCAGCGACCCGCGAACGCCGTCAAGGTTGATGGCAAGTGGCAGCTCACCGGAGATGAGCGACGGCAAGAAGTAGTGGACCTTGACCGACCGCGCTCGCAGCTGAACGCCGGGAGCGTCGAGCCTGGCGCCTTCGAGCTGGACCCCCGTCCACGGGTTGCCCGCCGACGAGGTGAAGTCGAGGCTGATTCCGGAGCGCTGCAAAGCCGCGGTCAACCGCCCCAGCAGCCAGGCCCGGCCCGGAGGCGTCCTGGGGAGGACCGCCACGAGGGCGGCCACCGCCGTCAACGCCAGCAGCGCTGCGAGGGTTCGTTGACGCATGGGCTCGAGAGGATCACCTGGATCATGAAAGGGAGGCGCCCGGATGCCGCATCCGGGTCGGCGCAACGCCGCAGAAATGCCGGTTGCAACGGCGCCTCCGCGTCGTCATCCTAGCACTTGGGAATGAGAAACTGCGCTAGCATGAGCTTCCATGCGCAGCGTCGATTCAGTCCGCATGACCGCCCTCATCCGGGGGCGCGTCCAGGGGGTGGGGTTCCGCGCCTACGTCAGGCGGCAGGCGATCGACCTGGGGCTGGACGGCTACGCCGAGAACCTGGCGGACGGTCGCGTGGAGGTGGTGGCCGAAGGCGAGCGCCGCGAGCTCGAGCACTTCCTCGTCAAGCTTCGCGAGGGCCCGCCGCACGCCGAGGTGTCGGACATCGAGACCGAATGGGGCGAGGGAGGGGCGATGGGCCGTGGCTTCTTCGTCTACTGACCCGGCCGGAACGGAGCGCGCACAGCGGAACGGAGGCGCGGGGTCCGTGATGGTGCCGCCGGCGTTGAGCGGCCGGCAGCTCGGCGGCGTTCCGGGGGTGCTGGGCGCCATCGTGCGGGACCGTGCCGCCGACTATGCCGGGGT
>JARRJS010000260.1:0-2035 GCA_037388885.1 Gemmatimonadota bacterium
TAACTCCCTACCGCGAAAAGGTCGGGGGCCGGGAACTGGCGATCCCCCTCCAGCCAGACGATGGCGCCCGTGGGGCACCGCGCCGTGGCGTCCTTGTTTGCCAGCTCGTTCTTCGAGTAGTCGATCACCGCCAGGCCGTCGCGCATCTCGATGAGATCGTCCGCGGCGTCGGCGACGCAGCGGGCGCAGGCGTTGCACGCCACCGTGCACACGTCCGTCGCGGCGTCGCCGTCCAGCAGGTTCTTGCACTGCACGATCAGCCGTTGCTCCACCGGCATGATCGTGAACAGGTCCAGCGGGCACGCCTCGACACAGTCCTCGCAGGCGGTGCACAGCTCGGGCTCCACCACGGGCAGCCCGAACTCGTTCATCTGGATGGCGTCGAAGGTGCAGGCCACGGCGCAGTCCGCGAGGCCCAGGCAACCCCAGGCGCAGCCCTTGCCGCCTCCGGTGACGGCCAGGGCCGCGGCACAGCTTTCCAGCCCGTAGTAGTCGGCTTTGCGCGTGGCGACGTCGGTGCCGCCGGCGCATAGCAGGCGGGCGACGCGCTTGTTCGCCTCGCCGGCATCCACGCCCACGACCGCCGCCACTTCGTCCCGGTCGTCGTCGCCCATGACCGTGCAGTCGGCGGGGGTGGTCTCGCCCTTCACCAGCGCTTCGGCGAACGCACGGCAGCCCGCGAAACCGCACGCGCCGCAGTTGTTGTTCGGCAGGACCTCTTCCACCTCGCCGATGCGCGGGTCCTCCCACACGCGGAGCTTTGCGTTGGCCAGTGCGATGAGGATGCCGAAGGTGAGGCCCACACCCGCCAGGATGATGATCGACTCCAGGATCAACCGCCCGTCCATGATGCCTCGTCAGCTCAGATTCGCCTGCCGGATGAGCCATGCGGCGAGCTTGTCGCCCGGCATGGTCATGGCCGACTTCTCAGGCACCTCGCCCTCGGCCGGCGCCTGCACGGCCGACAAAGCCCGCAGCTGCTCCAGCTCCTGCGTCTGCTGGAACACGGTCAGCCGCCCTATCGGCTTGGCCGGCGGCTCGGTGGGCAGGCCCAGGACGTTCAAGCGGGCTTCCGGGGTGCGCCCGGCCTTCGGGTCATGAATGAAGCGGGCCGACTCTTCGCCCACCAGCGCGGCGATGCCCGGGCCGCTGAACGCGGCCAGCTTCGCCAGGTCGGCGGCATCGGCCGTCTGCATCACGAAGACGCCGGGCGTGATAAGCCGGACGAGCGGCGCCGGCGGGGCGGCGCCGTGCACCACCAGCACGATCTTCTGGGCGCCGTCCAGGAACTCGGCCAGCCCGCCCGTGCGCAGATCCTTGCCGTCGACCGCCACGACGAGTGGCGGCGCGATCTCCCGCTCCGGCCGGTTCCACATGCGCGCCGGGAACGTGCTCAGGAAATCGTCGTGCGTGGCCGGATCGTAGCGGCCGGCGCGAGCGAACTCGACCACGCGAGCTGCTCCGAACGCCCGACCCGCTTCCGCCAGGGCCTTCGCCACCGCATCCCGCAGGTCGCCACCCGGCTCCACCTCCACCCGGAAGCCCGCAGGGGACGCGGCGATGGACGTCAGCACGTCCGCAGCGGCTTCCAGCCGGGTCAACGTCTCCGCGTCCGGCGCGTCGGTTTCCGCGAACATGGATGAGAAGCGGTCCGGATCGATGCGACCGCTCGCGAACGCGCCCAGCTCCGTCGCTACCTGCTTGGCACGGCCGTTGGCCGGCGCCCGATGATTTTCCAGATACACCCGGATCTGATCCGCGGCTGTTGCCACCGCCGAGTGGAACGCGCCCTGGACGCCCGCCAGTGCCTCGCTTGCCCGATCGATACGTTCGTCAGACGGCATATTTGTCCAGCTCCTCGTTGAGCAGCTTCACCTTTTCTTCCGCTGAATGGCGCGGCGGGGTGATCAGCTCCTGGTAGACGGGCCGGGACTCGTCCCGGAAGAAGATCCCCAGCCGGATCTTGTCCGTGTCCTCGGCCAGGTGGCGCGCCATGCCGATGTCCTTCGGGTCGTGCACCCGCTGGTTCTTGTAC
>JARRJS010000261.1:0-1714 GCA_037388885.1 Gemmatimonadota bacterium
GTTGGCACCCGATGCGGCGCTGAAGTCGACACGCCCGCCTTCGCGCTGCCGGAGTTGGGCCGTAACGTCCCTCACCGGCGCGTCCGTCGATTCCAACTGGCCGGTACCGTTCCGGTCCAGCCAGACCAGGCCGGCCACCGTGCCCGTGGTATTCACCTCCGGCGGCGCCGTGGTCGAGTTGCTCTTGCAGGCGGCGAAGCCGAGCGTGGCGAGGAGCAGCAGGGACGCGTACTTGCCCATGTCAGAATTCCACCGTCAGCGTGATGCGGGCCCGGGGCGGGTCGGGAGCCTGGAACAACGGCTCGAGGAAATGCGGGTTCGCCACCAGCGGTATGTTGACCGTGCCCGCCGCGTTGTCGACGACGAGGGCACCGTTGGGGTCGAGCCGGTACAGGGCGTGATCGTAGATCCGCCCGCCCGCACCCCCCAGGTTCAAGGCCTGCACCGTCAGCCGTGCGTTTATGCCGTTCCGGCCCGGTATGTCCAGCGTGAGCCACGCGTCGACCCACTGCCGCATGGGATCACGACAGCTGTTGCGCTCGGCGAAGTGCCCCACGTTCTGGCGCAGGCAGTCGTGGCGGTCCAGCAGCGCTTGCACGCCGTCGACAGCGCCGTCCACGAATGCCGGGTCGTTGCCTGCCACGCCGTCGCCGTTGGCATCGATGGCCGGGCCCATCCCGGGCGTGAACGGCCGGCCCGACTCCATGCGGTACCGGCCACCGATGTGCACGACGCGCACGAACGGCAACGTGAGCTCCGTCGCCACGGCCGCGCGATGCGGCACGTCCAGCGACGACACGCCATCCGCCCAGTCGCCCAGCTCCTGGGAGCCGGGGAAGGGCGGCAGTGCCTCCAACGGCGCCCCACCCAGCGCTCCCAGCCAGTTGTCGCGGGTGCGGGAGTACGTGTACGAGCCCGTGAACCGCAGCACGTTATCGACGCGTTCCTCGATCCCCGCCGTGATGCCCCAGTACGTCGACGTCGCCGACGACGACACCGCCGAGACCGCGTCGAACTCGGCAAACCGCCGGTTGGTGCCCGGCACCGCGCGCAGGAGCTCACCCACACGCACCGGCTCGCCATAGAACGCGCGGCCGTACTGGTCCACATAGACGGCTTCCGTCGGCAGGTTCAGATCCCGTCGCTCCGGCAGGTTCTTCGTATGCCGCACCACGCCGGACAGGAACAGCGACGCCGAAGGCCCCAGGGCGCGGGCGATACCGAAGCTGGCCCGGTTCGTCACCGGCGCCTTGAAGTCCGACGCCAGGATCGTCAGGCGCGGCCCCAGATCCACCGGGGTGAATCCCGACGACACGTCGCCACGGCGCCTTCCATGGAGATCCGACCGTCGTACGTCAACGCCTCCGTCAGCAGGTCCGGCGACACCTCGCCCACCTGCACCGAGTAGTCGCCACGCACCAGCAACGTGCGCCGCTGCTGCACGTCCCAGTCGAAGCCCACGACTACGCTCGTCGCGCCGGCGTGGGACGGCATGGTCCGCGTGTCCATGCCCGTGAGCTGCTGCCAGCGCTGGTTGCCCAGCATTTTGCCCGACGGCAGCGACTCCGTCTGATAGCGCGCACCCGTCGTCAGCTGGAAGCCCGGCGCCAGCGACCACTCGTCCTGCGCGAACGCGGCGAAGGTGCCGGTGGAGAAATTGGCCGCTGGGACCGGCTCTGCGGTGCTCAGGTATGTACCCGTGCAGGCGACCAGA
>JARRJS010000261.1:1754-3767 GCA_037388885.1 Gemmatimonadota bacterium
GTGCGGCTCGAAGTCCACGTGCAGCGTGCCCACGCCATACACGTCGGTGCGCGTCACGTCGCGAGGCCACCCTGGATCGCCCCCCAGCGTGCCACTCACGGTCGGGAACGCCACCGTCGCCTGGAGATACGACAGGATGGTGTCCGCCGGGGCGTCGAAGCGCTGCCTGGCGCTGCTGTACCCGGCACGTGCCTCGATGGACGTGGAGCTGGACAGCGAGCTCTCCAGTGTGAACCCCAGCTGCAGGTTCGTCGCGTGTGCCGATGCAGGCACCGGCGTGTTGAAAAGGCTGCCCTGCCCGTACTTCGTGCCGGCGTCGCTGTAGAAGCCGAACACGCCGATCCGACGGCCGGCGCCCAGTCGCCAATCAAAGCTGCCGGCCCCGTCGACCCGGTCTTCCACCGGCCCGACCCAACCAGAATCCACGGGCACCCCCGCGCTCGCCAGCGCCGACGCCAGCGCGTCTCCCGCCGCGTCCGACGGCCACAGCTGTCGAGGTACGTCCCGGCTCGCGGCCTCGCCCATGAGCCACAACCGCGCGCTGTCCTGCAACACCGACCCACCCAGCTCCGCCCCGGCCCGCCAGTCGGTGAACGCCAGCCCCCGGTCCTGGATCTTGAGCGCGTCGCCTGACCAGTCGCCCCACGCCTTGGCACCCACCTGGCCGGACCCCATGCCCGGCGTCAGCGACAGCACGCCGCCGGCAAAGCCGGGCCACTCCACGTCCGGCCTGCCCATGAGCAGCCGAGCATCGGAGGCTTCGCGCACCGACTGCTGCGGCAGCGTCAGCGGCGCCGACTGGCGGGTCGTTATGGCCCGGAACGGCACCCCGTCCACCACCACGCCGCCCAGGCCGGAAGGAAGCCCTTCCATCGCCAACGGTGGGTCACCCGACGACGACATCCCCGCCAGCTCACCGATGACCCCGTCCGACCACGGCAGCCGGTCCAGCTGCCACGGGCCGAAATGGTGGCTCTGGCCCGGCACCGAGCCGCCGGCCACGCCGGCCCAGACCGCCACCGTGTCCGGCGCATGCACGATGCCCGTCGCCGGCCGCAGGAAGACCTGTACGCTCACGATCCGGCCCGGCCGCACCGGCACGCCCTGCAGCAGCACGGGACGGTAGCCGATCTGCTCGGCGAGCAGGTCGTACGAGCCCGGTTCCAATCCCGAGGCGTGGAATTCGCCCGCGGAGCCCGTGGTCACGATGTTCGGCAAGCCGCCGCCCGCACGGCGCATCGTCACGAGCGCGTCCACCACGGTACCGTTGCGATCGCGCACCACGCCCTCCACGGATCCGTTGGTCAGGCTCTGTCCGTAGGCGGCGCTCGCCACCGCTATCGTTGACCCCACGAACAGCAGGGTCGCAAACAATCTCTTCATATTCAGTGCATTCATGTCCGGAATCATGCGGTATGAGCAGGTTTTGCGCCAGCGCGACGTGGTCCGAACTCACCCCCCGCTCCGCACGCCCGGATGACGTGAATAGCCGCGCGAGAGGGGCGATTCTCGCTTCGGCACCCCGCACCACTCCCGGATACGACGCATGGGTACGATCCTTGCCCCGGCGATGCGCTCGTGCACGACTACCACCACTTCACCGTCGATGTCGAGGAGTTCTTCCAGGTCGTGGCATTGCTACCGTTCGTGCCGCGTGACCGCTGGGAGAGCTTCGAAAGCCGCGTCGAAGCGGCCATTGACCGCTTGCTCACCCTCCTGGATGACGCCGGCGCCACGGCCACCTTCTTCACCCTCGGCTGGGTGGCACAGCGCAAGCCGGCGATGCTTCGACGCATCACATCGGCGGGCCACGAGGTCGCGTCCCACGGCTGGGGGCACAAACGTGTGACCTTTCTGAAACCTGAGTCGTTCCGGGACAGCGTGCGTCGGTCCCGGGACATCCTCCAGGACATGACGGGCCAAACCGTCCGCGGCTATCGCGCTCCCAGCTACAGCATCACGCCGGGCCGCGAATGGGCCCTCGAGATCCTCGTCGAAGAAGGCTACACCTAC
>JARRJS010000262.1:0-1995 GCA_037388885.1 Gemmatimonadota bacterium
CGCACCCGGCCCGAGTGGCGCCAGCTGCCCATCATCGTCGTCACCGCCCGCGACCTCTCGCCCGACGACCGCGCCCGCCTCAACGGCAGCGTCGTCGCCGTGCTCCAGAAGGGCGCCTACGGGCCCAAGGAGCTCGCCGCTGAGGTCCGCCACGCCATCGCCCGGGATGGCGGATCGAATTCCAGCAGGCCATCGAGCGAAACATGAGCACGCCGGCCACCGACCCGCGAACCCTTCAGCGGCTCCGCTCGGCCCTGTTGAACATGACGACGGCTGTTGCGGAAGCAACCACCGAGCCCGCGGTCGCCCGGGCGATCGTGGATGGCCTGACGCACGACGTGTTCGGCTTCGATCGCGTGACGCTTTCCGTGTCGGAAGCCGGTGCATCGGAGCCGGTCCTCGCCGTCTCGTCGAACGGTGGGTCGACGGACGGGGGCAGTGAGCAGCCTGCGAAGATGGCGCTGCCCCTGCGGATCGGAGATTCCGTGGTCGGTGAGCTGGAGGTGGAGCGTCCGGCCGGCGCCATCTTCGACCGGGGCGACGTCGAGCTGCTCACGGCATGTGCACGACAGGCCGGCGCGGGCCTGGCGCGCACGCGCCACCTGGCCGGAGAGCAGCGACGCGTGAAGGAACAGCAGGCGCTGCTGGACACGCTTGCCGACCTTTCCAGCCAGCTGGAAATCGAGCAGCTGCTGCAGGCGGTGCTGGAGCGAGCGGTGACGCTGCTGGGCGTCACGGGCGGCGAGCTGGCGGTGTACAACGAGGGCGAGCAGCTGCTGACCATCGTGGCGAGCCACAACATGGGCACCGGCTCGGTGGGAACGCGCATGCAGCCCGGCGAAGGCGCCATGGGGCACGTGGCCCTCTCCCAGGAGCCACTCATCATACCCAACTACCAGCGCTGGTCGGGACGGTCGTCGCAGTACACCCACGATACGGTTCAAGCCGTCATCGTTGCGCCGCTGCTCATCGGCGATCGACTGGTGGGCGCCATTGCCGCCGTCCACTCCGACCCGAGCTGGCAGTTCGGCGAAGCCGACCTCCGGCTGCTGGAGCTTTTCGCGCCCCAGGCGGCCATCGCCATCGAGAATGCACGTCTGTTCGCGGCGGAGCGCCGACGGTCGGAGGAGCAGAAGGCGCTCCTGGACACCATGACGGACCTGGTGTCCAACCTGGAGCTGGAGAAGGTGCTGCACCGAGTGCTGGAGCGGGCGGTGACGCTGCTGGGCGTCACGGGCGGCGAGCTGGCCATCTTCGACGGGCACCACGACGACCTCGAAGTCGTCGCCAGCATGAACATCGGCACCGACTCGGTGGGCACGCGCATGTCTCTGGGCGAGGGCGCCATGGGCCGCGTGGCGGAGACACACGAACCGCTGATCATTCCAAACTACCAGGAGTGGGAGGGGCGCTCGGACAAGTACACGCAGAGCACGGTGCAGGCCGTGATGGCGGCGCCGCTGCTCATCGGCCAGCGGCTGGTGGGCGCCATCGCCAGCGTGCACTCGGACCCCACACGCCGGTTCGGTGAAGAGGACCTGCGGCTGCTGGAGCTGTTCGCGCCCCAGGCGGCCATCGCCATCGAGAACGCCCGCCTGTTCGCCGCGTCTCAGCGCTATTACAAAGACCTGGTGCTGAACAACCCGGTGGCCATCGTCAACCTGGACCTGGACGCCAAGATCACCGCCTGCAACCCGGCGTTCGAGGAGCTGTTCGGGTACACGGAAGCGGAGGTCATCGGCCGCAACCTGGACGAGCTCGTGACCACGGAGGACCTGCTGGGCGAAGCGGCGACGTACACGGAGCGGTCGTTGTCCGGCGTGGCGGCGCGCGGGAGCGGCCAGCGCGTGCGCAAGGACGGCACCCTGGTGGACGTGGAGATCTTCTCGATTCCCGTGATGATCGGTGACGAGCCGGTGGGCATGATGGCGCTGTACCACGACATCACGGAGCTGCTGGAGGCGCGGCAGGCGGCGGAGTCGGCGAACCAGGCGA
>JARRJS010000263.1:0-1982 GCA_037388885.1 Gemmatimonadota bacterium
TGGACCTCCGCCCCGGACGCGCCGTGTTTCTACCCAAACCCTTTACACCCGCCCAGCTTGTGGCCACCGTGCGCGAGCTGCTGCAAGCCGACTGACGGTGACCTGCGCAGGCAGGTAGACAGGTTCCATCATCATGCACCTCCCACGCACGTGTAGTCACCGCCCCCTCTCGCCACCTCCCCTGTTCACGGATCGGGCATGAGCCCCAGCTGGTTCGGCACGGCCAGGTTGTCCCACGCCGTCCAGGTCTCCGCCACCTTGCCTCTCTCGAATCGGTGCATTCCGATAATCACTACCTCCATCTTCTCGTGGGTCGGCGGGAAGGGCCCGAACGACCCGCCCATGGTGCCGCGGCCCAAGGGTCTGCTTGTTCGCCTCTGTCTGCGATTCGACGGTCGGTGAATTACGCATCTGCGGCCTCCGTGGGTTCTCGTGCATAGAGGCGCTGCATCGGTGGGCACTTCGACGATGGTGGGGCGGGCGAGCAGACACACGACAGTGTCACCGACCTTGACCCGCCGCAGCGTGCGGACTATATCGTGATACGATATACCACCCACGTTTTCCAGGGGGGAGATCACGGGCTCCAAGAAGGTCGCCAACGTGGCGCCGTTGAGCGAGGCGGTGTTCCAGGTACTGCTGGCGCTGGCGGACCGGGCGCGTCACGGGTACGGGATCATGCAGGAGGTGGAGGAGCGCACCGACGGGCGCGTGCGCCTCGGTCCCGGCACCGTCTACGGGGCGATCAAGCGGCTGCGAGCCCAGGGGTTGGTGGAAGAAATCGAGTCGGCCTCCCCCTCCGACGGCGATGAACGACGGCGCTATTACCAGCTCACGGAAGCGGGACGGCAGGTCGCGGTGACGGAAGCGCGTCGTCTCGAGCGGTTGCTGGAGACGGCGCGTCAGAAAGATCTGCTGCCCCGGGAGGGAGCCGCGTGATCGGCGGTCCACGCGTCGGCCCGACTGCTGAGCGGTTGTACGCCCTGGTGCTGTCGCTCTACCCGGAGGATTTCCGGGCGGAGTATGGCCACGAGATGCTCGATACGTACCGTGCGTGGCGGGCGGGACGTCCGGGGCGCGGAATGGCGGCCCTGCGTTTCTGGGCCGATGTGCTGGCGGACACGGCGACGAGCGTACCGCGGGAATGGGTCCGCGCGATGCGGGACCGCGCGAAGCTGTCGTGCTCATCGGCAACGCCGGAGGCCGAGCTCGCGCCGCCGTATCGGTGGGCCGCCGTCGCGGCCCTCGCGGTGTTCCTCCTGTACGTGGCCACTCTTGCGCCCACCATTGGATTCTGGGACTCCGGCGAGTACGTGACGGTAGCCCACATTCTCGGCATCCCCCATCCGCCTGGCAGTCCATTGTTCGTGTTGCTGGCCCACGCGTGGGAGAGCCTGCTGGCGCCGACGGGTCTGCCAGTCGTGGTGCGGCTCAATCTCTTCACGGCCGTGCTCATGGCCGCGGCCCACGGGTTTTGGTTCCTCGTGGTGGACCGGGCCCTGGCCGGCGCGGGCAGCGGACGGGTGCTGCGCCGGGTGGGCGCCGCGGCGGCGGTCGTCGTGTCGGCTACCGCGTTCACCGGCTGGAACCAGGCGGACGTGACGGAGAAGGTGTACGCCATCTCATTCTTCACGACGGCGCTGGTGACCTGGCTGGCGCTGCGCTGGCGGGACACCGGACGCAGGACCCGCGGCCTCGTCGTCGTGGCTGTGGTGCTCGCCCTGTCCGCCACCAACCACCTGATGGGCGTGTTGGTCGTCCCGGCGACGCTGGTGTTCGTGCTCCTGGTCGATGGCCGTGCCTTGCTGCGGCCGCGTCTCTGGCTCGCCGGTGTGCCGCTGGTCGCTCTCGCCCTGTCGGTCCAGTTCTTCCTGCCCATCCGCGCATCGCAACGCCCCGTGCTCTCGGAAGCGGACCCGGCGTGCCCGTCGGCGGTGTCGGCGGTGGAGAGCGTGTACACCGGCGGCCACGCCGGCTGCGTC
>JARRJS010000264.1:0-2685 GCA_037388885.1 Gemmatimonadota bacterium
GAACGAGGCATCCTGGGCCAGCACCTCGATGGGGTAGCCGCGATAGCGCAGGATGCCCTTCTCACCGTCGATGAAGGTGATCGCGCTCTTGCAGCTGGCGGTGTTCTTGAACGCCGGGTCGTAGGACAACAGGCCGAAGTCGTCGTCCGAGACCTTGATCTTGCGCAGGTCCATGGCGGGGATGGCCCCGTCCTTGATCGGCACCTCGTAGGTGCGGCCGGTGCGGCTGTCGGTGATGGTCAGGTGGCCATCGTTCTCGCGAGCGTCCATGCGTCCTCATCCGTCCTTTCCGAGCGAGGCGCCTGCGGCCTCGGCACCCCATTGCGCGACGGTGCGTGTCGGATCGGACGTTCGCGGCACCGGTAGACGTGCATGTCTCCGGTCTGCCGAGGGTCCGCGCCTGCCAGCACGTCCGCCTCCTTGATCCCGCGCGCCGGCTCGCCGTTGACGTCCGCCGGCCGGGAGTCGACGTTGGCGGCATGCGACCGACCGCGCCGCATTGCAGGCGCCTACGGACGACGTCGGCGCGCGCCGCGCGCCCTGTCGCTCGGACCAGCCGGTAGACGCCGGGCCGATGCGTGCCGCAACGCGCTCAGCGTATGCCCGTCCGAACGGACCCTCACAGGGGCAAATATCCCACCCCCATAACTCGGAGAAAGCCACTCACCAACGCAACTCCTGCGAGACAACCGGGAAACGGCCCACATGCACGAACGTCCGCCGGCGAAGGGTTGCGGGACGGACATCCCGGGGCGTGCCGCTCGGATCACTCGCCGGCCGCGGGTCTCCCGCCGCAGGGCAAACGGCGGGTCGACCTCGATCGGCGCTCCGCCGCGCCCGCTGGCGCACGCGCCGGCTGCGGCGTCATGTGTCGGCCGCGCTCAGGCTCTCGCTGAACGCTCTGAACTCGGGGCGTGGCAACGCCCACAGCGTGACGATCAGCACCAGCACGCCGGCTCCGACGAAGAGCAGCGTGAGGTTCCACTTGCTCACGGCGCCCGCGACGGCCTGCGATACGGGCAAACCCGAACGCCAGGGCGCCCTGCGGGAGGCGCTGGTCGGCGAGAACCGGGATCCCCACGAGGATGGGCCCGATGAGCAGGAAGTTGACGGCCATGAGGAGGAGGTAGACCAGACGCAACGTCTCGTCCGCCCACAGGTGTCGCAGCCCCGCGACGATCGACCGCCACACGCCACCGGACGTGTCCGACACGTCGGCGAGGCGTCGGCTGGCGCTGCCGATCAGAGCGAGGCACAGCGCCGAGACCGCGAAGCTGGCCGCGTCGATGCCGAACGCGAGGCCGATCCCCAGATATGAGTGGGCGTAACCACCGATGAGGATGCCGGCCACGGTGGGGCCGACGAATCCGACGAGCTGGCCCACGCCCATCACGACGGCGTTGCCGGCTTGCAGATCCTCCTCCGCCACCAGCGTCGGCACGATGCTGTTGCCGGCGGGGACGGCGAAGCCCGCTACAAGGCCGAAGCCGAGGCCGAACACGTACAGCATCCAGGTGTGCGCGGCGCCGGTCAGCACGACGACCGCGAGGACGGCCGTCAAGCCGACGCGCACGATGTCCGAGGTCAACATGATGCCTCTCGGAGACAGGCGGTCGGTCACCGCTCCGCCCAGCAGCATGAACGCCGCGCGTGGTACGCCCTCCAGGGCGAGGACGATGCCCAGCGTCAGCGGATCGCCGGTCAGCTGCAGCGCGAGCCAGGGCATGGCGACGAGCGCGAACTGGTCACCGAGCAGCGACGTCGCCTCGCCAATGAAGAGCAGGCGGAAGCCTCGCAGCGACAGGACCCGCGCCATCGCAGGCCGGGCCGCCTGGGACGCGGTCACGTCCCACGCTTCCGCACGCAAGCGCGCCGACGATACAGCGCGCATCGCGGGCGTGCACCGCGCCGCGGTCTGGCGCGGGCCGGCGTGCACTCGTGGTGGGGTAAGTTGGCGGGCGTCACCATGACTCGGCCTCCGTACCGCCGAGGGCCGGACGTCGGACGAGCCACGACCCTCGCAAGCACAGCGAATCATAAGCAAGGCTTTATAATCTGTCAAGAGACGCTTGACAATCTTTGCAATCCGCTCGACGCTGGCTCGTTCGCACCGGGCACGCTCGGCCGCGATCAGCCTGTGCGATCGGGATCGAGCCAGGCGTTCCCGTCGGCCTTGGCGGCGTACATGCGATCGTCGGCGAGCGTCAACAGCCCGTCGAGATCGCTGCCATCCACCGGCAGGCAGGCCGCCCCGATGTTCATGAGGAGCCTCGAGCCCGGCGTGGCAACCTGCTCGACCGCCTCGGCGATCCGCCGTGCCACGTGCGCAGCGGCCACCGCATCGGCATGCGGCAGCAGCGCCGCGAACTCGTCCCCGCCCCAGCGGAAGATGCTGTCGCCCGTGCGCACGGACCGGCGCACGGCATCCGCCACGGCCTGCAGCGCCTCGTCGCCGACGGCATGCCCGAAACGGTCGTTCAGGCGCTTGAACCGCGACAGGTCCATGACGAGGATGGCGAGGTCCTGCGTGTGGCGGACGGCGCGAGCCACCTCCCTGACGGCCTGCTCGTTGAACGCCCGCCGGTTGCCCAGTCCGGTCAACTCATCGGTGCGCGCCACCAGGTCCAGGCGCGCGCGTGCATCGGCCTCGTGCAGGAGGTAGCCGATGACCGGAGCCACGTCCGC
>JARRJS010000265.1:0-1965 GCA_037388885.1 Gemmatimonadota bacterium
CTGCTCGTTTCGCTCGATGCGTCCCACTTCGGCCATGGCTCGTCCTCTCGAGAATGGTTCCGCATGCTCACGGAACGGGGCGATGCCCGGGTACCCTGCCAAGATGCCCCTCCCGGGCGTCCCGGTGGCGGCGTCGCCGGCTACCAACCGCTCGCCGCCTTGCCACCGACCTAGCTAGGCGCGACGCTGAAGGTCCAAAGCAATCCCCTCTCACGCAAGCACCCTGATCCTTACGCGACGCGCTTCGCTTGGGAGGTCGTGCAACGCTGTTCCGGTGCAGTGCCAATCGAGAGGTTGACCCGCACTATAGGGACCCCCGCCAAGCCTGTCAATTCATGGAGCGTCACCTCCTACGTGCTCACGGTCGGTGCGGCGGGCGCCCGGCCCCGCCACGAACTCGGCCCCGCTGGCGCCCGCTGTCCGCTTGCATTCTCGTGCCCGGCCTGAGAAGAATGAGAGCCTGGAGGTGTCGCATGCGTCGCGTCAGGTTGCTCGGGCTGGTTACATCCGCAGTGGCCCTGGTGGTGGTCATGGCCGCCTGTTTGTCCACACCGCGGGGGAGCTTGATGGTCACGATCAGCGGTCTGCCCGCCGGCGTTGCCGGCAGCGTAGAGGTGACAGGGCCGGGTGGGTACGCGCAGTCCGTCACCAGCACGACCACGCTGACCGTCGCGCCGGGCACGTACTCGATCACGGTGGCGCCAGCGTCGAACGGAAATGCCATCGTGGCGACGCTGTACGACGGGTCCGCTTCGCCGCCGTCGGTCTCGGTCGCGGACAACGGGAGTAGCACGACGGCGGTCGCGTACGCCATGCGCCCCGGCTCGGGCGCCGTGTGGGTGCCGATGAAGGGCGGCGGCCCGCTGGCCGTCGAGGGCTTCACCAGCGCGACCCTGGCAACGTCGGGGTCGACGGGTCCGGACATTGGCATCACCGGGAACAACTATGGCGAAGCCATCGCCTTCGACGGCGCCGGGAACCTGTGGGTCTCCCAGTTCGGCGGGATGCTCTACCACTACGACGCCTCACAGCTGGCGAGCTCGGGCACGCCGACACCGTCGCTCTCCATCGACGCGTCCTCCTATGGGAACCTCAGTGGCCTGGCGTTCGATGCGGCGGGGGACCTCTGGGTCGCCGTCGGCATCGGGAACAAGCTGCTGCAGTTCACCCCTGCACAGCTCGCTGCCGGCGGAACCCCCACCCCGCCCGTGGTGATCAGCGCCACCCCCGGCGGGAGCCTGCTAACGCCGATCGGGATGGCGTTCGACCCGGCAGGGAACCTCTGGGTGGCCAACCACGGCGGGGTCAGCCTGGTGAAGTTCGCGGCGTCGCAGCTGGCCGCCAGCGGGTCGCCGACGCCGGCCGTCACCATCACCAATGGCCTCTCCAACCCCTTCGGGATCGCCTTCGACGCCAGCGGGAACCTCTGGGTCGCCGATTCCGCGGCGGGTGAGCTGCGGTACGACGCCGCCGACCTCGGTTCGGCGAGCGCGTCACCGGCCGCCGCCATCACAGGCGCAGCGTTGCCGGGGGGCCCGGAGGCGCTGGCGTTCGATGCCAGCGGTGCCCTGTGGGTGGCCGAGCACAGCACGGAAGATCTCAGGCAGTTCACCAACCCGGGTGCTTGGACCGGGACCGTGACACCCGCGGCGGACGTCATCATCTCGTCGGTCGGGATGACGGACGTGGGGATGCTCGCCTTCAGCCCGTCGTCGTCAGCGTTGCCCATCCAGGCGCCGTAGCGGCAGCCGGCCCTCGCGCGAGCAGCTGCGTGAGCTCGGCGATCCGTGCCTCGCCTGTCCGCGCCGCGGCCATCGCGCTCGAGCATGCTCGGCTCGAACGTGGGACGGGCCGTGTCGCCGTTGAACCACCAGCGCGCACCGTCGTCGTTGGGCGCCTCGGTGGAGAACACATGGAAGCTGCGGCAGGCGGGGCACCAGATCTTCCAGCCGTGCAGGCTCCCGT
>JARRJS010000266.1:0-1955 GCA_037388885.1 Gemmatimonadota bacterium
CATCGGCCTTGATCCGATTCCAGATCGCCGCGTGCGCGGTACCCCCGCTCACCGTGATCTCGCTCGTGTGGCCGCCGCGTTCGTCCAAGATCTCCATGATCTGGCGCAATCCGAAGGCGACCCCCTCCAATAGGGCACGAGCGAGGTGCGGAACGCCGTGTTTCATGGTCACCCCGAGGAAGCACCCGCGTGCAGCCGCATCGTAGATGGGGGTGCGCTCGCCCTGGAAGTACGGCAACGCCAGCACGCCTCCGGATCCCGGGGGGATGCGCTCGATCTCGTCCAGCAACGATGCCCTCGAAATGTCTCGATCGCGCAGAATGCCCACGGCCCAGTCGAGCAGCCCGCCGCTGTTGGACATCGCCCCGCCCACGATCCAGCCCCGGCCGAACAGATTCGGCAGGGGGAAGACGCGCCACTGCGGGTCGTGGAGGCGTTCGTCGGAGGCCAGCGATACGCCTTCGGAGGTGCCTCCGATGTCCGACAAGCGGCCTTGCTGGGCCAGATCCACGCCGACCCAGTGCGAGAAGGCGTCCACGGTTCCGCTCACCACCAGCGCATCGGGGCTGAGGCCAAGCCGCGACGCCAGCTGGGGTCGCACCGGGCCGATCACCTGGCCCGGCGGCAGCGACCGTTCGGGGAACAGCGAGCGATCCAGGCCGGCGGCATCAAGCGCGCTGTCCGTCCAGGGCGGCAACGATGGGAGCGGCCAGACGGTCACCGGCTCGCCGGTCAATGCGAACGCCAGGTAGTCGAAGGGTTGGAAGAACCAGCGCACGCGCGCCATCACCTCGGGTTCGTGTTTCCGAATCCACAGGATCCTTGGAAGCACCTCGAACTCGATGTTCACCTCTGTGTCGCCGAGCGCCCTGCTGAGCCAGGCGGCTTCCTCCGCCGAACGCCGGTCGGCCCACGTGATGGCGGGACGCAATGGGCGCCCTTCTTTGTCCACCGCAACCGCGGTAGGGCCCTGCCCGACCACGCTGAGGGCGGCGATGCGGCGGCCATCCAGTGAGGCGAGCGCTTGTGACAGCGCGGCCTCGAAGGCCAGCCACCACGCCTCAGCGGGTTGCTCGGCCCAGCCGTCGCGCGGCGCGTCGAGTGCATACTCGGCCCGGCCGGTGGCCCGGCAAGCTCCACCGCCGTCCACGACCGCAACCTTGAGTCCGGTGGTGCCGACGTCGACGCCAAGGTACAAGTCGCGACGAACGGTCACGGGAGGGCCTCGCTTTCGCCGGGAGCTGCCGTGGCCTGGCGGGGAGGCCCCTGGCCGACGGCGGCCGTGAGCTGGAAGAGCACCACGCCGGCGCTAGCCAGGAGGATCCCGAGCCACATCAGGCCGTTGACGTTCTCGTGCAGGAAGAGGCCACCGCCCAGGGCGGTTACCAGCGGGGTCAGGCCGTTCAGGACGAAGACGGTGGCGGCTGGTAACAGCTTCATCGCGGTGAACATGCAGAACACGGCGATGACGCCACCGAACACGCCGCTGACCAGCAAGGCCGTGAAGTCGCCGACGCCGATGGTGCGATAGACGCCGAGCTGCCCGCTGAACAGCAGAAACAGCGCGCTCGCCACGACCGCCGTTCCGTACTGGATGGTGATCCCGCTGGAGCGCTCCATCCCGCGCTGCTGCCCGTACCGCCAGACGACGCCCGAGAAGCCCCAGGCGATGGCGGGGATGAGGGCCAGCCCGAGCCCCCAGTACCAGTTGTTGGATACCGGCACGCCCTGGCTTTGGCCCAGCGCCAGCACGACCAATCCTGCGAAGGTGACCAGGATACCCAACACGCCTCGTGCGTTCACGCGCTCGCCCAGCATGATCCAGGCGAAGAGCGAGCCCCATATCAACTGTGTCTGCAAGACGGGTACCGCAATGTCGACGCCGCCAATATGTAGCGCGAAGAAGAACGCGAACGTGCCGATCACCGAGATGAGCCCGCTTCCTACGAAGACGA
>JARRJS010000267.1:0-4331 GCA_037388885.1 Gemmatimonadota bacterium
GATCCAGACGCAGCTGCACCGCGCCGGATATGCCTGAGAAGTCCGCCTTGTTCGGCATAAATGCCACCGGCATGCCCAGCGCTTCCAGCTGTGGCCGAAGGTCGATCGGTCGCGACGCGGCGATGTCGAAGCGGGGAATCATCAGGCATACCCGCCTCGGCTCCAGCCGGTCGAGCCACGTGGACAGCACCGTCGGCTCCAGGCCCTCGACGACCTTTTCGAGCGTCCGGGTAGTCGCGGGAAGCAAAAACACCATGGACAGCTCCTGCCCGCGAAACGGTAGCTCCACGAGCGACGCTTCCCCCGAGCGGGCGTAGGCTGCCTCCAGTTGCTTGCCCATGAAGGGCACCGTCACGACAGCCTGCTCATCCACGTGGAACGGAGCGGGATGCGTGTGGCGCGATTCGAACGGCTCTTCCCACTTGCCCCGAAAGTAGACGGCATTGAGCGCTGCGAGCTGGGTATACGAGTCGAGGCCGCCGGGCGGAACCAGCTCACGCACGTGCTCGTTGGTCCGGCGGCGCGCCCACGAGTTGATCCGTGCGATCGCCGCCCGCAGATTGGCGGGGCCGCCGAAATCGATCGCTTCGACGCCGGCGCCGTACTGCTTCGTCACGACGTCCAGGAACGCCTCCTCCACCGGCAGCTCCCGCTCGATCAGCAGCTGATTGGCGATCATCAGCTCGTAGTCTTCGGACTCCTCGTTCCAGCGCGCGTACAGGTCGTGAAAGGCCGAGTGGATCTGCTCGTCGCCGCGCTCACCTGCTGGTACAGCGCCAGCGCGAAGGCCGTGCTCGACGCGCGCAGGTCGAGCGGGCAGCGCGGCTTGGGCGCCCGGCGCCCAGCGGGCGCACCCGACGCGACCGCCGGTGCCGCAGGCCCGCCGCTCGCCGCCGCGGACTGAGCCGGAGCCGGTTCTCGCCCTGGTTCGGCTGCGCCCCGTCCGCCCGGCGTGCACGCGAAAAGGCCGAGCGCGACGAGCGCAACCACCGCTCTGCTCGCCCGTTGCCTGCTCACCACACGTCCCTCTTCAACCGCTTGCGAAGAGAAGCCTAGCCGGGTTGCAGCCGCAACGCAATCACCCCGAATTTACCGCGGCGCCACGACCCGCCAGCCCGAATCCGACCCCGCCGGCGCATAGGAATCCAGGTCGCAGTACGTTGAGGCATCCGGCGTCGTGCCACAGTTCAGGGGCCGGGTTTCAAACTCGAACCTCCGCCATGGCTCCTCCGGCTGGCCTTCGGTCGTGCACATGTACGGATTCGTTCTCCGCCACAGCTCCAGCCCGTTCCCGCACGCCAGGGACGTGTCGCAGTACCAGACCAGGTCCTGCAACCCGTCGTCATCGTAGTCCCCCACCGCGCCGACCGACCATCCTGGATCCCGCCCCTGCGCAAGCGCAACGGTGGTCCGCCTGCCGTACGTGCCGTACCACCAGTCCATGAGCCAGAGCTGCATCTCTCCCGTCGCCGCATTCCTCCACATGATGTCAGGAGTCGTTCGAGGAATGAGGACCCCTTGCTCCATCTCGTAGCTGTCGAAGTCCGCCACCGCCGCGATCTCCCAGTCGAGGTCCGTCCGGGCCTGGAAGGCGCCGCTCGCTCGAACGGCGGCGGGCGCGAACTCCTCGTACGGATGACCCGTCATCTCGGCCATGATCCAGAAGGCATCGTGGCCCGTGATAATGTTGCGCCAGACGAGGTCGGATACTCCGTCGCCGTTCAGGTCGGCCACGGCGGCGATACGCCACGCCAGATCCGGCACGGATAGAGACTCGTACAGTACCGTATCCTCCTGCTTCAGCTCGAACAGGACGGTCCCCGTCTGTGCGTCTCCCGCACGACCCCACCGGTACACGAGATCTCCGCGGCCATCGCCGTTGAAATCGCCGCTGCCCGCCACATCCCAGACGCCGAGGGACCCGGAAGGGCTGTACCCGATGACTTGCGGATAGACCTCGCCGGCAGGACGCTTCAAGTACAGTCGGCGGAAAGCACCGCTCCCGTTCGCCAGCACCAGATCGGGCGAATCGTCTGCGTTCAGGTCGCGCGAACCTGCGTCGAAGATGATGCTGTCGACCCAGTCTCGGAACACCTCGGTCTTGACGTACAGGGTCAGTTGGTCCTCGGTCACTACGCTCTTAAGCACACCCACAATCTTATCGTCCACGAAGCACGGGCTACCCGAATCACCGTACCAGCCGTACTGGAACAGGCTCGTTCCAGGCACCTGTCCAGGTCCGGCGATCAGGGTCGAACCCACCGGTCCCCCGATGGTTCCCACACCCCAGAGGGGCAGCAACGTGTAGCGAAGCACACCCCACCCGTTGTTGTCAGGGAGGACGGGACCGTACGACCACGCCCGGCAGTTCCGTCCCACGACCGAATCGCTGTTGCCTCGAAATATGTCGTGCTGATCGAACCAGATGGGCAACGGGTCCCGGAGGCGGACCAGGGCGATATCCAGCTCTCCCGCGCCGGCCGCCAGTTGCGTCTCGCCTGACGCGACGACCGAGACATCCACGCTGGGGTGGAAGATGACGTGCGTGAGCTCGAGGCCGTCCTGGTAGGTGAGCTCCCGGTACAGGAGGAGCCAGCGCTTCTTGGCGACGACCGAGCCGTTCACCGGACCAACGCTCCCGTCTATGACGGCGATTCCCGTCGTGGCCGGATCGAGGAAGAAACCAACGGGCTCGCCGTTGATGAGGGGTGCGCTTTGCTCCCCGGGCGCGGCTCGTTCCCCGGGCGCGGCTTGTTCCCCGGGTGGTTCGTCGGTAAACGCGCAAGACAGCGTGAGCAGTGCGACCAGACACGAGTACTTCTTCATGGCGGTTACCCCTTGGTGGCTTTCAGGACCGAACGGAGGCGCGCCCGCGGTGGCGGTTGACGCGCATCCCCATCGGGCCGCGGGTCGATTGCGCTGAGATCTGCAGTCGCCGCGCTCTGCGCCGAACGGCACGCCAGCTGCGTCCGGCAGCCGCTGAGCAGACCGGAGAAGCAGGACGACGCGCCATCAGGGCGCCTCCTCCGGATCCGGACCGGCGGATTCCGCGGCATCCAGACCCAGCCGGCACCGTCCCGAAACACACCGCAAGGGCGGCAACGGAGGGCAGGGCGGCGGCAAGCATGGATTCGAAGCGGACCACTCCACGCACTGCGCGTACCAGGCTTGTCGATACTGTTCGTGCACGGAACTGAGGATCGCGACCTCCGGAGTCGACAGATCCGGGCATTGTGGACAGAAGCAGTCTGCCTCGCCGTCCACGAGATGGTCGTAGAACGCGTACGTGCAGTCGCCGTCCTGCTGGCACGGGCCGTGGATGCCGTCCGCCGAGGTGAGGCCTGCGCCGCCGTCAGCAGAATCGGCGCCGCCCGCCCCGCCTGGCGCGGCGCTGGAGCGCGCTGCGGCGCCTGCAGCAGTGACCAGGCCGTCGCCGCCAGCCGCGCCGCCATGGGCACCCGCCGCACCATCCGGCTGTGCGCCGGCCGCGCTGTCTTGCTGAGCCCCGGCCGTGCTCTCGGCTTCCGTGTCGGCCCCGGACGGATCGTGCTGGAGGCGTTCATCGGTTCCGCAGCCAGGCAGGGCGAGTGCAGGCGCCAACATCGCGAGCCGGATGAGCCGGGTGAGCCGCGCTTTCCGGGCGCAGCCTACGGGCCGCGATCGTCTTGGGTGCCAGCCACCACTGCTAGGCCATGTCGCCATCTCGAGCTCTGCCTCCTACATCACGGTGAGTCCTGCGGGCGGTGCGTGCTCGCTTGCGATGAGCCCGCCCCAGCACTCGACCGTTCGATCCGGCCGAATGCCGCAGGTGTGCACGTCGCCGGCCGCGATCTCGTCGAACGTTCCAGACGGCGGCGGACTGTCCACACCGTGGCCGCCGCCCCAGCAGACCACCGTGTCGTCAGCGCGGATCGCGCACGCGTGCTGCGCGCCGCAGGTCAGCTGGACGAAGGCGCCGCTTGGCGGATCCGTCTCGCCATAGAGGTTGCTGCCTCCCCAGCAGGACAGGACACCCGTAGCAGCGATGGCGCATGCGTACCCGCCCCCCGCGCAGACCTGTGGGTGGGGGCCGCTCGGAGGATCGAGCTGTCCCGCCGGGTCGTAGCCCCAACAAACAAGGCTGTGGTCAGTGGCAATAGCACACGCAAAGTATCTGCCCGCCGAGACTTGAACGAACTGTCCGGCAGGGGGGGTGAGCACGCCGTCCGACGGGGAGCTACCTTCGTCAGCCCAGCACAGCAGGGTCTGATCGGTGCGCAGACCGCACCCATAGCGCCTGCCTGTTGCTACGTCCACAAGGGGTTCGGTCGGCTCGGACAGGACTAAGGCGC
>JARRJS010000268.1:0-1917 GCA_037388885.1 Gemmatimonadota bacterium
CTCTTCACTCTGCCCTGCCACACTCCCGGCATCTTCACCGGAACCTCGCCCCCACCCTCCCCCCGTCTCCCACTCACCCCGGGGTGGCGGGGTGGTGGGGCGGGGATCACCCGGTCGGGGTGGAGGCCGGCCGGGTGGGGGTCACCCTTTCGGGGTGGACGGGTTCGGCGGGGTCTTGATGGGTGGTTTCGGCCGGGGCGGCAACGCTGCCGGCTTCTCCTTCATCAGCCTTTCCACTTCCTGGATGGCGCGATCCAGCTGGTTGTCCTTGCCCTGGAGCACGGAAATGGGGTCGTTCTCGACGGTGATGTCGGGCTCGACACCGCGACCCTCGATGATCCACTGGCCCTGCGGATTGGCGAAGCCGAACTCGGGCACGGAAACGCTGCCGCCGTCGATGAGCGGGCCGTGACCCGAGTAGCCCACCACGCCGCCCCACGAGCGCTTGCCGATGAGCGGGCCCAGGCCGGCCGCCTTGAACATGGCGGGGAAGATGTCGCCGTCGGACGCCGACGTCTCGTTCAGTAGCGCTACCATCGGGCCGGTGAACACGGTCCGCGGATAGGTGCTCGGCGTGTCGCTGGTGCGCGGGTAGCTGAGCGCCAGCAGCTGCCGGCTGAGTCGCTGGATGAGCATGGCCGACACATTGCCGCCGCCGTTGGCGCGCACGTCGATGATCATGCCGTCCTTCCGGATCTGGCTGTAGAACGCCTTGATGAACTCGTAGATGCCGTCGGCGCCCATGTCCGGGATGTGCATGTATGCGACGCGGCCGTTCGTAGCCTCATCCACCTTCTTCCGGTTGCCATCCACCCACTTGAAGTAGATGAGCTCCGTCTCGCTGGTGATGGGCTTGTACTCCACCTCGCGGGCGCCTTCCGTGCGCGGTCGATCGTTGAGGAGCAGCGTGACCGGGTGCGCCGCCTGGTAGCGGAGCAGCTCGTACGGGTTGTCCTGCGCAGTGAGCTCCCGGCCGTTGATGGCCAGGACGTAGTCGCCGACATGCGCGTCCACGCCCACCTCCGTGAGCGGCGCCCGGTACTTGGGCTCCGCGTTGTCGCCGTGGAAGATCTCGGCGATGCGATAACGGCCGGCGTTGCGGTCCGGCGCAAAGCGGGCGCCCGGCAGCGCCACCGGCGCGCGCGCCGGCAGATCCAGATCGCCGCCCGCGATGTAGGTGTACGAATTGTTCAGCTCGGCGATCATCTCGCCGATGATGTAGTTGACGTCCGAGCGATTCCCAGCGTAGTGGAGCAGCGGACGGTACTGGTCGCGTAGCGCGTTCCAGTCGTAGCCGTTCATGTTGGGCACGTAGAACCAGTCGCGGTACCGCCGCCAGACCTCGTCGAAGACCTCGGTCCACTCCTCCGCCGGCACCCGCTCCATGGCCAGGCCGGACGTGGACACGCTCTTCTTCTGGCCGCCGCCCGCCTTGGCGTCGTACAGCGTGTAACCGCCCTGGCGCACCAGCACCTTCGAGCCGTCCGGCGACAGCGCGTAGCCTCTCGCGCCCTCCGCCAGCGGCTTCGCGTCGCGTTCCTTCATGGAGAAAACCATGATCGCCGGCTGCTGGCCGGAGCCCCGGCCGTAGAAGAACGGCCCGCCCCGCACGTACAGCAGGTCGCCATCCTTCGTCACGCTCAACCCGCCATAGTTGTCCGCTTCCACCGGCACCCGCACCACCCGCTCCGCCAGCCCGTCGAAGTCGATGCGGACCGGCTCACTGGAGGTGGACGCCTGTGCCTTGGACCCCTCTGCCTTGCCGTTCGCCCGCGCCCCCGCCCCCGCCTGCTGTTCCACTGTGTCTTCCTTCGGCGGGAACGGGTTCGGCACATCCGTCCGCAGCGGCAGCGCGTAGATGTACGTCTCCCGGTTCACCACATAGTTCCACTCGAACGAGCCGATCTGCGGCGCGAA
>JARRJS010000269.1:0-1914 GCA_037388885.1 Gemmatimonadota bacterium
GACTGGTCGGGGCTGGAGATCACGCCGGACCACTACTTCGACAACGTCATGGCGGCGCGCAAGTTCAACCATGACTACAACATCGCCAAGATCGGCAAGCCCACGGACCGCCACGAGTGGGGCATGACGCCGCAGACGGTGAACGCGTACTACAGCCCTACCGAGAACACCATCAACTTCCCGGCAGCCATCCTGCAGCCGCCGTTCTTCTACGCCAAGGGCGATGACGCCATCAACTACGGCGGCATCGGTGCCGTCATCGGCCACGAGTCGAGCCACGGCTTCGACGACCACGGCAGCCAGTTCGACGGCGACGGCAACAACGTGGACTGGTGGACCAAGGCGGACCGGGACAAGTTCAACGCCCGCACGGAGAAGCTCGTCGAGCAGTTCGACGCCTACGCGCCCCTGGCCGACCACCCGGACAAGCACGTGAACGGCAAGCTCACGCTGGGCGAGAACATCGCCGACCTGGCGGGCCTGAACGTCGCCTACGACGCCCTCCAGACCGCGCTCCAGAACAACCCGGCGGAAGCCAACGAGAAGATCGACGGCTACACCGAGGATCAGCGCTTCTTCCTGAACTGGGCCCGCGTGTGGGCCAGCTCGTCGCGGGAGAAGGAGCAGCTGGTGCGCCTGAACACCGACCCGCACTCGCCGCCCAAGTTCCGCGCCATCGGCGCGCCCTCGAACATGCCGGCGTTCGCCAAGGCGTTCTCCTGCAAGGCCGGCGACCCGATGGTCCGCCCGGCCGACGAGCGCGTGTCGATCTGGTAAGGCTGAATCGACAGCGTGCTCGACAAGGGCGCACAGACACCCCGTCCGGCGCAGCCGGGCGGGGTGTTCCATGGATGTAACAAAAACCTTGCCCCGCTGCCGGCACCGCACCATCCTTGGTTCCCGACGCCATCGGAATCCCCGGTCCCCACGGCGTCCGGCGGGCAACGCTTCCTCCCCTCCGCCGAGATCCACCGATCACACGGACGCGCAAAGGAGCGCTGGACAGTCCGGATTCGGTCAAGTCCTGATTCCTGTTCCTCAACGTGGAGGTCACACCATGAATCGCTTGACGGGCATTCTCCTGGCAGTGCTGCTGCTGCTACCGGCCGCTGCCGCGGCGCAGGAAGTACCGGTCGCCGAGGTCGGCACCAACTTCGGCCTGGTGGTCCAGAGCGGTGGCGGACAGACGCTGACGCACTTCGGCATACCGGGCCAGGGCATCCTGGGCCAGCCCACCGTGTACGCCACCTTCTTCACCGCCGATGTCTACATGATCGAGCCGCAGCTCGCCCTGAACATCATCTCCGGTGGCGGATCAACGTTCACGACGCTGGGCCTGGGCGGTCAGTTCGGGTACCTCTTCGACGGACCCATGATGAACTCGGCGTTCGTGGCCGGTTCCTTCCAGTTCCAGTCGGTCTCCAGCAGCGGCAACTCCAGCAACGACGTGTCGCTGGGCGGCATGTTCGGGTACCGCATCCTCATCGGCTCGACGGCCGCCGTGCGTCTCGAGGCCGGCTACCACCGCTGGTTCGACAACCATTTGAACGAGTTCTCCTTCGGCGTCGGCCTGGGCGCCCTCATTCACCGCAGGTAGCTGCCGGAACACGACGAACGGGTGCGAGACGCTGACGGCGTCTCCGCCCGTTCGTCGTTCTCTCCCCCCCGTTCGTCGTTCTTTCCCATCGTCGGCCCGGTCGAGCGACGTATCCTCCAGGCGCGCTGTCTCTTGATCCTGGCTTGACACCGCAGCGCAATGTTGTCCCGAGCATGTGCCCCGGCGAGCGTCGCCGGGGCGCTCTGACACGGCAACGCCGGACGGCACCTCATGTCGAATCCATTGACCCGCATCGTGCCCGGACGTACCGTTTTCCGCGGGCCACCTTTCCACTGCCCCTCCTCCCAGGAGCCTCC
>JARRJS010000270.1:0-1912 GCA_037388885.1 Gemmatimonadota bacterium
CCCGCCGGGCCTCGGCGCCGCACTGCGGGCAGGGTACCCGGTACCAGCTTTCCACGCGGGCCAGCGGGCTGACGCCGCTCTCGTCCGGCTTGTAGTCCTCCACGTACGGCAGCTCCACCGGCAGGTCCTCTTCGGGGACGGGCACGGTGCCGCACGTATCGCAGTAGATGACCGGGATGGGCGGACCCCAGTAGCGCTGCCGGGAGATGCACCAGTCGTGCAGCCGGAAGTTGACCCGCGGCTCCGCCAGGCCCTGTTCCTGGAGCCAGGCGACGATGGCGCGGAACCCTTCCCGCCACTCCATGCCGTCGAACTGTCCGGAGTTCACCAGCGTGCCGTCGCCGTCATACGCCTCGGTCAGGGGCGTGTCGGCGTCGTCGCCGGGGCCGGCGATCACGCGCGGGATGGGAAGCTCGAACCTCGTGGCGAACTCGAAGTCGCGCTCGTCGTGCCCGGGCACCGCCATGATGGCGCCGGTGCCGTACTCCATGAGCACGTAGTCGGCGATCCAGACGGGGATGCGCTGCTGCGTCGCCGGGTTCACGCAGTATCCGCCCGTGAATACGCCCGTCTTCTCTTTGTCCGTCTTCTGCCGGCTCACCAGGTCCGTGGCCGCCGCCTGGCGGCGGTACGCCTCCACCTCGTCCCGCTGGGCGTCGCTCGTCAGGCCTTCCACCAGCGGGTGCTCCGGCGCCAGCACCATGAAGGTGGCGCCGAAGAGCGTGTCCGGCCGCGTCGTGAACACCTCGATGCGTGCGCCGTCGTCGCCGTCCACCGGGAAGCGGATGAGCGCGCCCTCGCTCTTGCCGATCCAGTTCTCCTGCGCCCGCTTCGTCGTCTCCGACCAGTCGATCCACGACAGGTTGTCCAGCAGCCGATCGACGTAGTCGGTGATCTTGAAGAACCACTGGGACAGGAAGCGCTGCTCCACCGGCGTGCCGCACCGCTCACACGCGCCGGCGATGACCTGCTCGTTGGCCAGCACCGTCTTGCAGCTCGGGCACCAGTTGACCGGCGCGTCGCGCTTCTCCGCCAGGCCCGCCTTGAACAGCTGAAGGAAGATCCACTGCGTCCAGCGGTAGTACTTCGGATCGGTCGTGTTGACCGTGTGGTTCCAGTCGTACATGGCCCCGGTGCGCCGCAGCTGCCGCGTGAAGTTCGCGACGTTCTGCGGGATCAGTTCCATGGGGTGCGTGCCGACCTTCAGCGCGTAGTTCTCCGAGTGGATGCCGAACGCGTCGAAGCCGATGGGCTCGAACGCGTCGTCGCCGTTGAGCCGCCGGAACCGGCCGTAGATGTCCGCGCCCGTGAACGCGTAGATGTTCCCCACGTGCAGCCCCTCGGCCGACGGGTACGGGAACATCATGAGGTTGTAGAACGGCCGCTCCGCGTCCCGCAGCTGCGCGTCCGTGAACCGGTTCGTGCTCTCTTCCTCCCAGCGCGCCTGCCACTTCGCTTCCACGGCGCCCGGGTCGTACGCTTGTTTGTCCGCCATCAGTCGTTCGTCAGGGTTCGCACAAAGTCATGAAGTATAGCGTACCCACCAAGGGCGATCCAATCCCCCGGGGGATGATCGACGATGGACCATCGACGATCGACGGTGCTTCGCGGGGGGGTGTCATGGTTCGAGGCGCAACGGGTGCTCGGGCACATGCGGGCCTCAAGAACTGCTTGACACGGAAAGCACGGAAAGACGGAGACCACGGAAATTCGCGGCCCGGAAACGGGATCGGGCCCCCGATAACCGATGCCTGCTCCCGCCGGCAGGTGCCCTCGCTCGCAGACGCGGAGGACGCAGGGACAGCGATTCACGCAAAGACGCGGAGGGCGCAGAGTGGTGGAGCCGGCTGCCGGACTCGCATGAAGCTCCATCGCGAGGCGGACAGCGGATGTGTGTTGGTTTGCCCGGTGC
>JARRJS010000271.1:0-1897 GCA_037388885.1 Gemmatimonadota bacterium
ATGAAGCTGGCGTTCGCCGACCTCTACGGCCACGACGCGGACCCCGACAGCATGCGGGTGAGCGCGGCCGATCTTCTCGCCGACGGTTATCTCGCCGAACGGGCCGAACTCATCGACCCCACCGCTGCCTCGCGACCCTCGCCCGGCGTGCCCGAACGCGGCGGCACCGTCTACCTCTGCACTGCGGATGCCGACGGGCGCATGGTGTCGTTCATCCAGTCCAACTTCATGGGCTTCGGCTCCGGCGTCGTGGTTCCCGGAACCGGCATCAGCCTACAGAACCGGGGTGCCGGCTTCGTGCTTCGCGACGGCCATCCAAATCGCGTGGCGGGAGGCAAGCGACCATTCCACACCATCATCCCCGGCTTCGTGACGCGCCAGGGCGAAGCGCTCGCGGCATTCGGCGTGATGGGCGGCGCGATGCAGGCCCAGGGGCACCTCCAGGTGATGCTCAGGACGCTGCTGTACGGACAGAACCCGCAAGCAGCGATCGACGCGCCGCGGTGGCAAGTGTTGCCGGACGGCGCCACGGTGGCGATTGAACGCGGCTACGATGCCGCCGTCTATCAGGAGTTGGAAGAGCGTGGCCACGTCGTTCTGCGTGACCCACGACTGGCTACGGGCGACCGTTTCTTCGGCGGCGCCCAGCTCGCCTGGCGACTTGCCGGCGGCGGCTACCTCGGCGCCAGCGATCCGCGTCGGGAGGGTCAAGCGGTCGGACGTTGAGACCCGCCTGCAAGGCTGGGGCTCCCGCACTCCTCCGCTCCGCCGCGGCAGAGCCGCACCAACGAGGGAGGCGACATGGCCATCGTCGAGGTACCCGACATCCCGCTCTCCGACGCGATCGCGCTCCCCGCAGGCACCAGCGCGGTGATCGTGGTCGACATGCAGAACGACTTCGCTCACCCCGACGGAGCGCTGTTCGCGAACGACGCGCGCGCCGCCATCCCGGTGATCGCCGACTTGCTCGAGCGCGCGCGCAGCGCGGGGGTCACCGTCGTCTACACGCAGGACTGGCATGAGCCGGACGACCCGGAGTTCGACATCTGGGGCGAACACGCCCGCGCCGACACCTGGGGCGCCCGCATCGTCGAGGAGCTCACGCCCACGGCCACCGATGCCACCGTGCGCAAGCTCCGCTATGACGCCTTCTACGGCACGCCACTCGACCACATGCTTCGGCTTCGGGGTGTGGAGCACGTCGTCATCGTCGGGACGGTTGCCAACATCTGCGTGCTCCATACGGCCGGCTCCGCCGCCCTGCGCTTCTACGACGTGGTCGTGGCCGAGGACGGGGTGGCGGCGCTCACCGCCTTCGACAAGGCGTCGGCGCTGAGGCAGGTGACCTTCCTCTACCGGGGACGGATCACGCGCGGCGCGAACCTGCGCTTCGCCTGACGGCGTGGACGAGGGTCAGATGCTGATCCCTCCGCGCGGACGGAAGAACAGCGCCGGGTCGTGGTATCCGGGCTGGACCGCGGGCACCAGACTGCCGAGCCGCTTGCGGTGGCTGGCGCGCACCAGATCGCACACGGCGTCGAGCTGTTGCTGCGACACGCCCAGGGCCACGATGGCGTCGTCCGAGAAGCCGGCCTCGAGGTGGGACAGCACCAGGTCGGCGGTGGCGTAGCTGAAGGCGAAGTCCCCCTCGTCCGTCTGGCCGGGCTCCAAGCCGGCACTCGGCGACTTCTCGATGATCTCGGTCGGGACGCCCAGGTGCTCTGCGAGCTGCCACACTTGAGTCTTGTAGAGGTCAAGCAGCGGCTGGATCTGCGCCGCATCGTCGCCGTGCTCGGTGAAGTAGCCGAACAGCAGCTCGGTCCGATTGCCGGTCCCCAGCGGGAGGGCGTCGTACGCCTTCATCTTGTCGAACAGGACCATCATCCGGGCGCGCGCT
>JARRJS010000272.1:0-1862 GCA_037388885.1 Gemmatimonadota bacterium
GGCTGGCGTTGGGAACGAACCTGCTGCCGGCCGGCCACCTCTTCGAGAGCGACGCGCCCGCGGAGGAGACGGGCGAGTGGGTGGAGCGCGCCGACGGCTTCGCCGAGGTGTTCCCGGAGCACAAGTTCAAGATCGTGAAGGCTCTGCAGGACCGCGGGCACATCGTGGGCATGACGGGCGACGGCGTCAACGACGCGCCGGCACTGAAGCAGGCGGACGTGGGGATCGCGGTGAGCGGAGCGACGGATGCGGCGCGTTCCGCCGCCGCCCTGGTGTTGACGGCGCCGGGGCTGTCGGTGATCGTGCGGGCCGTCGAGGAGGCCCGGCGCATCTTCGAGCGCATGTACTCCTACGTCGTGTACCGAATCACCGAGACCATCCGCATCATCTTCTTCGTCACCGCCGCGATGATCGCGTTCCACACCTACCCCATCACAGCGATCATGGTCATCCTGCTGGCGCTGCTGAACGACCTGCCGATCCTGACCATCGCGTTCGACCGCACGCCAGTGGACCCCGAGCCGGTGCGCTGGGACATGCGACGCGTGCTCACGATGTCCACGGCCCTGGGCTCGGCAGGCGTGCTCGAGACCTTCGTGCTGCTCGCGGTGGCGCGGCTCGCCATGCCGCTCGACGCGGCGCAACTGCAGACGCTGATCTTCCTGAAGCTGGCGGTGGCGGGGCACCTGACGCTGCTCGTGACGCGTGCCCGGCGCTTCTGGCTGTCGCGGCCCGCCCCATCGCCGGCTCTGCTGACCGCGGTCCTCGGCACCAAGGTGGTCGCCGTGCTGATCGTGGCCTTCGGCCTGTTCATGGCAGCCATCCCGTGGTGGAGCGTGGGCATCGTCTTCGCGTACTGCATCGTGTTCGTCTTCATCGAGGACGCCGTCAAGCTGGCGGTCTACCGCACCCTGGACCATGGTGGGCGCCACCATCAGAGCTTCCTCGCCCGGCTGCAGGAACGGCTCCACAGCCACGCCGGCGGCGACTGAGACTGGGGAGCCGCCTGGGACGTTTGGCCTATAGGGAACGCCTCGCGGCATCGGCTGAGATCCCCGTTCAGAAGGGCGGCGCGCGAAGCCTGTAGGAGTTTCTCCCACAGGAGCGTCCACCATGCTCCCGACCGCCAGGGTGACCGCCGGGCCTCACCCTGGAGGGGCGGGCTGACGGAGTCGGAATCGGGCCCCGTAGGGGACGGACGCAGATGGTCAGCACGGGTCAGATCGGCACGAGTGTTGGGATCGGCGCACGAACGCGGCGAGGTAGGACGCCCGTGCCGGCACAGGTACGGATGCTGGTGGGCACGCCGCAGCTGATGGTTCGTCAGGCGCTCACGACCGTGCTGGCGGCGTCACCGCGCCTGCGCGTGGTGGGGGACGTCGGCAGCGGCAAGGATGCATTGCGCTGGGCGCTCGAGGTCCGGCCCGACATCACCCTGCTCGATGCCGCGCTCAGCCCGGTCGACGGCGTCCACGCCGCCACCGCCATCCACGCGGAGGACCCGGGCCTGCGGCTGGTGACGTTGCGAGACGACAACGGCGACCTGGGCGACATGGACGACGGCGGCGGCGTGGCGGCCGCGCAGGTCTCCAAGCGGCTGGGCACCAGTGCGCTCATCGATGTGCTGCTGCGGGTCGCTGACGGTGAGGAGCCGGGCGAGGTGCCCGAGCGGCAGCCCGGGGCGCAGGTGCCGGTGGTCACGGCGACCGCTCGCGGCCTCAAGCCGGCCGAGCGGGCGTTGCTCGAGCTGCTCGTGGGAGGCAGCGACAACCGCGTGCTGGCCGAACGCCTCGGCTGCAGCGAGAAGACCATCCGGAACCGCCTCAGCGATCTGTACGCCAAGCTCCACCTGCACAACCGCA
>JARRJS010000273.1:0-2466 GCA_037388885.1 Gemmatimonadota bacterium
CTCAGGTAATAGCCCTCCATAAAGACGAAACGAGTTGGAGCCGGCCTGGCGCTACAGCGGGTTCCTGCGCAGGTACCGGATCACGGATACCCCGGTGGCGATGAACAGGCCGGAGAACGCGAGGCACATGAACGTCACCCGCACGACGGACTTGCGGATTGCCGGCGCGGCCTCGGGGGAAGCCATTCGCAACGCCAGCGGCAATTCGTGCAGAAAGGCCAAGTAGCCCAGGACGGTGATGGCGCCCAGGCCGAGGCCGAGTGCGGCGACCGTGGCGGCCACGCGTCGTCGTTCCGTCAGCAGGGCCGCCAACGCAACGAGGGCCAGGCCCACCGCCACGACCGGAAGGCGGGGCACGCCGTTTCCCATTGCTCTGAACTCCCATGATGGATTGGCTGCGCGCACCGGGTACCAGGCCAGCGCGACATCGACCAGGCCTACTGCGACCAGCACCCACCCGGCGACGAGCACGAGGCCCCAGGCTTCCCTTCGGGTCGCGTCCTCGTCCACGAGGGGCGCGTGCCGGTGATGCCTGCGCATGACGATCGGGGGTTGATTCTGACGGATGCGCACCATCGGGTCCCTCCAGCGCAATCGGGGTGGAGGTGGCTTCGGTCGGGCTCAACTGGTTCCGGCGCCGCCGCGGTGCCGGGCGCCGGCGTGAGAAGATGTTGGCGTCACCGCACCGTGACGTCCGCGTTGCCCCGGGGCTTGAGGACCCACCGTCCCGCCGGGATCGTGGGGATGGCGAGGCCGGTGACGTCCACGGTAGCCCCGATGATCGTCGCGCCGGGCGGGAAGAGGTAGAACGGGATCTGGGCGTCCAGGACCACGTCCACCGGCCCGGAGCCGTCGTCCACTGTGAGGACGATGTCGCCGACCGTAGTGCGCGACGTGTCCTGGATCACGGCCCCCGCGACTCTCACGAGGTCCGCGTCATAGCCGCCGGCATTCGCCGTCGCGGCCTGGGCGGTGGTGAGGGGCCGGGCCGGCGGCGAGCCCACGCCCGTGTCCAGAATGGACAGACGCACGTCCTTGAGCACCGGCTGGCTGAGGAGCACGTCCGTGGTGCCCAGCAGCCGGATGCTGTCGCCCGCGGCGACGGCGTAGCGCGGCACGCGCACCGCGCGGATGGCGCCGGTGTTGTCCCGCACGTCCAGGGTCGAGTCGCCATAGACGTTCCAGGCGTTGAGCGCCCGGCCCACGATGAACAGGCGGGTGCCCAGCGGTTCCGCGCGGGCGGTGTCGACGGGCACCGTGAGGTAAGCCAGCGGCCCCACCGCGACATCGGTCTGGCTCCGCGGCTTCACGACCCACTCGCCTGCCAGGTCCGAAGGCACCAGCACGCCCGTCACCTTCAGGATGGTGCCCACGATCTCCAACGGGAACGACAGGTGGAACGGAATGTTGGCGTCCAGCACGACGCCCACGGATCCGGACCCGTCGTCCACCAGCAACATCTGCTCGCCGGCAGCGTTGCGCGTGGTGTCCCGGATCACCGCGCTGTCCATGACCACCAGGTCGGCGTCCAGGACACCGCCGTTCGCCGTCGCCGCCTCTCCGGTGGTCACCGTGTCCGCCGGCGGCGACTGGGTGCCGGTCTGGAGCACCGTCGCCAGCACGTCCTTCAGCACGGGCTGGCCCCGCTGGATGCTCGTCGTGCCAAGCAGCCGCACGCTGTCGCCCGCGGCAATGTTGGCGGGCGCCACGCCCACGGCGCGCATCGTCGTCGTGGAGTCACGCACTTGCAGTGTCGAGTCCCCGAACGTGCCCCACCCGTTCAGCGCCCGGCCCTCCACGAAGATGCGGGAATCCAGCGGCATGGCCCGGGCCTCCGCCAGGGTCGCCAGTCGACCTGCCCGCCTTCGCGCTGCCGGAGTTGGGCCGTAACGTCCCTCACCGGCGCGTCCGTCGACTCCAGCTGGCCGGTGCCGTTCCGGTCCAGCCAGACCAGCCCCGCCACTGTGCCCGTGGCGTTCACTTCCGGTGGCGCCGTGGTCGAGTTGCTCTTGCAGGCGGCGAGGCCGAGCGTGACGAGAAGCAGCAGGGACGCGTTCTTGCCCATGTCAGAATTCCACCGTCAGCGTGATGCGGGCCCGGGGCAGGTCGGGGGCCTGGAACAGCGGCTGGAGGAAATGCGGGTTCGCCACCAGCGGAATGTTGACCGTGCCCGCCGCGTTGTCGACGACCAGGGCCCCATTGGGGTCCAGCCGGTACAAGGCGTGGTCGTAGATTCGGCCACCCACGCCTCCCAGGTTGAGAGCCTGCACTGTCAGCCGTGCGCTGACTCCGTTCCGACCCGGTATGTCCAGCGTGAGCCACGCGTCGACCCACTGCCGCATGGGATCGCGACAGCTGTTGCGCTCGGCGAAGTGCCCCGCGTTCTTGCGCAGGCAGTCGTAGCGGTCCAGTAGCGCCTGCATGTCACTGACGGCGCCGTCCACGAACGCCGGGTCATTGCCCACC
>JARRJS010000274.1:0-1832 GCA_037388885.1 Gemmatimonadota bacterium
CTGGGCGAACGCAGCCGGCCCCTTCTCGACAAGCTCGCCGAGGACGTCGTGGCGTTCGGGCAGGCCAGCCTCCGAGCGGGCGTGGACGGATTCTTCTACGCAACGCAGTGGGCCAACCACGCGCTGGTCGACGACGCGATCTACGACGAGTACGGGGTGGGCTACGACGAGCAGATCCTGCGGGCCCTGAGGCCCGATGCCAGCGTCATCATGCTGCATCTCCACGGCAGCCTGCCGCGCTTCGAGCTTGCCGGGCAACTGCCCGTGGACTGGGTCAACTGGGAGGACCGTGACAGCGTCCCATCGCTGGCCGGCGCCAGCCGGACGCCGTCCGTCGGCCTCGCGGCGGGGCTCCCCCGCGACGCGGCGCCCTACACGGACGACCACATCGAGCACGCCTGTGCGCGCTACGTCGACGACGCGGTGGTGGAGACCGAGGGCGCCCGGCTGCTGTTGGCGCCGGGTTGCGTGATGCACCAGAACGTCGGGCCGACGATCCTGAGCGCTCTCCGACGGACGGTGGACGGTTACGCCGCTGCCAACGGGGAGCGCTGAGGGATGCACATCCTCGTCGAGACGTTGGGCTTCAGCCTGGTGACGGCGGCGATCCTGGCGATGGGATCGGTGGGGCTCACGCTGCAGTTCGGCGTCACGAACTACCCGAACTTCGCCTTCGGCGACTTCATGACCGTGGGCATCTACATCTGCTGGCTGTTCGCGCACGACCTGCCGCTGTGGCTGGCCATCGTGCTGGGCTCGCTAGTGGTCGGCGCGGTGGCGCTGTTGTCGGCGGAGTTCGTCATGGGTCCGTTCGTGCGCAAGAAGTCGTCTCCGTTGATCCTCCTGATCGTGACGTTCGGACTGTCGTTCATCATCAACAACATCATCCTGGCCATCTGGGGCGCCCAGTCCATGGAGCTGCCGATGGCGTCGGAGGCGCCGCTGCATCTGGGCTGGTTCCTGTTCACGCCCAGTCAGCTGGTGGTCATCGCCGGCAGCGTGCTGGTCATGCTGGCCGTTCACCTGATGCTGTCGCGAAGCCCTATCGGCAAGGCCATGCGAGCGGTGTCGGACAACAGCGAGCTGGCAGCGGTCAGCGGCATCGCCGAAGCGCCCATCGTCCGTCTGACGTGGCTGCTGACCGGGGTGCTCGCGGGCCTGGGCGGCATCGCGCTGGCCTACAGCACGGCCAGCTTCGACCCGGCGCTGGGAGAGACGTTCCTGTACGTGTTCTTCGCATCGGTCATTCTCGGCGGTGTCGGCAAGCCCTCTGGCGCCATGCTCGGAGCGATCGTCCTCGGGCTGGCGTCCGGGTTCACCGGGTTGGTCCTACCGCAGTACGGCAAGGATGCGGCCTTTCTCGTGCTGATCATCGTGTTGCTGTTCAGACCGGAGGGCATCATTCGTTCGGCAGGGAGGTCGCACTAACGTGTCCGTGGTGATCACTTTCGGGTCCAGCGTGATCATGTACGTCATCGTGTACATGATCCTGACCCTCGGACTGAACCTGCAATACGGGTTCACCGGGATCGTTAATTTCACGTACTACACGTTCGTCGCGGTCGGTGCCTACATCGCGGGCGTCACCGCGCTGGGCCGGCCGCAGCCGGGCACCGGCGAGCTCTACATCCTCGGCGCGAACCTGCCGTTCCCCATCCCCATCCTCCTCGCTGGCCTGGCGGCGGGGGCGCTGGGCGGGGCGCTGGCGCTGGTGGTGTTCCGGCGTCTGCGCAGCGACTACCTGGCCATCGTCACGCTGGCCGCCGGCACCGTGGCGCTGGACGTCGCCACCAACTCCAACTCCATATTCGGGGGCTCCAACGGCATCTTCG
>JARRJS010000275.1:0-2923 GCA_037388885.1 Gemmatimonadota bacterium
GCGTAGACCACCGACGTGGCGTAGCCCGTGCCCACCAGCCCGAGCCGTGGCAACCCCAGCCGGCCGAACATCAGCACGTCGTTCGCGACCACGTTTAGGACCACGCCGAGTGCGGCCACAGCCAGGATGGGGCGTGCGTCGCCGTGGCCTTCGAGGTAGCCGCGCAGCGCCGTGAACGCCAGCACGAAGGGGAATCCCCAGGCCATGGCACGAAGGTAAGCGCCGCTCGCGGCTGCGATGACGGGGTCCTGACCCGTCATCAGCAGCAGTGGGCGGGCCTCCACGAACACCAGCACGCCGGGAACCGACAGCGCCAACGCCAGCCACAGACCCTGGCGCGCGGCCCGCGCGGCCTCGTCCGGCCGGTGCGCGCCGTGCGCCTGCGCCACCATCGGCCCCACCGCGTAGAGCATGCCAACGCACACGATGAGCACGAAGGTGAACAGCGTCCCGCCGAGGGCGATGCCGGCCAGCTGGCTCGGCCCCAGGCGCCCTACCATGAGCGTGTCCACCACGCTCATGCCGTTCTGCGCAAGCTGCGCCAGCACCAGCGGCGCGGCCAGCACGCCGAGGTCCCTGAGCTCGCGTCGCCATGGCGCCATGGGAAGACAGGATACCCCGCAGGGCCGCCCACCACGCGCCGTTGGCGGGCGCGCCGTCCGCGACGGAGCGGCGCCCCAGAGGCAAGGCCGGGGCCGCCGCACTTGGCGATGCGCCCCGGCCTGCAGGCGTCACGGCGTCGACGCCTCGTGCGCCGATGAGCGCGGCCGGAGGGACCGAGCTCATCGGCTCGGCCCCTCCGACGTCCTCAGTGGATCGCGATCTTGTGGACCTTGGCCTCGGCGAGCTTGGGCATGGTGAGCTGAAGCATGCCGTCGGCCACGTGCGCCTTGATCTTGTCGACCTCGACCGCGGCAGGGAGCTTCACGGTGCGGCTCATGTCGCCGCGCGGGATGCTCTGCAGCCAGTAGCGGCGCCCGTCTTCGGCGGCCTCGGGAAGCTTGCCCCGGACGCTGAGCTGCCGGCCCTCGATGCTGATGTCCAAATCCTCGGTGCTGATGCCGGGGACGGCCATCTCGAGCACCAGGTCGGTGTCGGTCTCGTACAGGTCGATGGGGTAGCTCAGCCACTCGCCGCCGCGCTGCAAGGAGCTGCCGAAGTCGCCCAGCATGCGGTCGAACTCCTCGAAGGGGTCGAGCGCGAAGCGGCGCACGGGAAGCGTACGCGTGTTGCGGACCAGTGCCATGGATCTCCTCCTTGCGTGCTCTCGTGGCGCCGGCGAACCCGCTTCGGGCATACCGGCACCTGTCGCACTTCGGAGTATAGAAATCTGAGTGCCTTCATGTCAAGTCTTATGATGGACAACAAGGCACATCGGGCCCGCAATCACCACGGCAGGTTGAAGCCGCCGTGATGTTCGCTGCGGTAGTAGTCGTCGATCTCGTCGGCAATGGTACTGACGTCGTCGACCACCTTGAACAGGTGAAGGTCGTGCTCGGAGATCGTTCCCAGCCGCTGCAACGTGCCCTGCAGCCACTGCAGCAGCCCACGCCAGTACTCGACCCCGAACAGGTACACCGGGAAGGGCTTGATCTTGCGGGTCTGGATCAGCGTCAGCGCCTCGAAGAGCTCGTCGATCGTGCCGAAGCCCCCCGGGAACACGACGAACGCCGTCGAGTACTTCACCAGCATGACCTTGCGCACGAAGAAGTACTTGAACTGCAGGCTGTCGGTCTGGAACGGGTTGGGCTTCTGCTCGTGCGGCAGGTCGATGTTGAGCCCGATGCTGCGCGCCTCGGCCTCGATGGCCCCGCGGTTGGCAGCCGCCATCCGGTGATGATGGCGTAGCCGGAGCGCGCCAGATCCGCGGCCAGGACACGCGCCTTGCCGTAGGTCTCGGCGTCCTCCCCCACCCGCGCGGAGCCGAAGAAGGACACCGCCTTGCCCACGTCCGCCATCTCCTCGAAGCCCTGCACGAACTCGCCCATGATCCTGAACATGCGCCAGGAGTCCTCCGCCAGCGCATCGATGACGTACTGCTTCTCCAGGTTGTCCATGCCGCATGCTACCCAAGCGGCCCAGCTCCGGCCGTGAAACCGCGCCGTGCACGGCGCCCACCTCAGGGCTCCGAACGTGGTGGCGCCGTCAGCTCTTGGCCGGCGTCGGGACACAGCTGCAGCAAGGCGTCGAGGTCGGGTTCCAGACGCGTGGGCGCGCAGGCGTCCAAGGGCGCGACGTCCCTCACGCCCCAGGTGACGGCGTAGGTGGCGAGGCCCGCCGCGCGCCCCGCCAGCACGTCGGCAGAGGTGTCCCCCACCATCCACAGGCCCCGACCAGGCAGCGCCTCCAGCGCGCGCAAGACGACGTCGGGCGCGGGCTTGTAAGGCGGCGCGTCGCTCCCCTCCACGTGGTCCAACACGTCGGCGAGCCCCACCGCCTCGATCAAGCGCCGGGCCGTGACGGTCCGCTTGGTGGTGGCGACGGCCCGCAGGTAGCCGCGCCGCCCCAGCTCGCGAAGCAGGGCCGGCACGCCCGCGAACGGTCGGCTGCGCTCCGCGAGGTGCAACGCGTAGTGCTCCCGGTAGCGCGCGCACAGCTCGTCCACGCTCGCCTCCGGAGCGAACGCCGCGAAGGTGGCCTCCAGGGGCCCGCCGAGCCGCCCCCAGAGCTCGGCCTCACTGGGGGCCGGCAAGCCGGCGGCCGCGAAGACGTGGAGGAAGCTCGCCGCGATGTCGGGCAGCGAGTCGACCAGCGTGCCGTCGAGATCGAAGACGATCACCGGGCGCATGCAGCGCAGTATGCCACGCCGGCAAGGCGGCGGCGTATCGGGCACGGGCCGGCCTTTCGATGCCCGGCCACCGCCCGCCCGGTTACACCCGCAGGTACACCACGGTGACGCCGTGGCCGCCTTCGTAGGGCACGG
>JARRJS010000276.1:0-2634 GCA_037388885.1 Gemmatimonadota bacterium
CAACACCGTGGAGGATCCTGGGGCACCCGAGACCATTGAATCCGACAGCGTCGTGACTCCAACGGGGTGGTCTGCACCGGCCTGAGCACCCGGCGGCGCCGCAGATTGCACAGGCGTGATTTCCTGCGGAGCGGGGACTGGAGTGTGCCAGTACGTGCGGTACGCCCACCAACCCGCGGCCAGCATCAGGACGACGGCGAAGACGAACGCAGCCCCGTGCCGGCGGAACCAGCCGACCAGCCCGGACTGGTCACGACCCCACTCCTCGTCCAGGAGGACAAAGGGATCCGTCTCGGGCGTGGTTTCTTTCCGATCGCCGGGACGTTTCGGACCCTGCTCGGGCATCATCGTGGTCCGTGCTCGCCAACCCGGAAGACCTGGGGATGGGCCTTGCGATCGTAGTCGGTCCGCAACGACGCCGGCGCAGGCATGTCATTGTCCGTCGGCGTGACACCTGCTGTTCGATCGGCCAAGGCATCGGGCGACGACGGGGTGGCCGCTGCCGCCACGGTCAACGTAGCCGTTGCGCTGTCGTTCGCGCTCACCGGGTCCGGCGTCGTGCTGCTCACCCACGCCCGGTTGCTCACCGAGCCGGTCGCCGCCGAGTCCACGGTGACGTAGAGCAAGAGGCTGGTGTTCCCACCCGCCGCCAGCGGGCCCACGTTCCACGTCACCGCCCGGCTCGTCGGGTCGTACGTCCCCCCACCTGTTCCACCCGTCGCCGAGTCGAACGCCAAAGCCGCCGGCAGCGTGTCCGTCACCGTCACCCCGCTCGCGTCACTCGGGCCGGCGGTATTCAGGACCCCGATGGTGTAGCTGGTGCTGCTGCCTGCCGTCACCGAGGCCTGACCGGTCTTCGTCACTGACAGGTCCGCGCTCTGGGTCAGTGTCGTCGCTACCGTGGAGCTGTCGTTCGTGGTCACCGGATCCGTGGTCGTGCTGCCTACCCACGCCCGGTTGCTCACCGACCCGGTCGCCGCCGGGTCGATGGTGACGGTGAGCCCCAGGCTCGTGCTGCTGCCCGCCGCCAGCGTGCCTACGCTCCAGGTCACCGCCCGGCTCGTCCCGTCGTACGTCCCGCCGGCCGTCCCACCCGTGGACGACACGTACGTCAAGGAGGCCGGCAGCGTGTCCGTCACCGTCACACCAGTCGCGTCGCTCGGCCCACCTACGTGGTTGACCGCGATGGCGTACGTGAGGTTCGTGCCTGCCGTGTCCGTCGCGGGTGCCGTCTTCGTCACCGAAAGGTCGGCCGACTGGGTCAGCGTTGTCGTCACCGTGGAGCTGTCATTCGTGGTCGCCGGATCCGCGGTCGTGCTACCCACCCACGCCCGGTTGCTCACCGAGCCGGTCGCGGCCGGGTCGATGGTGACGGTGAGCCCCAAACTCGTGCTGCCACCCGCCGCCAGCGTCCCCACGTTCCACGTCACCGCCCGGCTCGTCCCGTCGTACGTCCCACCGCCCGTCCCGCCCGTCGATGACACGTACGTCAAGGAGGCCGGCAGCGTGTCCGTCACCGTTACGCCGCTGGCGTCACTCGGGCCGGCGGAGTTCTGGACCCCGATCGTGTACGTGACGTTACTGCCCGCCGTGTCCGTTGCCGGCCCGCTCTTCGCCACCGAAAGGTCCGCACTCTGGCTCAGCGTCGTGTTGACCGCGGAGCTGTCGTTCGTGGTCACCGGGTCCGTGCTCGTGCTGCCTACCCACGCCCGGTTGCTCACCGAGCCGGTTGCGGCCGCAGCCACCGTTGCCGTCAGCCCCAGGCTCGTGCTGCCACCCACCGCCACCGTCCCCACGTTCCAGGTCACTGCCCGCAGCCACCGTTGCCGTCAGCCCCAGGCTCGTGCTGCCACCCACCGCCACCGTCCCCACGTTCCAGGTCACTGCACGGCTCGTCGGATCGTACGTCCCGCCGGCCGTCCCACCCGTCGACGACACGTACGTCAAGGAGGTCGGCAGGGTGTCCGTCACCGTCACGCCGCTTGCGTTGCTCGTCCCACCTACGTGGCTCACGCCGATGGTGTAGCTGATCTGCGTGCCCGCCGTGTCCGTCGCAGGACCCGTCTTCGTCACCGCCAGGTCCGCGCTCTGAATGATCGGTGTCGTTACCCCGGAGCTGTCGTTCGCGCTCACTGGATCCGTGCTCGTGCTGACGACCGTCGCCGTATCGCTCACCGAGCCGGTCGCGGCCGCATCCACCGTCGCAGTCACGGCCAGGACCGTGCTGTCACCCGCCGCCAGCGTCCCCAGGTTCCACCTCACCATTCGCTGCCCGCCAACGTAACTACCTCCATTCGTGGACGACACGTACGTCAAGGAGGTCGGCAGTCGGTCCGTCACCGTCACGCCGCTGGCGTCACTCGGGCCGGCGGTATCCCGAACCACGATCGTGTACGTGACGTCGCCGCCTGCCGTCGCCGAGGCCGGACCCGTCTTCGTCACTGACAGGTCCGCGCTCTGGATCAGTGTCGTCGCTACCGTGGAGCTGTCGTTCGTGGTCACCGGGTCCGTGCTGGTGCTGCCTACCCACGCCCGGTTGCTCACCGAGCCGGTTGCGGCCGCAGCCACCGTTGCCGTCAGCCCCAGGCTCGTGCTGCCACCCACCGCCACCGTCCCCACGTTCCAGGTCACTGC
>JARRJS010000277.1:0-1809 GCA_037388885.1 Gemmatimonadota bacterium
ACCAGGGCGAGGGGGAGAACGTCGAAAACTGGCGCGAGGTGCCGTCGCGCCAGGCCTGCGGCTCCTGCCACGACGACATCGACTGGGCCGCGGGAACCAACCATCCCGGCGGGGCGCAGGCCAACGACAACATCTGCGCCGCCTGCCACCCGGCCACCGGTAACGGGGTGGGTCAGTCGGTTACCGTGGCGCACGACTGGGAGAGCAAGGACGTGCGCAACGTCCCGGAGTTTTCCCTCGACCTCTCGGTGTCGGAACCTCCCAATGGTCGCTTCTTCCGCAACGGCGAGACGCCGGTGGTCACGCTGGTCATCAGCCAAGACGGCAGCCCGATTGACCACACCACGGTGGTCGAGGACGCCGACGGGGCGGAAGGGTGCGTTTCCGATCCATGTCCGGCCGCGGACGGCGCCTTCGACAAGGTCGACCTGTACGTGCACGGGCCGCGGGGCAAGCGGCTGCCAGCGCTGACCACGGCGGCCCGAGCCGTGGTGCTGGGCGGCACAGGACCCTTCGACCTGAGCGCCGCCGGCGCCAGCCTCGCGCTCAAGCTCGACGGCGGCGGGGACGCGATGGTCGATGGCGAACTGGTGCCAGGAACCGTGACCGTAGAGGTGGCAGATGGCAGCTTCGCGGATCTGGCGGCGGCCACCCGTCCCGAAGTCGTGCAGTGGCTCCAAGCCGAGCGCGCGTTTCGGAGCCGCGCCATCGCCAGCGTACAGGGCGGGCAAGTGGTGCTGACCAGTAAGAACCTGGGCCCGGTGAACTCCATCCAGCTGCTGGAGAGCGAGGTCACCACCCAGGTGTTCGGAGGTGACACCGCCCCGCACATTGGCGGCGGCGGCTATGCTCCGAGCAACTCGCTTCTGCAGCACGCAGACTCCGCCGAGGACGATCCGCAGGCCAGCTGGAGCGCCGGAGCCATCACCTACACCCTGGACCCCATCCGTCAGGACGAACCGGGCACCTACATGGTCTCCGTGGAGGTCGCCGACCGCGGCCGGGTCAGTGGCAGCGACTACAAGACCCCGTCCGTGGCCAAGACCACGTTCCAGGTCCGGCAGGCAGCAGAAGAGCTCCCGGTGGCCCGCGCCTGCGACTCCTGCCACCAGGGGCCGGACGGTCGCGGATTCGTCCTCGACTACGCGCGTCACCACAAGATTTTCGACGACCTTGCAGTCGATCAATGCGGCGCGTGCCACGACTACCAGAACGGCAACCCCACCGGTCCCTGGTACGGGGGTAATCCGATCTCCAGGCGCGTCCACGCCGTCCACTTCGGCTCGAGCCTGCACTTCCCGGTCGAGACCGTGGGCCATGCCGACACGATTCCAGGTCGGGACTGGGACATCACGCTGCCGCAGGATCCGCGAAACTGTGAGGCTTGCCATCCGGCCGGGGACACCACCGGGACCTGGAACCGGGCTTCACGGCTGCCCTGCAGCGGGTGCCATGACTCGGAGGCGGTCCAGAGCCACATGCAGCTCGAGACCTGGGATCCGACGCCCGACTCTCCCTGGAACGGCGACGAACAGGAGTCCTGCCAGACCTGTCACTAGGGTTCTTCTTCTGAGGAGCGGCTGGCGCCGTTCCCACTTCGCGCTGCGCGCCGGGGCAAGGGCCCCCGCCGGCCAAACACGACCCAATGACTGGCCGCGATCCTGGGACGCCCGTTCCAGGAAGAAGGTGGAAACCGTCGCAGCGCTCCAACGCCTGGCCCGCATCCAGCTGCACTTTGTGCCTGGATCCTGCCCGACCTACCCTGGCAGGTGGGTGCTGCCAGGTGGGTGCTGCCAGGTGGGTGCTGCC
>JARRJS010000278.1:0-1800 GCA_037388885.1 Gemmatimonadota bacterium
TCGGGGAGTCGCGGAGACTACGACACCAGCCTTCCGCAGAGGGGGCTGAACGGCCTCCAGAAGTTCACCGCCAACTGCCTCTAGCCTCTCGCTCGGCCCGTGCCCGCGTGGCATTCGGCGCCTCGGGCGGCCGTGCCGCGTACCCGGACGCCGCGCCGAGCAGCGGAGCGGCAGTGGCCACACCGCACGCGCCACCGTTCCCAGCGCAGTCCGCGAAACCTTGTGCACAGCTCGTGTATCGGCTTTCGGACCCCGTAGCGCTCCAGCCTCCCGTCAAGACGCGTGGACGGACGTTGACTTCCGTGGGCCGATCCCGCATACTGGCCGCCACCACATCACGTGCTGCACCTTGCTGTCGTCGTGACAACGTCGCCGTGCACGTTGGAATCCATGACGGAGGGACCACCATGACGAGTGATGCCGTAGCCCGTGACGTCGCACCATTCGCGATGACGATCGGGGGCGAGCCTGTTGCGACAGAGCAGACCTTCGGCGTCATCAACCCTGCAACGGGTGAGGTGTTCGCCGAAAGCCCGGATTGCACGGCAGAGCAGCTCGACCTGGCCGTGGACGCCGCGACGCAAGCTTTCAGGCAATGGAGCCGGGACGAGGACCGGCGTCGCCGGGCCGTGCTGGCGTGTGCCGACGTGATCGAAGCGCATGCGGAGCAGCTCGCGGCGTTGCGCACGCGCGAACAAGGGATGGTCCTGAAGGACTCGCTGCGCTTTGCGCGGCGATGGCCCGCGCGAATTCGGGACTTCGCGACCATCCCCATCCCTGTCGAGGTCGTGCAGGACGATGACGTAGCGCGCGTCGAGTTGCGTCGGCGGCCGTTGGGCGTCGTTGCCGCTATCGCGCCGTGGAACTTCCCGGTGCTCCTCGCCATGGCCAAGGTCGTGAACGCGTTGATCGCCGGCAACACCGTGGTGCTCAAGCCGTCGCCGTACACGCCGCTCACCACGCTGCGCATCGGAGAGCTGCTGTGCGACGTGCTGCCTCCAGGCGTGCTCAACGTCGTGGCCGGCGGTGACGATCTGGGTTCGCTGCTGACCCACCACCCCGGCGTGAGCAAGATCAGCTTCACGGGCTCGGTAGAGGCCGGCCTGCAGGTGGCGGCTGCGGCGGCCAAGGACCTGAAGCGCGTGACGCTCGAGTTGGGTGGGAACGATGCTGCGATCGTGTTGGATGACGTCGACGTTGACCGGGTCACCGATGCCCTAATCGATCAGATCACGTTCAACTGCGGTCAAGTGTGTATCGCGGTGAAGCGCGTGTACGTCCATGAGCACGTCTACCCGGCGTTGGTGGAAGCACTGGCGGAGCGCGCCGGCTCGCTGAGGCTCGGCGACGGCATGGACCCCGACACCGACATGGGCCCGCTTTGCAACGCCATGCAGGTGGAGCGCGTCACCGAGCTGGTCGACGATGCCAAGGCAGCGGGGGGCCAGGCCGTGACGGGCGGACAGCGCCCGGCTCGACCGGGCTACTTCTATCCCGCGACGATCGTCACGAATGTGTCGGACGGCGTCCGCCTTGTGGATGAGGAGCAATTCGGACCGGTGCTTCCGGTGATGCCGTTCGCCGACGTCGAGGATGCCGTGCGGCGGGCCAACGCGACCACGTACGGGCTGGGGGGCTCCGTATGGAGCGCCGACACGGCGCGGGCGACGGAGGTAGCGTCGCAGCTCGAGTGCGGCGTCGCGTGGGTCAACCGGCACACCAGGACCGACTACCGCGTGCCCATGGGAGGCTGGAAGTCCTCGGGCATAGGCGTAGAGCGTGGCGTCCAAGGCCTGGACG
>JARRJS010000279.1:0-1800 GCA_037388885.1 Gemmatimonadota bacterium
TTTCCTGCCCGGCAGACGCCGCACCAGGTCCAGGCTCTCGCACAGGGTCTCGGCCAACGGCGTCACCGGATCGGGCACGGCCCGGTGGCTCTCGCGCAGGTTCTCCACCGCCGCGGCGACGTCCACGTAGTCGTTGAACGCCGACAGCCGGCAGAAGCCGGTCTCTGCGTCATAGTCGCCGCAATCGGTCGACTCCGGCGTGGGCCAGACCTGCTCGGCCCCGTCCTGTTCGGCATCCCGCTTGAACGTCCAGAGCGAGTAGGCGCGGGGCAGGTAGGAGCTGAGCCCGTCGAGCGTGATCAGTGCGGCGGCCGCACTGATGGCGTCGTCCCAGCGCGAGAAACCATCGGCCATGCCCGGCGCGCTCATGCTGCCTGTCTGATCGAGCAGCACCACGACGTACTCCAGGTCCACGTTGGCGTTCTGCTCGATCAGCCCGTCGAGTACGGAGTTGATGTTCACGCCGATGGCGAACTGACTTGCCGGGCAGCCCGGCCACCCCGGAGGACACTGCCCCGTCTGCGAGGTGCAGCCGCTCGCCGGGCAGCTGATCCAGTTGTCGCAGTACACAAGCAGCGGATCGGGCTCCGTGTTCTGCTGAGCAGGCCCCGTGAGCACGACTCCGGCCACCATGTCGTCGGCATCCAGGATCGGTGCGCCGCTGTTTCCGCCACCGACGTCCAGCGCTGCGGCGAAGAACCCGTCGGAGGTGCTGGTGACCCGGCCGTCGCGCGAGAACTTCTGTGCGAAGCCGGAGTAGTGGCCTGCCGAAACGACCGGCTCGCCCGTCAGATCCCCGAAGCGGCGGCGTACGTCCAGAGGAACCCGCCCCGTTTGGCGGAGCTTCACCGGGTCATCCACCGTGAAGACGATCCAGTCCGCGTCGGAACTCTCCGCGACCACCTGGTCGCAGAAGTACTTGTCGTGATCCAGCACGGAAGAGTAGACCGGCGGCAGAGTGAGAATGTCAGCCGCGTTCTCGATCTGGTAGCGGAAGATGATGGCGCGGGTGGGCTGGTTCTGTGCGTCCTTCGCACAAGGTTCCACGTGCCGGGCCGAAAGCATGAGCCCGTCGCCAATCAGAAAGGCCGTGCCCGGCGTGGCGCCCACCGTGCGCGCTTCCTCGAAGAACTTCTGCCCGATGCACAGCCCGGACAGCTGGGTATCGAGGTACTCGATGCCGCCGACGGTGGAGAGCGCGTCCGTATCCGCCACGAGCGCGACGGAGTTCATGATCATTTGTTCTCCGGGTGTCACCTCGTAGTAGTTGTAGCGATCATCCGCGTCGTAGAGGACCGCCTGATGCGCGTGCCCCAAAGACTCCTCAGGGGGACGTCCTCCGCACGCGGCGACGGCCGCGAGTAGGCCCAGCGCAACTACACTAAACCAGCAGCTTGATGACTTTGGTGACATGCTGACCTCCCGTGAATTGCGTACCCCGACTTGCACCTGTCCTGGGCGCAGACCAAGCGGCCAACGTTGCTGCGCAGGACGGGTGAGCTCGAGAGAGCGGATGTTTCCCGCGACGCGCCTTGTGAACTCCCGCCGCCGGTGCTAGCTTGCATGGAGTGTTGGAGCGACAGCGAACCCGCGCGCCGTCCCCTCCCAGGGGATGGGGTGTCTGGCTCGGTGCGGTGCTCGCTGCCAGCTGCGGGGGCGGCACGACGTCCGCTCCGGCAGCTCGAACCGCGCCGGTGGCGACCGCCGCGCAACCCAAGCAGCCAGAGTCCACCCCCGCAGCGAACACCGACCGGTTGCCGAACGTACAAGAGTGGGTCAACGTGCCCTGGGAGCTCGACC
>JARRJS010000280.1:0-1792 GCA_037388885.1 Gemmatimonadota bacterium
TCCTGTCTGAGCGAGCGAAGCGAGCGAGTTATGCCGCTGTCGCCGGCCGATCGAGACCCCGGAGAAGGGTGAGCCCCGAAGGGCGTCCGGGAGGAACCCGGGCCACCCTTACTGCTTGCCGAGTATGAACGTCCGGTTCTCCGAATGCTCGCGCTGGCAGTCGAGCTCGCACCACGTGTAGTCGAAGTCGCCCTGGATGTTGTCCGTGGTGAAGTCGAACACGCCCGCGGAATCCTGGCCGGCCATCAGGGTCATCTTCGAGCCGCTGATGTTGCCCGTCAGGAACAAGGGCGACACCTCCGGCACTACACCCGTGTCGGGGCACCCGCCGAGGTTCTGGCTGTTCGACGTCGAGAAGTTCATCTGGATGTTGACGGTGTTGTCATTGTCGCCCTTCGTGATCACCCAGGTCGCGTCCCAGTCCTGCGACAACACCGTCGTCGGCGACGTGCTGCACCACGTGTTGTCGAAGTAGACGGGGACGGGGAAGGCCGTCGTCCAGGTGCCCACGAGGTTGCGGGCGGCTGAGAGGGGGCCGGAGCTGTCGCTGCAACCCGCGGCGATGACCAGCACAACCGAAGCAAGCGCAACAGCACGCATCCTTCCGATCATGATAACTTCCTTGTGACGCGGTCCGCCCCGGCCTGCGGGTAGGATGACGGCCGGGGTAGGATGCCGGCCGGGTTGGTGCCGCACGGATTTTTTGGCGCCTCCGGAACCGCAAGGCAGGAGAGGGGGCGCCCGCCGTCTCGGGCGCGCTCCGGTGACAGGTGGCCCCGTCGACCGTCCCCGTCCCTGGGACGAGACGGGCCAATTGGGTGAAAGGTCACACAACGGGCGGACCTCGATGGCGAGGCGCCCTCAGTTGAGCGGGAGACCCTCGCCTCCCTTCCCGACCCCACCGGGGAGAGTGGGAGAGCGGGCGCGTGGCGCGCCCAAGCTGGCGGCCAGATGGACACGCGCCCGCACCGCAAAATCGGCCGCACGGAGAATCCGCCCCTCCGTAACCCGTAGTTGTCCGCGGCATGGAGGTTGGCGAGAGCGGGGATGGGACCGGGCAGCGCGCCCGGGCTCTTCTGCGGTCCTCAAGAACGGCCGGGCCGGGTTTCCCGGGCGAGCCCCGTGGTGATGGGGTGGGGTGGCCGGGGCCCGATCGGGCCCGACGGCGGCATCCTGTTTGAGCGAGCGAAGCGAGCGAGTCATGCCACCGGCGCTGGCCGATCGAGGCCCCGGGGCGGGGCAAGCCCCGATGGGCGAGCCCGGGAAACCGGACCCGCCCGCCGAGGCCCGCAACAGAAGCCTGGGCCTGAAGGGCGCCCTACGACCCGATCTTCGCCAGCAGCGCCTTCACCGCCGCGTCCAGCTGCGAGTCCCGCCCGCTGTAGGACTCGCCCAGGGGCCGGATCACCGTGATGTCCACCGGCCGCGGATGCAGCTCCATCGGCCCGCCGTCGGCGCCCCGGATCATGCTGTGCGGCATGCGGAACGACGACCCGTCCACCAGCCGCATGCCCCAGGTGAAGATGATCCAGCCGCCCGTCGGGCCACCCACGACGGGGCCCAGCTTCAGCGCACGGTAACCCTCCGTGAAGTCCTCGGCGTCCGACAGGCTGTTCAGGTTGGTCACCAGCACCGTGGGCCGCTCCAGCGCCCACTGGCCCAGGATGCTCCGGGCCGGCGCGATGGGGTGCCCCCGCTCCTGCATGGTGATGTAGCCCTGCCGCGCCAGCACGTCGATGGCGTACGCGTTCACGAAGCCGCCCCGGTTCGCACGCACGTCGAACACGACGCC
>JARRJS010000281.1:0-2626 GCA_037388885.1 Gemmatimonadota bacterium
GAGCGCGCTGGCGGCCGGGCTGCTGGTCGTCACCGTGGCGGCGTGCGGGCGCGACGAGCGTTCGGCGCCCGTGCGGAGCAGCAAGGCGAACGACGCCGTGCAACCAGTGGCGGCGCACCCCGTGGCCGCGACGGCCACGGTCGCGTCTTCGAGCGATGTCGCGCCGGTGGCGGCGCCCGCTCCGCCTACGCCGGTGGTCGTGTCGTACGGCGGCGCGGAGCAGGTCTTCCGGTCCGGGGACTACGGCCAGGCCGCCGACCTGTTCCAGGCATACGCGGAGCAGCACCCGGACAACCCGTGGGGTCCCTACATGGAAGGGATCGCCGCATGGCGCGCCGGCGACCACGAGCGGGCGGAGGCGGCGCTGCGGAAGACGCTGGAGCTGGCGCCTGACCACAGGAAGGGGCTGTTGAACCTGGCTCGCGTGCTGCTGGAGGAGGGGAAAGCGTCCGACGCGCTGGAACCGGCCGAAGGCGCGCTGGCGTTGGACTCCCTGTCTGGCGAGTCGTGGCGCGTGCTGGGCAACGTCCGCTCCGAGCTGGGCAAGGTGGATGACGCGGTGGCGGCGTACCGTATGGCCCTCGGCCTCGACCACCGGGACGCGTGGACCATGAACAATCTGGGACTGCTCATGATCCGTGAGGGCCGCTACGAGGAGGCCCTGCCGCCGCTGGCGCGCGCCGCCGAGCTGCGCCCCGACGTGGCACGGTTCCAGAACAACCTGGGCATTGCCCTGGAGCGCACCGGGCATCTCGCAGAAGCTGCCGATGCCTTCAAGGCCGCTCTCGCCGTCCGGACCGACTACGACAAGGCCCAGGTCAGCCTGGACCGCGTGCAGGCCCGGGCCGACGCCGCCCCGTCGGAGCCGCTGGACCTCGCCGAGCTCGCCCGCACCTTCGCCGACACGGTGACGGCTTGGCAGAACGGGCAGAACGGGCTGCAGGAGCCCGTACCGGAAGTGGCCACTGTGCCGCCGGATTCCGTCGGTGGCTGAGTTGAGTGCGCCCGGCTCGCTCGCAGGGGAAGCAGGTTCCGGGCGCCCGGACAGTGATGGGGAGACGGGCGCCCGCCGGGTTCCGGGCGCCCGTTCTCGTTCCCGGCGGAGGCAGGTTCCCGTACCTGGACAGTGAAAGGGAGACGGCACTGCTCACCCCACTCTCCCCGTCACTGTCCAGGCGAACCGAACACGGATTACCCCCGGCCGGCCGGCAAGGCGAGTGTTGCGCTGCCGACGCCATAAACTCATGTTTGTTGCGTTCACGTGACATCCCCGTAACCTTTCGAAATCCCCATGCCAAGGAACCGTTGGTCCGCAGGACCGCGTCCGGCTGATGCCGGCGCGTGCAATCGACCAGGAACGGTGGAACAGAACGGAGACGCTCCCATGCGAAGAAACCACGTGATGGGACCGATGCTAGCGATCGCGATGGTCGCGGCGTCGGCCCTTTCGTATGCGCCGGCGTCGGCGCAGGCCACCCGGAGCTACGCCATCACCGGGTCGGTGACGGCGATGCCGGGTGGTCAGCCGCTGGCGGGTGCGCAGGTGGCCCTGCGGGGCACGAACTTCGGCACGATCACGGATCCGTCGGGCAAGTTCCTGTTGAACGTGAATGTCGCGCCGGGGAGCTACACGGTGGTGTTCACGTTCATCGGGCGGAGCACGGAGACCCGCGACATAACGCTCGGTGCGGAGTCGACGGTGAGTGTAGCGCCGGTGTCGATGCAGGAGACAGCGGTGGAGCTGAGCCAGATCGTGGTGACCGGCACGGGCGCGCCGACGGAGCGGCGCACAGTCGGGAACGCGATCTCGTCGGTGCCGGGGGCCGAGGTGAACGACGCGCCGGGCGCGCCGTCGGTAGCCGTGGCGTTGCAGGGTAGGGTGACCGGCGCTCTGATCAGCCAGAACAACGGCCAACCGGGCGGCGGTGTGAGCATCCGGCTACGGGGCACGAGCTCGATCCTGGGCGGTGCCGAGCCGCTGATCGTGGTGGACGGAGTGATCGTGAACAACAACTCCAACGCCCTTATCAGCCTGGGCGCGAACGCGGGCCGGGGCGGTGCGGCGCTGGCGAGCCGGCTGTCGGACATCTCGCCGGAGGACATCGACCACATCGAGGTGATCAAGGGTGCGGCGGCGGCGGCGCTGTACGGTTCGAAGGCGAACAACGGCGTGATCCAGATCTTCACGAAGCGTGGCCAGCAGGGCGCGCCGCGCATCTCGGCGTCGACGGAGGTCACGGTCGGAGCGACGCCCAAGAAGTACTCGTTGAACATGGCGCCGACGGCCGTTTACGCCGACGTGGCGTTCGGCCTGGCGGACTCGGTGGGAGAGCCGGTGACGCGCTACGACTACCAGGACCAGCTGTGGCGCACGGCGTACGGCAGCAACACCCACATGTCGGTCTCGGGCGGAAACGCGGGGACCACGTACTACGTGTCCGGCGGCTTCCGCTCGAACGAGGGCATCGTGCGGGGCTCGTCGGCGAAGGACACCGACGCTCGGGTGAACCTCACCCAGATGCTGGGTGACCACCTGCAGCTCACCGCGGACGGCAGCTTTATCCAGTCCGACAAGAACCTGCTGCCGGAAGGCGAGCAGACGCAGGGCGTGCTGACGACGTTGATC
>JARRJS010000281.1:2633-4409 GCA_037388885.1 Gemmatimonadota bacterium
GATCGATCCGAATCTTGGGCGCTACCCGTACGACCCTATTCTGGGCGGCAATCCGATGGACGTGATCCACAACTGGAAAGCCACGGACAACACCACGCATTTCATCGGTGGCGTGGAGGGCATCCTGCAACCCGGCGCCGGTTTCACAGTGCGTTACAGGCTGGGCCTGGACGACTACCGCGAGGAGAACACCTATCTGCAGCCGCCGTTCTCCACCAGCGCCACGTTCACGGGCGTGATCGAGAACCCGGTGCGCTTCTCGCGCCAGATGAACCACGACCTGACACTGACGCAGGATGACAACCTCACGCCCACGCTGACGTTGAACAGCACGGCCGGCCTGCGGTACACGAATGACCGGATGGAGATCATCGCGTCGACGGCCCGGGACCTGCCGCCCGGCCAGCAGGTGGTGGGCGGTGCCACGCTGGCCACGAGCCAGTCGATCACGGAGCTGCGCACCCTGGGCTATTTCCTCCAGGAGCGCCTGGGCGTGTCCGACCGACTGTTCCTGACGGCGGGCGTGAACCGGGAAGCGTCGTCGGCGTTCGGCGTGGACCAGCGCTGGCAGTGGTTCCCGCGGGCGAGCGTATCGTACGAGCTGGGCGAAGAGCCGTTCTTCAAGGACAGCGGGCTGGGGAACACCATCAGCACGCTGCGGCTGCGGGCAGCCTGGGGTGAGACAGGTGGCCAGCCGCCGGGCGCGTACGACCGCTTCAACAACTACAACAACGTGGCGTATTCCGGGCATCCGGGCCTGATCGCCAGCACGCTGGCGGGCAACCCGAACCTGAAGCCGGAGCGGCAGCGGGAGATTGAGGGCGGATTCGAGCTGGGTCTGTGGAACGACCGGGCGCAGGTGGACTTCACGTACTACAACCAGAAGACGTCCGACCTGGTGCTGAGCGTACCGCTGCCACCCAGCACCGCGTACCAGAGCCAGCTGCAGAATATCGGCGAGCTGACCAACAAGGGCGTGGAGCTTTCGTTGACCACGGTGAACATGACGCGGGACAATTTCACCTGGCGGTCGCGCTTCCAGTTCTCGGCGAACCGCAACCGGGTGACCAAGCTGGTGACGGCGGCGGACACGCTGGTCTTCGGCTATCTGAACGCGGTCATCGAAGGGGAGCCGGTGGGCATGTTCTACGGCGGCATCTGGGCGCGCAACCCGGATGGCAGCCTGGCGCTCAGCCCGTCCAACAACATGCCGTTCCGCGCGCGCGACACCATTACGGTGAACGGCGTGACGACGACGCCTTACGCCTATCGGGTCCTGGGCGATCCCAACCCGAAGTGGACGGCGTCGTTCAGCAACGACTTCGTCATCGGCAAGGCACAGCTTTCGGTGCTGCTGGATGGCCGCTTCGGCAACAAGGTCGCCAACTTCACGCGCCGCATCACGGACTACTTCGGCGCCGGCGCGGAGCTGGAGCAGGAGGCGTCCGGCCAGGTGCCGTCGCGCTACTACGGCCTGAACCCCAACGGCCGCATCTCGGTCTACGAGGAATACGTGGAGAACGGCAGCTTCGTGAAGCTGCGGGAGATCAGCCTCAGCTATCCGTTCGAGGGCGACTGGGTGAAGAAGCTGGGCGCCGACCGGATGACCATCCGGCTCGCGGGCCGCAACCTGGCCACCTGGACGAATTACTCCGGGCTGGACCCGGAGATCAACCTGTTCTCCAACAACACGGTGGCGCGCGGAGTCGACTTCGCCACGACTCCGATACCGCGCACGTTCCTCTTTGGCGTGGACTTCACGTTCTGAGGAGGCGC
>JARRJS010000282.1:0-3133 GCA_037388885.1 Gemmatimonadota bacterium
CATCAGCTGGCGCCGCCACCACCGGGACGACGAACGATGATACCGATGCCCGTGTCACCACCCATCCAGGGCCCGTTCTGGTCCATCATCGCGCCCATCGCGCTGTTCATCATCGCACTCGGCGCCACCATTGCGCTCTACCGGCACTTCGCGGGAGTGCGGCGCTAGGCGCAGGCCCCCGACGCCCTCCCGCGGCGAGGCACGCTGCCGGACCGGCGGCTGCTCGAGGGCGCTGAGGGCGACCCCGTCTTCGTCGGACCCCTGGACGCGGCCAACGTTTTCGGCTCCCGGCACGTCACTCCTTACAACACGTATGGCGAACAACGGGCAGTGAGTTGAACGCCCGCGAGGCAGGTCGACCGGCAATTCGACCCGGTTGTCACGATCTCCGCTGTTCGGACGTTTCCACCACTGGTAGATCAACTTCGCGTGCCTGTCGAAAAGCGTGAAAGACAAGTGCAATGACCGGGAGGTCCGGTTCCCGATCCCGTGAGGGAAGCGGAGGCTCCGGAGCCGTGGGAAGGAGGGTGACATGCTCAGTTTGAAATGGCGAGGGCTGTTCGTGGTGCTGGCGCTGGCCGGGTGCAAGGGCGTTATGAAGCCGGCGGTGCCGGCGAGCGAGTTCTCGCTCGAGGCCCAAAACGAAATCACGCAAACGACCATCGACGGGTCGAACTCGCAGGTCGCGGTGCGGTTCACGGTATCGCTTCCGGGCAATGTCCCTCCGGCGGACCTGGCCAAGATCGAGAGCATGGCGGTCCTGTGGCCCGACGACAATACCCGCACGCCCATCCTCGGCGCCTTCGAGGCGGAGGGTGACAGCCTGAGGGCCACCCAACTGCTCAGCGACCGCCCGGACGGCCTGTCCAAGGGCAGCTACACGCTGGAAGTGACGTTCGTGGACGGGCAGACGACCACGATACAAACTCTCTGCGACGGCACGATCCTCTCCGCGCCGGCCATCACCGTGCTGAACGTGGACTCTACCAGCGTCAACATGCAATGGTACGCGCCGCCGGTGTACCACATGTGGGAGATCTACCTGGAACGCACCCAGCCCGCGCCCACCACCGTGGTGGTGCCGCCCACCACGGGCACCGCCGACGGTGGTTCAATGCAAGTGGGGTTCAACTACGCCTTCCAACCGGACGAGGCGTACGACCTCGTGATGGAGCTGGAGAACACCTGCAACCACAGGGTGATCGACCTGCCCATCCCCTGAGCGCCCGCTCCGCCAGGAAGAACGGCTCCATGGCGTCCGCCTTGTCCATGGTGATGACGCTGCGCAGTTGGGCGTAGCCGGCGTCGGTGCGGGCGTAGGCGACCAGGGATCGGAACATGGCCCAGCCCATCTCCACGTAGCGCGGGTCGCCCGTGGCCTTCCACAGGCAGTAAGCCGATTCGATGGCCTCCGGCCGAGCTGCTGCGCGGCTGGATGGCCGGCTGGCAGGTGTTCATGAACATGTTCATCCTGGGCTGGGTGGGCATGGCCATGGGCAAGGTAGCCAACATGGCGTTCGGCTGGCCGCTCTGCTACTGGGGCGTGGTCATGGGCGACTTCCTCCAGGGCATCGTGGCCGTGTTCGCCATCGTGCTGGTGTCGCTGGTGGGCATCGCGGCGGCCGGCGGCCCGGCGGGCGTGGCCCACGGACTGGCGAACCTGGGCCAGGAATGGCGGCTGAACGCCTTCGCCTTCACGGGCTGGCTCACGGGCGATTTCCCGGTCGCCTGGTGGGTGACCATGCTGGTCATTGCGGTCATTGGCGGCTTCGGCATGGGCACCAGCATCGACTGGTACGCGGAGGCGCAACGCATCCAGTCGGCGCGCACCGTGCGCGATGCCAGCTACGGGATCTGGGCCGGCGGCGCCATGACGCTCATCCGCAACGCGTTCTGGGGCGCCAGCATCGTGGCGTTCTTCGTCCTGCTGCCGCACATCACCAGCACGGCCGACTCCGAGATGGGCTGGTACCAGATGGGCTTCGAGCTGCTGCCGGTGGGCCTGGCGGGCGTGTTCTTCGGCGCCGTCCTGGCCATCCACCTGTCCACCATCTCCAGCCACCTGAATCTGGGCGCACTCTACTTCACCCGCGACCTGTACCAGCGCTACATCAGCCCGAACGCCAGCGAGCGTGCCCTGGTTTGGGTCGGCCGCCTCGCCACCGCCGTGCTGCTCATCGGCTCCTTCTTCTACGGCCTCATGATGAAGGAGATCACCCAGTGGCTCATCTTCGCGCTCTGGCTCATGATGGCCGGCATCTGGCTGCCCAACATCCTCCAAGTCGTGTGGTGGCGGTTCAATGCCTGGGGCTACCTGGCCTCCTGGATCGCCAATCTGGGCATCGCCTGGCTGGTCGTCTGGGTGCTGCCTGCCTTCCACGTGCTGCCCGTGCTGCCGGACCACCTCCAGTTCTGGCTGCTCATGGCGCTGGGCGCCGTCGTGTTCCTGCCTGCCACGCTGCTCACGGCGCCGGAGCGCATGGACCACCTGGTGAAGTACTACGTCATGACCCGGCCCATCGGGTGGTGGGGGCCGGTACATAGGGAAGCCGTCCGCAGAGGGCTCGTCTCGAACTCGAATTCGAGTTCGAGTTCGACCACCACCCACCGCCCCTTGATACGGCGACAGTGGACGGCCGAAGAGGCCGACTCGTGGAGTCGTGAGGACTGGATCGCCATCGTGCTGTCGCCCGTTGTTTACGCCTTCGTGCTGATCGGCTTGGCACGCCTGCTGCTGGGCATGGCGGACGGCGCGCTGACGCTGATTGCGGGCATCGGGCTCGCGCTGCTGCTCTACTGGGTCATCGACCCGAAGTTGCGGGCCGTGTCCGAGGAATACGAGGCGAAGCAGGCTGCATACCTCGTGGAACTGGAGCGTAAGCTGCGCTGGCAGGACGAACATCCCACCACCCCGGCACCGCAGGAAGGGAGCTGAGCATGGACCGCGGACTCGTTACCCTCATCGGCATGAGCATCGCGTACGTGGCATCCTTCCTGGGAATGCTGTTCGCCTACATCAGCTGGCGCCGCCACCACCGGGACGACGAACGATGATACCGATGCCCGTGTCACCACCCATCCAGGGCCCGTTCTGGTCCATCATCGCGCCCATCGCGCTGTTCATCATCGCACT
>JARRJS010000283.1:0-1755 GCA_037388885.1 Gemmatimonadota bacterium
GTGTCACCGCGTGGCCCGGATGGCTGACGGGGTGGAGAGACACATACTCACGGACGCGTGCCCGTGCGGCTACGTCGTCCGCAGGACGCCCGAGCACGGGCGGTTTCGCTGCACCCGCTTCCGGCCGCAGCGCCCCCGTCAACTTCCGTTCTGCGTCCCGGAATTCCTCCAACAGGTCAGGCGAGGCTTCGCGGCGCCGCGGCGTCAGGGCGGGCGGAGCCACGCCGTCCCGGTGTCGCAGCTCGACGCCGCGGTCCGTATACGCGGCCGTGACGACGTCCACCACACCGTCCGGATTCTCGCAGAACTCCTCGTACCGGCATTCGATGCGCCGGGCTCCTGCGTTCGCCAGCGCATCGTGGATCGCGGCGTCGATACCCAGCACCTGAGCCATCGTCTGCTCGACATCGTCGCGGAAACGCCGGTGAAGGAACTGCGGCGGCGCAGCCGACCACCATGCACCGAGGCCCACGTCGTGTCGCCGCCGGGCCTCCAACAGCGAACAGGCGGTGTCGATTCGATCCCGGGTCACATGGACGAACAGGGCGTCGGGGAAAAGGCCCCGCAGGTGCCCGATCCGGACCGAATTGGCGTTGTTCTTGTTGGCAAACGGTGCCCGGTACAACAACTCCATCGCCCGCACCAACGTCTTCAGATCGCGCAGCCGCGCTTCGTCCACCGGACGGTCCAGCTCGTAGCGCGGGAACCAGCGGTGGAAGATCTCCCAGCCGTCGCTGGGGCCCATCCCGCCTTCCACGTTGCCGAACCGGCTTTCGTATGACTGCTCGTACCGATCCACGAGGCGGCCCCACGCCGTCCGGGTGATGCAGGACCACGGATGGCCGCGCGTCCGGTTGGGGAAGTAGGCGAAGCGGCGCTGGTTCAACAGGTGTTGAAAGACCACGGTCGTGCCCGAGCGTGGAACGCCGACCAAGAAGAGCGGAGGATAGCGGTTCCGCAGGGGCAGCGCGCGAACGGCCGCGGACTCGACGGCGGCGAGGAGACGGTCGCCGATCATGGAGATCCGGGGTTGGGCAACAACTGTCGAACGCGAGCGACGCCGCGAGCGAGAGCTGCGGGCAGAGGCCGGACGCGGCGCAGGCGGTGCACGGGAACGCGCTGCGCTCCGAACTTCTCCTTGAATCGAGCGACGCCGGTGTGACCGCCGCTGGGCATGAGGTCGAAACTGGAGAAGCCGTTGTGTGCGGCGTGCTCGGTGACGGCCGTGACCAGCAGGTCCATGGGCCGCAGCTTCATGTGACTACGAAGGACCGCGGAATGCCAGTAGTAGGCGTTCTCCCTCCAATAAAAGACCCACATGCCGGCCACCACGGCAGGTCCGAGGGTGGCCAACCACAGGCGAATGGCTCCGGGCGTGCGTTCGGAAGCTGCGTACCCGGTCTCGAACAACGTCCACGGATAGCGGCTTGTTGCGTGATCGCCCCATCGATCGAGCGTATCCGCATACACCTGGTAGTAGGCGCGGTAGTCCTGGAGGCTCATGGCCTGGCGAATCTCGAGGCCCGCGTGAGCCGCTTTTGCGACGGCGCGCCGCACGGCAGGTCGTTCCCATCGCACGCTGCCGTCGGGACCGAGCCGGCTTCGGGTTTTGAGGATGTGCGTGGTGTCGACCTCGGGCTGGGAACCCGGCGGCATGCGTGTTCCCGTGCAGCCGGGTGGCAGGGTGACGGTTCCGGTGAAAGCCGTCCGGTTGTCCACGGCCTCATACAGTCGGACGGCCTCGTCGTCGGCGAG
>JARRJS010000284.1:0-1108 GCA_037388885.1 Gemmatimonadota bacterium
ACCCAACGATCGGGGAGCACGACGAACATGCCATCGGTGGCCGGCACAAAGCAGTGGTTCGACGAGATGGTCGAGGAGATGAAGAAGGTGACGTGGCCCGACTGGCCACAGCTGCGGAACTCCACCTTCGTCATCCTGATCTTCGTACTCATCGTGTCGGCGATCATCTGGGTCATGGACCTGGTCGTCCGTGGCGCCTTCAACGCGGTCATCAAGATCTTCGCGGGCTGAGACATGGGCGATGAACCGCGCTGGTACGCCATTCAGACGTACTCGGGCCACGAAAACAAGGTCAAGAAGCTCATCGAACGCCGCATCGCGGAGGAGACGGGAGAGGCGCCGGAGGAGAAAGAGATTCAGGACGTCATCGTCCCCACGCAGGATGTGCCGGAGATCCGCAACGGCAAGCGGGTGATGGTGACGCGGCGGCTCTACCCGGGCTACGTGCTGGTGAAGATGCTTTACAACGAGCGCACCATGCACGTGGTCAACAACATCCAGGGCGTGATCAAGTTCGTGGGCTCGGGCAAGGAGCCTCAGCCGCTGCACGAGGACGAGATCAACAAGATCCTGGGCGTAGCGCCGGTACAGGAAGTGGAGGAAGGCGCGGAGGAGGAGATCCCGTTCCACGTGGGGCAGGTTGTCGAGGTGACGGAGGGTCCGTTCAAGGACTTCAACGGAACGGTGCAGGAAGTGTACGCCGACAAGGGGAAGGTCAAGGTGGAGGTGAGCCTGTTCGGTCGTCCCACGTCGGTGGAGTTGGACTATACGCAGCTGAAGGGCTACTGACAGCAGCTGCCGTCAGTAGCCCGGTCGCGCGGCCGGTGCGTCGGCTGCGCCGCCGCATCAGCCGCGCTTGCAGGGCGGCGGCGCTGGCGCGCCGCCTGGAGGTAGCAGCGCCGGGCCTCGTGGGGGCCGCAAGGGACCGGTTGAGCGCAACCGGTGCTGGGTACGCCGCGGAGCGGGCTGCAAGGGGCAAGCGAGCGGCGACGCGACCGCCGCGACGGCACGTGCCCAACGATGAACGAGCGCACGCAGGCGAGCACGAAAGCTGCCACCTGCGAGGCCGTGCGAAGCGCGGCCGCCCTGCTACCTGAAAAGTAGAGCG
>JARRJS010000284.1:1179-2928 GCA_037388885.1 Gemmatimonadota bacterium
GGCCAATCCTGCGCCTCCGGTAGGGCCGGCGCTGGGGCAGCACGGCGTGAACATCATGGACTTCTGCAAGCAGTTCAACACCAAGACCCAGCAGCAGGCCGGCACGGTCATTCCGGTGGAGATCACGGTCTTCGCGGATCGTTCGTTCACATTCATCACGAAGACGCCGCCCGCGGCTTTCCTGCTGAAGAAGGCCGCCGGCCTCGACAAGGCGTCGTCGGAGCCCAACCGGGAGAAGGTCGGGCAGGTGCGTCGTGACCAGGTGCGGGAGATCGCGGAGCTGAAGATGCCGGACCTGAACGCGGCGAGCGTGGAGTCGGCGATGCGCATGGTGGAAGGCACGGCGCGGTCCATGGGCCTCCAGGTGGTGGACTGATGCCGAAGCACGGGAAGAAGTTCCGGGGCGCGGCCAGCAGGGTTCCCCAGGGTGGGGGCTTCCTGGCAGAACCGCGCGAGGCCTTGCAGATGGTCAAGGAAGCGGCGTTCGCGAAGTTCGACGAGACCGTGGAGGTGTCGGTGCGGCTGGGCGTCGATCCGCGCCACGCGGACCAGATCGTGCGTGGCACGGTGGTGCTGCCGCACGGGACGGGCAAATCGGTGCGGGTTCTGGTGTTCGCCGAAGGCGACAGGGCCCGCGCTGCGGAGGAGGCCGGCGCGGACTTCGTGGGCATGGAGTACGTCGACAAGATCAAGGAAGGCTGGCTGGATTTCGACGTCGCGGTGGCGACGCCCAACGTCATGGGGCAGGTCGGCCAGCTGGGCCGGGTGCTGGGTCCGCGCGGGCTCATGCCCACGCCCAAGGCGGGCACGGTGACCATGGACGTGGACAAGGCGGTGAACGAGATCAAGGCGGGCAAGATCGAGTTCCGCGTGGACCGCACGGGGAACGTGCACGCGCCTATTGGTCGTGTCTCCTTTGAGGTGGACCAGCTGACGGAGAATCTGGCGGCGTTCATGGACACGGTGGTGCGGGCGAAGCCGGCGGCCGCCAAGGGCACGTATGTGAAGACGGTCGCGGTGTCCAGCACGATGGGCCCCGGTGTCCGCCTGGATCCCAATCTCTATCGGCGGGTGGCTGCGTGATGAGCACGGTGATCGAGCAGAAGCAGAAGAAGGTGGACGACCTGGCCGCCAAGATGAACGGGGCCACGGCGTTCTACCTTACCGACTTCACGGGGATCAACGTCAAGGGGATGACCGATCTGCGCGCGCGCCTGCGGGCTGCGGGCGTGGAGTACGTCGTCGTGAAGAACACCATTGCGCGCCGGGCCCTGGAGGGGCTCGAGCTGCCGGATATCGCCTCGTTCTTCACGGGCCCGACGGGCCTGGTCTTCGGCCGTGACGATGCCGTCACGGCGGCCAAGGTGCTGGCCGACTTCGCGAAGGAGCACGAAGACCGGCCGACCGTGAAGGTGGGTGTGGTCGATCGGCTGGAGATGTCGACCGACCAGGTGAAGCGTCTGGCCGCGTTGCCGTCCCGGGAGCAGCTCTACGCTGAGCTCGCGGGTGCGATGCAGGCGCCGCTCTCTCAGCTGGCGTTCCTCATGCAGGGCATGCTGAGCGAGTTCGTGGGACTGCTGGAGGCGCTCCGCGCCCGGAAGGACAACGAGTAAACCCTCATCCGTTTCATAGGAAGAAGCGAAATGGCGAACAAGGAAGAGCTGCTCGAAGCCATCGGCAACATGACCGTCATCGAGCTGGCGGAGTTTGTCGAGGCGTTCAAGGAGAAGTTCGGCGTTACCGCGGTCA
>JARRJS010000285.1:0-1729 GCA_037388885.1 Gemmatimonadota bacterium
GCGTTCATCTCACCGTACCGCGCCGACCGGGACGGCGTGCGTGCCATGATGGCGGAAGGCGACTTCATCGAGGTCTTCCTGGACGCGCCCCTGGAAGTGTGTGAGGCCCGTGACCCCAAAGGCCTCTACCGCATGGCGCGGGCAGGCGAGATCCCGGACTTCACCGGCGTCTCCGCGCCCTACGAGACGCCGCGGAACCCGGAACTGGTGTTGCCCACTGGGCAGGGCACCGTGAAGGAGTGCGTGGACCTGATCGTGGCTTTCCTCGGAGATCGCGGCTACCTGGAACACACCGCCGCCGACATGGCCGGCGACTGAGCGCCTACGACGCAACCGGCAAGGACCGGACACGCACCCCCGAACGAAGACGAAGACGACCCCGAAGACGAAGACGCCCTACAGGTCCTCCGCCGTCCGCCACGTCGCGTCAACCCCCGTTCATCACCCGCGCCGTCGCGTCGCGCTTCTCGACGAGGCGCTGGAAGTACGGGATCGTCTTCTCCAGTCCACCCCGCAGGTCCACCTCTGGCGCCCAACCCAGCAGCTGCCGCGCCAGGCCGCTGTCCGGCCGCCTGACCTTCGGGTCATCGGTGGGCAGCGGGTGCTCCTCGATGCCCGACGACGAGCCCGTCAGCTCGATCACCGATTCCGCCAGCTGGCGGATGGTGAACTCGTCCGGGTTGCCCACGTTCACCGGCCCCACGTGGTCCGACATAAACAACCGGTAGATACCCTCCACCTCGTCGTCCACGTAGCAGAACGACCGGGTCTGTGAGCCGTCGCCGTACACGCTGAGCGGCTCGCCCCGCAGCGCCTGCACGATGAAGTTGCTCACCACCCGCCCGTCCGCCGGCCGCATGCGCGGGCCGTAGGTGTTGAAGATACGCGCAATACGAACGTCCACCCCGTGGTAGCGGTGGTAGGCCATGGTCATGGCCTCCGCAAAGCGCTTCGCCTCGTCGTACACGCCCCGCGGGCCGATGGGGTTCACGTGGCCCCAGTAGTCCTCCGTCTGCGGGTGCACCTGCGGGTCGCCGTATACCTCCGACGTGGACGCCAGCAGGAACCGCGCGCCCTTCGACTTCGCCAGACCCAGCGTCTTGTGCGTCCCCAGGCTGCCCACCTTCAACGTCGGGATGGGAAACTCCAGGTAGTCTACCGGGCTCGCCGGGCTCGCGAAGTGCAGCACGCCGTCCAGCGAGCCCTCCACGTAGATGTAGTTCGTGACGTCGTGCTCCACGAACAGAAATCGCTTCTCCCCCATCAGGTGCGCGATGTTGTCCGGCGACCCCGTACGGAAGTTGTCCATGCCGATCACGCGGTGACCGGCCCGGATGAAGCGGTCGGTCAGGTGGGAGCCCAGAAACCCCGCGGCACCCGTTATGAGCACACGAAGACTGTGTTCGTCGTTCATGGCAGGATCTCCGGAAGATTCGACCGACAACGGTCACACGAAGACACGAAGAACACGAAGAACAGGCTCTTCCCCGCGGAACTCGAATGCGGCACCACAACCTCCAGGTGAAGATGGTTTGTCAACTTGAATGCCCGGCAAGGCTGCCGTGTCTTCGTGTGACCGTTTGTTCCCTGCGTAGCCCGGTGAGTCACTCTCCACTGGCAGCCCGCCATGCCCGGAGCCACTCCACGAACCGCGGGATGCCTTCCTCCACCGTCATGCTCGGCTGGTAGCCCAGCACCCGCTTCGCCTTGCTCACGTCGGCGAACGTGC
>JARRJS010000286.1:0-1696 GCA_037388885.1 Gemmatimonadota bacterium
CGACCGATGACCGACGACCGTCGTCGGGTCGCGGCGTGCGCGGGTGGCCGGCGTGTCGCTGGCTTCCCCGCGTACGCCGCGATCTTTCGTGCGCCGGGACCGACGGCGCAACGCGAAGCGCCCCGACGAACTCGGCGCACGCCTCGACGCCTGCCGCTATGCGCCTGGAAACCGACGACCGCCGCGAACGAGCGGCGGTCGTCGGTCATCGGTCGTCGGTCACGGGTCGGCCCGCCCTCACTCCCTCAGGCGGCCTGCCCATCGCGCCCCTACTGCCCCCCCAATCGGCTCCACAAGTACGTGTAAATCAGCGCCTGCTGCTCGGCCCGCTGCGCCGGCGTGACGCCACCGCCGTGCCCGCCCTCCGTATTCTCGAAGAACAGGGCCTTGTGGCCATCGGCTTCCAGCTTCGCAGCGAACTTGCGTGCGTGGCCGGGGTGCACGCGGTCGTCGCGGGTGTCGGTGTAGATGAACGGCGTCGGGTACTTGACGCCGCGCTTGATGTTCTGGTAGGGCGAGTACTTGCTGATGTAGGCCCAGTCGGCGGGGATGTCCGGGTTGCCGTACTCGGCCATCCAGCTGGCGCCGGCCAGCAGGTGGCTGTAGCGCTTCATGTCCAGCAGCGGGTTGAGGATGACGACGCCGCTCCACAGGTCGGGCCGTTCCGTCAGCATGACGCCCATGAGGAGGCCGCCGTTGCTTCCGCCCATGATGCCCAGGTGTGCGGGCGAGGTGATCTTCCGCTGGATCAGGTCTTCGGCCACGGCAATGAAGTCGTCGTATGCGAGCTGCCGGTGCTCCTTCATGGCCGCCCGGTGCCAGCTCGGGCCGAACTCGCCGCCGCCCCGGATGTTGGCCAGCACGTAGACGCCGCCGCGGGCCAGCCAGTTCACGCCCATGAGCGGGTTGTAGCTGGGCGTCAGGGAGATCTCGAAGCCGCCGTAGCCGTACTGGAGCGTCGGGTTGGTGCCGTCGTGCTGCATGCCTTTCCGGTGCACGATGAAGTACGGGATCTTCGTGCCGTCCTTGGAGGTCGCCTCGTGCTGCTCCGTGACCAGCCCGCTGGCGTCGAACTGCGCCGGCAACCGCTTGATCTCCTTGAGCGAGCCGTCCGCGTCGGCCAGGTACAGCGTCGACGGCTGCGTGAAGCCGCTGAAGGACAGGAAGAAGCGGTCGCTCTGGGACGACGTCGCCACCACACGCGCGCTGCCGAAGTCGGGCACCGGGATGGTGTCGGCCTTCCACGCGCCGTCCGCGTACCGGTAGCGCAGCAACTTCGGCCGCACCTCGTCCAGCATGCTCACCAGCAGGTAGTGCTGCGTGGTGCGCATGCCCTCGATGGTCTGGCGCGGGCCCGGCTTGAGGATCAGCTGGAAGTCGCGGCCGCCGGCCAGGAAGCCGTCGCGCGACGTCGCGATGAGGCTGCCCGGGTCGTACTCCTGCCCGTCCACCTTCCACGGAGAGCGCAGGTACACGACGAGCCGGTCACCCACCACGTCCGCTTCCGCGTCCAGCGGCAGGTCCAGTTTCGCTAGCGAGTCGCCCTGGATGACCCACGTCATGCGCTCGAAGAAGTGCGGGCTCCGGCTCACGATGCCCCACGTGCGACCTTCCGTGCGGAACGAGCCTACGTCCACCGACACGTCTGTCGTGTCGCCTTCCAGCAGCGTGCGCGCCGATGTCAGCGGCGTGCCCC
>JARRJS010000287.1:0-1685 GCA_037388885.1 Gemmatimonadota bacterium
CATCAGCCGTTTCGAAGAGGCTGTGGCGCACGAGGCCGTGCGCCAGGACGTCGACGGTCTGGTCTGCGGACATATCCACCGCGCCGAAATGCGCGAGCTAAACGGCGTGCTGTACTGCAACGACGGCGATTGGGTGGAGAGCTGCACGGCCCTGGTCGAACGCCACGACGGTACACTGGAACTTCTGCACTGGTCCGAGGAAGTGCATACGGTGCGCCGCGCGGACGATGCGGGTGCGGCGGCCGGTCTGAAGACGGCCGACGACAAGGTCGCATGAGGATCGCCATCGTCACTGACGCCTGGCAACCGCAGGTCAACGGCGTGGTGACGACGCTTACCAAGACGGGCGAAAGCCTCGAGGCCATGGGCCACGAGGTCCGGTTCGTGACGCCAGCATCGTTTCGTACTGTGCCCTGTCCCACCTACCCGGAGATCCAGCTCTCGCTGTGGCCGCGTCGGCGCCTGACTCGCCTGCTGGACGAGTTCCGGCCCGAGGCCGTGCATATCGCCACCGAAGGCCCGCTTGGGCTCGCCGCGCGCCGTTATTGCCAGCGCCGGGCGTTGGCCTTCACCACGTCCTACCACACGCAGTTTCCCCAGTACCTGCATATGCGCCTGCCCATTCCGGTTGCCTGGTGCTACGCCTACCTGCGCTGGTTCCACGGCGCGGCGGCGCGCACCCTGGTACCCACCGACCACCAGCGCGAAGAGCTGGTCAAGTGGGGCTTTCGTAACCTGGTCATCTGGTCCCGCGGCGTCGATACGGACCTGTTTCGTCCGCGCGAGCGCGCCGATGAGGCGGGCGAGCGCCCGATTCTGATGTACATGGGGCGGGTGGCTGTGGAGAAGAACATCGAGGCGTTCCTGTCACTGGACCTGCCGGGAACCAAGCACGTGGTCGGCGACGGGCCGGACCTGCCGGCGCTGCAGGCGCGCCACCCCGAGGTGCGGTTTACGGGATTTCGTTTCGGCGAGGAGCTGGCTCGTTCCCTGGCCGGCGCCGACGTATTCGTCTTTCCCAGCCGGACCGACACGTTAGGCCTGGTGATGCTCGAGGCGATGGCCTGCGGTGTGCCGATCGCCGCCTATCCCGTCACCGGTCCGCTGGACGTGGTGGTCGATGGCGTGACCGGAGCCCTGGACGAAGATCTCGGCCGGGCCGTGCAGCGCGCGCTGACGCTCGATGGCGCCGCCTGCCGTGAGCACGCCTTGAAGTACTCCTGGCGGCGCTGCAGCGAGCAATTCCATTCCCACCTGGCCGCCAATCCACGGTCCTTCAGGCAGGCGGTTACGGCCGGCCATCCCCGCTGAGCGCGCCGGCCGGCGCGTTGCACCCCCGTGCGTTCCGGTGCACACTAGGCCGCTATCGGCCGGACGGTCGGCCGCCGGCGGGCGTCGGGAGACATCGTGGACCAGCATCACTACGCATTTCAGGATATGACCGGTCAGCTCGTGACGGCCGGGAGGCGGCTGTACGAGCGCGGCTGGGTGCCGGCGACCAGCGGCAATTTTTCGGCACGCCTCGACGACGGCCGCATCGCCATTACGGTCTCGGGTCGCCACAAGGGTGAGCTCGACGATGACGACATCATGCTGGTCGACGCCGACGGTGATGCCCTCGATACGAGCAAGCGCCCTTCGGCCGAGACGCTGCTGCACGTTCGGATCTACCGGCGGTTTCCGGA
>JARRJS010000288.1:0-1685 GCA_037388885.1 Gemmatimonadota bacterium
GTGGTGTGTGTGGCGTATCTGCCGACGCTGGCGCGCCTGTTCACCACCCAGGTTGGGGTGCCCGGGCTACGGCTGTGGTAGCCGGCTGCGGCCGGCCAACGCCCATGCTCGCCCCGCTCGGGCGAGACGAGGCGGTCATGAACGGCATCGCGGCGCTGGACCCAAGCGGCCGGCTGGGCCGCTCCGAAGGGGTCGCGGATCGCGTCGTCCGGCTGTCGAGCGACATGGCGTTGTTCGTGGCCGGCGCCTGGCTGCCGATGGGCGGGGGCCACCTCACGCGCTGAGCGCGGGCCCCGCTAGCCTTCGTCGCGTAGCTGGCGCCGCAGGATCTTGCCGGTGGCGTTCATCGGCAGCTCGCTTCGGAACTCCACCAGGCGGGGGTACTTGTACGCCGCCATCTGCTCCTTGCTCCAGGCGATCAGCGCCTCGGCCGTGAGGCTGGCGCCGTCGTTGAGGACCACGAAGGCCTTGATCTCCTCGCCGTGCTGCTCGTGCGGCACCCCCACCACCGCGGCCAGCGACACGTCGGGATGGGTGAGCAGCACCTCCTCGACCTCGCGCGGGTAGACGTTGAAGCCGCCGCGCAGGATCATGTCCTTCAGGCGGTCGACCACGCTGAAGTAGCCGTCGCCGTCGACCACGCCGATGTCGCCGGAGTGGAACCAGCCGCCGCGCATGGCCTCGGCGGTGGCCTCCGGGCGCTTGTAGTACCCCTTCATGATGTTGTGGCCGCGGATGACGATCTCGCCGGGCTCGCCCATCGGCACGTCCTGGTCGTTCTCGTCGACGATGCGCATCTCACATCCCCAGATGGGCTGGCCGACGGTGCCCGGGCGGCGTTCGCGGTCGGCGTGGTTGAAGCTGGCCACCGGGCTGGTCTCGGAGAGGCCGTAGCCCTCCATGATGCCGATGCCGTACACCTTCTCGAAGCGGCTCAGGATCTCGACGGGCAGGGCCGCGCCTCCGCTGACCGCGAAGGCGAGATGGCTGCGGAGCTCCGCCATCTGCGTGTCGGTGAGGTCGGAGGCGGCGTTCAGCAGCGCCCAGTACATGGTGGGCACGCCGGCGAAGACGGTGATGCGGTGCGCCAGCATCAGCTTCAGCGCCTGTGCGGGGTCGAAGCGCGGCAGCATGCTGATGCTACCGCCGCCGTAGAACATGCTGTTCATGCCCACCGTCTGGCCGAAGGAGTGGAACAGCGGCAGGGCCATCAGGAAGGCGTGCTCCTGCGGCGGGATGTCCCTGGAGAGCACCAGGCCGTTGCTATGGATGGCGTTCATCACCATGTTGAGCTGGCTCAGCTCGGCCCCCTTGGGCTGGCCGGTGGTGCCCGAGGTGTAGAGGATGACGGCGGTGTCGTCGGCCACGCTGGGATGGATGTCGCGGAGCGGCTCCTGCGAGGCCAGGATGGCGCCGAGCGTGGTGGCGCCCTCGACGGGTGCAGCGGCGGCCGGATCGGCCGTCATGACCACCAGCTCGCGGCACGTCGGGCAGTCCTCGAAGGCCTTCGCCCCCTCCGCGGCCATCGGCAGCTCGGGCGTGCCCTCGAACACGAAGTACGCCACGGCGTCCGAGTCCTTCAGGTGGTACGCGATCTCGCGCGCCTTCAGGAGCACGTTGAGTGGCGCGACCACGGCGCCGGCCTTGAGGATGCCGTAGTACACGATGGGGAAGAACGGCAGGTT
>JARRJS010000289.1:0-1684 GCA_037388885.1 Gemmatimonadota bacterium
GCCCTTCCTGGAATTCGTGGGACGCCCCCCGGAAGCGGTCATCCACGAGTACGTGTGGGATGTTTTCCCCCAGGAACGGTTGCTTCGCTTCCGTTCGGAAGCCCGGCGGGCGGTTCAGGAACAGCGGCCCGTTTCCTTCGTCGAATATGCTCCGTCGTTGGACCGGTGGCTGTATACACGCGTGCACCCGTCCCCACCCGGCCTGCTGGTCACGATAGAAGACCGTACGGACGATGCCCGGTCCGGCAATCTGGACGGCACAGGCGGAACCGATCGGCTGTTGGGTGATCTGGTGATCGGCTACGCGTACGCGTACCGGATCGAAGGCGAGGAAGAGCGCGTGCTCGAGTGGCTTTCCGACTCCTTCGAGCAGATCACCGGGTACAGCCGCCAACAGATGCGTGAAGCCAACGGCTGGCTGGGCGTCGTACATCCCGAGGACCGCGACCGGGTCGTGGAGATGGCGGCCGCCCTGTGGCGCGGTGAAGCGGTGGAAGAGGAGTACCGGATCATCCGGCGGGATGGACAGGTCCGCTGGCTGGCCGACCGGATGCGCCCGGGCCTGGACGAAGATGGTCGGATCGCGCGCATCCACGGCTTCGCCCACGACGTCACCGAACGACGCGAGCGCGAGGAGGCGGTTCGCCGCGAGGGCCTGCTGCTGCAGTCGCTCATCACCGCGTTGCCGTTGCCGGTCGTCGGGTTGGATCGATCCGGCAAAGTGACCCACTGGAACCGGGCGGCCGAGGCCACGTTCGGCTGGAGAGAGGCCGAAGTGGCCGGAGGCGCCTTCCCGGGCCTGTCGGAAGACCAGCGCGAAGAACATGCGGCGATTCTGGAGGACGCGTTGGAAGGCCGCGGCGTGTTCCAGGGTGCCGAGATCCGCCGGCGACGCAAGGATGGCTCGACGGTGGACCTGGAGATCTGGGCGGCGCCCATCCGCATAGGTCCCGGTGACGCCGAGCAGGCCATTGCCGTACTCCTGGACATCACCGACCGGCGCGTCCTCGAGGAGCAGCTGCGCAGAGCGCAGCGGATGGAAGCCATCGGCCGGCTGGCAGGTGGCATCGCCCACGACTTCAACAACCTGCTCACCGTGATTCAGGGACGCACGCAGCTGCTCCTGGAGGCGGCGAACCTGGCCCCGCCGCATCGCTCGGACCTGGAAGAGGCGCAGTCGGCGGCGGAGCGGGCCGCTCTGCTCACGCGACATCTGCTGGCGTTCAGCCGCCGGCAGGTGCTCCAGCCGGCGATCCTCGACCTCAACGCCGTCGTTCGCGACCTGGAACCCATGATCCGCCGCCTCATCGGCGAGCACATCGACGTGGTGACCCGGCTCGATCCGGAGCTCGGCAACGTCAAGGTCGATCCGGCGCAGATCCAGCAGGTCATCCTCAATCTCGCGGTGAACGCGAGGGACGCCATGCCGGAGGGTGGCCGCCTGACCATGGCCACGGCGAACGTGGAGCTGGATGACGCAACCGCCCGTCGCCATCCGTACGTCGTGCGCACAGGGCGATACGTCCTCCTGTCCGTGACCGACACCGGAGCGGGCATGGATGCGGAGACGCAGGCCCACATCTTCGAGCCGTTCTTCACCACCAAGGGACTCGGCAAGGGAACAGGGCTCGGCCTGAGCACGGTCTACGGCATCGTCAAGCAGAGCCAGGGCTACATCTGGGTC
>JARRJS010000290.1:0-1680 GCA_037388885.1 Gemmatimonadota bacterium
CTCGGCGTTCCGAGCGTGGATCGAGGCCGCCCAGTTGCGCCCCTCCCGCTCGTGGCACGTGGAGCAGGGTACCACGACCTGGCGGACCTTGTGCGGGAAGCCGGCCTCGAAGCCCCGGTGGCAGTCCGTGCACTGGAGCGACCGGTGCACCGAGCTGTCCAGGACGGCCCGGGTCACGTACAGGGCCGAGTCCTGACGCGGGCCCGTCGCGTTGGCGTCGAGGAGGTCGTGGTCGGCGTGGCACTTGGTGCACTCCACGACCTGCGTGGAGCGCGTCCCGGCCGACTGGGCCGCGACGGACCGGGGCCCGACGAGTCCCGGGACGATCGCGCACACGATCCAGATGACTCGGACCACGGAGCGCAACTCGGTATCCCTCCGCGCTAGTGGACTTGAGGCCGTTCCTCCGCGCCCGCGCCCGGCACAGCCGTGCGGGTCGTGCCCATGGCCGGCACCCGGTGGCACACGTTGCACGCCTTTCCGGGGTTGTGTTCAACCTTGTCCGCGTGGCACACGGTGCACACCTGACGCGTCCAGTGCGTCAACGCCGGGACCGAAGTGTGGCATTGCGAGCACAGCACGTGGTTCTGCCGGTCGTGCAGGGCCAGGACGCCCCCCCGATGGCAGTTCAGGCAGGTAACGTCCGGCTGGTGGTGCTGCGCGTGACAGTTGTCGCAGTTCAGGTCCTTCGCGCTCATCATCGGCGCCGTGTGACAGGTCTTGCACGCGATGTTGGCCGCGACGTGAGGCCCGTGCGGGAAGATGCCCTGGGGAAGGGTGATGGGCCGGGACGGGGCCCCACCCGGGCCCTGGTGGCACGTGGCACAGTTCCGGGGCTGCACGACCGGGTGATGACAGGCGTTGCAGCTCTCGGTCGACGCGAGGGTGATGCCGCCGTGGTTCGAGAACGGCGTGTGGCAGTCGCTGCACTGCAGCCCGGCGCGCAGCACGTGGGCCGTGTGATCGAAGGATGCGCCCTGGAACGTGCCCTTCTGCTGCTCGATGCCGAGGTGGCACTGCAGGCACATGGTCTCGCTCACCTTCGGACCGAGGTCGACCGATGGCACTCGATAGGGCAGGCGCTCCTCCTGCACGGCCTGGCGGACCATCTTGAGGGCCGCCCGCAGGAGCTGGTCCGCGTAGACGACGTTGTGGGCCCCCTTGCCCTCGCGCACGAACTCGACGTTCGACTGCGCGAGAGCGAGGAGGCTGTCGGCCGCGTTTCGCCGTGCCAGCGGGACCGTCGCCGCAGCGGATCGGGCGGCGCTCACCACCGGGGCCACGAGGTCCACCTTGCGCTTCATCTCCCGCTGCCAGCCGGGGAGCACGTTGGCGTACTTGATGCCGTGGCAGGAAAGGCACGACGACTCGCTGGCCATGTTCACCGTGTCGTGCGCCGGGAGCTTCTTGGCCTGGTCGTGACACGCCACACACGAGACGCGCGCCTTGTACATCGAGCTCGGCGTGCGCTCCACTCCATGCCCGCCGATGCCCGCGAACATCTTCTGCTGGTCCAGGTGCACGGACCGGTGACAGCTCCGGCAGTCCAGCTCCACGGTCGTGGTGAGGGACACGATCCGGTGCTCCATGGGCGAGTGGCACTGGACGCACGCGATGTTGTGCTGCGTGACGTGAACGGTGTGCAGGAGCGTGGGCTGGTCGATCTTGGCCAGGCGATCG
>JARRJS010000291.1:0-1679 GCA_037388885.1 Gemmatimonadota bacterium
TGAGCCTGTGTACGTCCATCGGCATGGAGGAGGTGGCGCGGGGGGGCGCCGTGACAAATCGTCTCCGTCGCGTGTCCATGGTTCGGCGTCGGAGCACGCCAGCGGGAGTGCGCGGTGCGCGGTCGTGAAACCATGCAGGTTACGCTCACCGTGGGGAAGGGTGGCCTCGAAAACATGGTCGCGAATCTGGCCGTCGGGGTCGCGCGCAGGGGCTGCTCTTCGACCGTTCTGGCGCTGGACGAGGGGGGGATCAATCGGCGAAGGCTCGAGGAAGCCGGCGTCCCGTGTCTCGTGGCTGGCGGCCGCAGCCTGTATTCGCCGAGGTTTCACAAGCGTGTACGCTCAATTCTCCAGGAACGACGACCCGCTGTCGTCCACACGCATCATTTCAGCCCGCTGCTGCATGCGCTGCTCGCCGGGCGGGGTCTGGACGCGCGGTGGATTCACACCGAACACGCCCACGAATATCTGCTCCGCCGACGCGATTACCGGTTGATGCTGCGCTTTCTGTCCAGGAGAGTGCATCGGTTCGTCGTTGTCGGGGAGCATCAGGTCGACTACTACGTCGAGCGTGTCGGGGTCGATCCCGACCGGATCGTCGTGATACGGAACGGGGTGGACACGTCCCGCTTCCGTCCCCTCCCGGCACACGACGGCGGTCCGCAGCCGTCGGACTGGCCTTCGGGGTTCGTGGCGGCAACCGCCGCGCGTCTCGCGCCGGAGAAGATGCAGCGAACGATGGTGCAGGCCGTGGCCAGGGCAACGCAGCTCCGCCCGGCCCTCGAGCTGCACATCGTGCTGATGGGCGATGGGCCTGAACGGAGCGCGTTGGAGGGGCAGGCAGCCGCACTCGGCGTTTCGGACAAGGTTCATTTCCTCGGGTGGCGAGAGGATCTCCCGCAGCTCCTGCCGCACGCGGACGTGTTTGTCCTGGCTTCAGCCAGCGAAGGCCTGCCCCTTGCCGTGCTGGAGGCGATGGCCAGCGGGGTCCCGGTGTTGTCCACGCCGGTGGGCGACCTGCCGCGGGTCGTGCAAGAGGGGTCCACGGGTGGCTTCTTCCGGGTCGGTGATGCGGAGGGCCTGGCGGCTCATCTCATCCGCTTCGCCGAACATCCGGAGGAACGCCGGCGACTGGGCGGGAACGCGCGAGCCCACGTGCAGCGGCAGTTCAGTGAAGCAGCCATGGTGGACCAGTATATGGCGCTGTATGATGCCTGATCACGACGCCCGCCGGAGCATCCGCGTCGTCATCGCTGCTCCGGTGCACATGCTGGGTGGCCAGGCGCAGGCTGCTGCCGAGATCGTCACCGGGTTCGAAGGCGATCCCGAGATCCAGGTGTCGGTTGCCCCGATCGACCCAAAGGCGCCGGGCGTCGTGAGGGGCCTCACCGAGTGGCCACTGATCCGCTCGTTCGTCCGCCCCGTAGTGTACTTCTTTTTGCTGCTGACCCGCGCGCGAGATGCCGACCTGATTCATGCGTTCTGCGCGGCCCACACAGCCTTCCTGTTCGGCGCGCTGCCCGCACTGGTCGTGGGACGGGTGCGACGGATCCCCGTGATCCTGAACTATCATGACGGCCGTGCCGCGGCTCACCTCCGCTGGTGGAGGGGGCTTCTGCGTTGGGCGATCGGCAGCGCCGCGGCGCTCGTGGTTCCCTCCGGATACCTGCGGGATGTCT
>JARRJS010000292.1:0-1670 GCA_037388885.1 Gemmatimonadota bacterium
GGACCGCGCCTCGCGCCCGTCCAGCAAGATGAGGTTGGCGGCAGAAGCGCGATAACGAGCGGGAGCCCGTTGGGCCATGGCCGCCAGAAACCCGTGGGGGTCCCTCGGGATGCCCAGTCAACGGATTGCACCGAAATGGGGCCCGCGGGTTTCTGGCGGCCATGGCCCAACGGGCTCCCGCTCGTTATCGCGCTTCTGCCGCCAACCTCATCTTGCTGGACGGGCGCGAGGCGCGGTCCCAGGGCGCGAACCTGATCGTGGCCGACCTGCGCCGCACTGCCTACGGCCGGCGACCGATCACCTCCAACACCGGCGACGAGAAGAACACCGCCGATGGGTCCCGGGACCGCTCCTCCCACCGGGCGATGAAGTCGTCCGCGATCTCCCCGGCCAGGTGACCCTGGTCGACGAGCATTGGCAGGATTTGCCTGAAGAGCGAGTCGGGCCAACGCCACTCCGGCGTGGCCGGTCGTATCGCCTTCGTGGCCACGCCCAGCTCAACGTCGAGCCCCGCGTCGTCGAGCACGCCAGGCAAGACGCACCCGATCTCGGGGTTGCCGCCATGCTCCCCTGCCGCGGCCCGCATGAGCGCCTGCGCGACGAGCCGGAAGTGCTCGATGGGCGGGTGGATGTGGATGTGCAGGTAGTTGCAGAACTCGGCCAGGGCGCACGCGCCGCCCGGCCGGAGCCACTTCGCCATGCGAGTCGCCAGCGCCCTGGCCTCCCGTTCCGGCAGGTACATGAGCACCCACCGGCCGTACACACCGTCGACGCTCTCGGGAGGGAGATCCAACTGCTCGAGGTCGGCGACGCGTGCCTCGACGTTTGCGAAGCCCGCAGCGTCTGCCGCTTCGCGCAGCTGGGGAATCGACCGCTCGCCATCCCGATCCACGGCGATGACCCGGCCGGTCGGCCCGACTCGCCGCGCCAGGTCCAGCGTGGTGAAGCCCGGCCCGCAGCCCAGGTCCACCAGCGTGTCGCCCGGGCCGAAGCCGGCCCGGCTCAGCAGCCGCTGGTTCTCCTCGTGCCAGACGCGGTGTTGCTCCCCGAGTCGCCGTAGCTCTTCGTCGCCGTATCCGAACGGGTACCGGTCCGTGTTCGACATGGTGGCCCCGGGCTCGAAGGAATCGAAGGCGATGCGGCTACCCCGCGCAAAGGTAGCGGAAGGTCCGCACCGGACGCGAGCCATGGTAGCGGGCCAATGGTCCCGCCGGACCCTGTGCCTGCCCCATCCAGGCGCCTACCGTAGGCGGGACGATGTTGCGCTACCCCTCTTGGTGGTCCCGTCCGGCGGCAATACATTGTAATTACATTGAGCCGGGACGGGCCGTATGAAAGCGAAGATCGTGCGCATCGGGAACTCGCAGGGTGTCCGGATTCCGAAGCCGCTGTTGGATGAGGCGGGGTTGGAGGGCGAGGTGGAGCTGCGGCTTGTGGAGTCGGGGATCGTGATCGAACGGGCATCGGCGGCCCGGACCGGGTGGGAGCAGGCCGCCCGTTCGGTGCGGGAGCGTGGCGAGGACGGGCTGGTGGACGTTCCGACACCGACGCAGTTCGACGAGGAAGGGTGGGTCTGGGAGTGACGGCGCCACACCGGGGAGAGGTTTTCCTGGTGGCGCTGGACCCGACGCTGGGCCGTGAGATCCGCAAGACGCGTCCCTGCGTGGTCG
>JARRJS010000293.1:0-1658 GCA_037388885.1 Gemmatimonadota bacterium
CTAAGTCGGCCTCCACGCCGATGCGGATGTCGAAGCAGGCCATCTCCGTCTCGAGCCTTCGCCACACTCCGAGGGACACAAGGATGTAGCCGTCACACTGCGAGCAGGCCATCTGAGTGACGGGCTCGGGGTGGTCACGGGGATCGGCGAAGAGCGGGGCGTGGTCGCTCCAGCCGAAAACGCGAATGCCGGCGGCGAACGCATCGCGGGCGACCTCCTCCAGCGTCCCGGCAGCGTGCCCGCAGCGCGCGTGGTGGGTGTGCAGATCGATCACGGCGCCAGGCTACCTGATACGCGAGCTCGCGGCGTCGCAACCGCTCGACGCGGCATGCTCGCGGAACGCCCGCGACCCCGATGCTTCCGGGCCGCGCTTCGCCCGCCTGCCGGCCGGTCGCTCCTCCGAGATTCTCATCCCGATCACATCGCAAGCGGTGCTACCATCGGCGCATGCCGCAAGGCGGCCTGGAGGACTGAATGCCCATATACCGCCGCATGACCATCCTGGCTTTCGCCGGGCTCGCGCTCGCGTTCGTACTCGCCGGTTGCCAGTTCCCGGGTGCGACCACGGGCGTGTACTTCACGTCACCGACCAACGGCACGTACATCTACAGCGCGACCCACCCCGCCTCCGTGGTCGTCAAGGGCCAGCTGCTGGGCGGCATCCCGGACACCTTCAGCATGACGCTCAACGGCACCGTGGTGACCTCCACCGTGCCGGCCTCCACCGCATTCAGCCAGACGGTCTCGCTCGCCGACGGCGCCAATTCCATCGTCGTGACGGTCACCACGGCGGGCGTCACCAAGTCGGCGACGCTCGACCTGTACTACCCCTTCTTGGCGTTCAACGACGGCCAGGCGGCCAACGTCGTGATGGGGCAGACGAACGCCAACACCGGCGCGGCGGCCACCAGCCAGACGGGGCTCAGCGCCCCCGTCGGCGCGGCCGCTCTGATCAACGGCATGCTCTACATTCCCGACACGGGCAGCAACCGGATCGTCGGCTACACCTCCGTGCCGACGTTGGCGGCCGGGGCCGCATTCAACATCCTGCTCGGCAAGCCCGCGGGTGACTGGACCAACGGCACGGCGGACACGGTGAGCCGCACCAACGTCGTGGGTCCGGCCGGGGTGGCCTCCGTTCCGGCGTCGTCGGGAGGGGCTTCGGCCCTCGCCGCGGTCGACACGCAGCAGAATCGCGTGCTGATCTGGGCCATCGCGCCGACCTCGTCGACCACCCTCCCAGTGGCTGTGGTGGGACAGCCCGGCTACTACTCGACCGGCCACAGCTGCCTGGCGAGCGGCCTCTACCATCCCATGGCGGCGTTCGAGGCCGGCGGCAAGCTCATCATCGCCGACACCGGCAACAACCGCGTGCTGATTTGGAACACCGTGCCGTCGAGCGGCCCCGCGCTTGCTCCCAACCTGGTGTTGGGCCAGGCGAACTTCACGTCGTGCGACCCCAACCGCAACGCCGGCAGCCCCGCAGCGAACACGCTCGCCCAGCCGAGCGGCGTGTGGACGGACGGGACGCACCTGGTGGTGGCGGACAAGGACAACAACCGGGTGTTGATCTGGAACACCTTCCCGACGAGTAACGGCCAGGCCGCGGACCTCGTCATCGGGCAGGCAGACATGACCACCGGGACGGCGCAGCCGGC
>JARRJS010000294.1:0-1656 GCA_037388885.1 Gemmatimonadota bacterium
CGCTCGCCTGTCCATCGCCCGCCTCCTCGCTCCGGTCTCGCGACCCGCGTCCTTCGCGGGTGCGACGGCTGCGACGCTACCATGGTAGTAACGCCGGGCCGGGGTGTCGGTTCCGGATCGGGGACATCGCTGAAACCTTCCCCGGCCGCTCCGCGTCCGTGTAGCGTGCGACGTCGACGCCCCTCCCCACACCACCGGAGGCCATCCGCGTGAACGTCATCGAGACGGCGGACCTGACCAAACGCTACGGCACCAATCTGGCCGTCGACGGCATCAGCTTCGCCGTCGAGCGGGGACAGGTGTTCGGATTCCTCGGCCCCAACGGCAGCGGCAAGACCACCACGATCGGCATGCTGCTGGGCATCATCACGCCGACGGCCGGGCGGATCCGCCTGTTCGGAATGAGCGGACGCCGGGGTCTCCACCAGGGGCGCAGGCGAACCGGTGCCACGCTGGAGAACCCGAACTTCTATCCCTACCTGTCCGGATTCGACAACCTGCGCGTCGTGGCCAACGTGAAGGGGGCGTCACGGCGCTCCATCGACGAAGTGCTGGACCTCGTGCGCCTAACCGATCGGAAGCGCGACCGCTACCAGACCTATTCCCTGGGCATGAAGCAGCGGCTGGCGCTGGCCGCGACCATGCTCGGCGACCCCGAGCTGATCGTCCTGGACGAGCCGGCCAACGGACTCGACCCGGAAGGCATGAAGGAAATCCGTGAGATCATCGCCGATCTCGCCGCGGCCGGAAAGACCATCTTCCTGTCCAGCCACCTGCTGTTGGAGGTGGAACGCACGTGCAGCCACGTCGCCATCATCCGCCGCGGACGCATCATCCGGCAGGCCAGCGTCCGGGAGATCACGACGGGGACGACCGTGGCGGAGCTGCGAGGGGCCGAGCCGGCCACGCTCGCGTCGGCGCTGGACGCCTACCCCGAAGCCGTCTCGGTCCGGGTGGACGGGGACACGGCCCTGGTCGAGCTGCGCGATGACGACCTCGCCGCGCTGAATCGATTCCTCGCGGGACGGGGCGTATACCTCTCCCACCTGGCCGCCCGTCAGCGATCCCTGGAGGAGGCGTTCATGCAGCTCACGAACGACGAGGAGGCCCCGGCGCTGGAGGGTGCGGCATGAGAACCGCTGGCGTGCTGTTCCGCAACGAGATGCTCAAGGCGACCAAGCGGCCGGCCACGATCGTGACGCTGGGGCTGTTCGCCTTCCTCCTGTGCATGATCGCGGGAAGCTCCTACTACCAGGCGCTCGTGCACCCGGAGCGGGGGGGATTCATCCTGCCCACGGCGTGGCCCGGCCTTCTGGACGACCCCGGCGTGCCGTCCGCGTTCTTCGCCGCCATCCTTCTCATCCTGCTCGTCGACAGCGAGTTCTCCTGGCGCACGGCGCGGCAGAACGTGATCGACGGACTCTCGAAGACTCAATGGTTCGGCGGCAAGCTCGTGCTGTTCGCCCTCGTCTGCCTGGGCTGCGTGGCGCTGCACCTGCTCGTCACCGGGTCGGTGGCCGCCTACGGCAGCTTCCACATCGCGGGAGGGATCCCGGCGCTGGCCCGGGTGATGAGGATCTCGAGGTCGCCGTCGTCGTCGAAATCGAACACGACCGGCGGACCGAACGGCATCGTCCCGCTGATCGGGTGGAGCGT
>JARRJS010000295.1:0-3028 GCA_037388885.1 Gemmatimonadota bacterium
GTGGGCATGACGACGACGGTGGGCACGGAGAAGGCGCGGCCGGCGTAGGCGGTGGCCTGGCCGTGGTTGCCGGAGGAGTAGGTGATGATGCCGGCGGCGCGCTGCTCCTCGCTCAGGCGGGCGACCATGTTGTAGGCGCCCCGCTGCTTGAAGGCGCCCATGTGCTGGAGGTTCTCGCACTTGAGGCGCACTTCACCGCCGACGCGTTCGGACAGCCATTCGGCGGGCAGCAGCGGTGTGCGCACGGCGACACCCCGGATGGTGCGGGCAGCCTCCGCGACGGCTTCGGCGGGAACGAGGACGGCGGCCTCGCTCATTCGTCCCTCTCCTCGGCGGGGGCGGGTTCGTCTTCGGGTTCGTATTCGTCTTCGGGGTCGTCTTCGGGCATGACGTCGGCCGGTGCGGCGTCACCCACCCCATCGCCGCGTGGGCCCGCCGCTGGTTGGTCGGCGTCGTCCAGCTCGTCCTCGTCCTTCTCGCTGACCAGGCGGGCGACGTCCATGACCTGGTCCCCGTCGTCCAGGGCGACGATGCGCACGCCCTGCGTGTTGCGGCCGATGACCCGGATCTGGTCCACGGGCTGGCGGTTCACGACGCCGTTCCGCGTGATGACCATGAGCTCGTCGTCCGGCTGCACGCCCTTGATGGCGATGACGCGGCCGGTGGCGGACGTGGTCTTGATGTTGATGACGCCCTTGCCGCCGCGGCCCTGGAGCCGGTAGTCGTCGATGCGGCTACGCTTGCCGCGGCCCTTCTCGGTGATGACCAGCAGGGTGCCGGAGCCGTTGGTGCCCTTGCGGGCCACGACCATGCCGACGACGTAGTCGTCCTTGGCGCCGAGGCGGATGCCGCGCACGCCGGTGGTGGCGCGGCCCATCTCGCGCACGTCCGATTCGTGGAACCGGATGGCCATGCCCTCGTGGGTGGCCAGCAGGACCTGGTCGTCGCCTTCGGTGATCCGCACGTCGATGAGCTCGTCGTCCTCGCCGATGTTGATGGCGTTGACGCCGGTGACCCGGATGTTGCCGTATCGGCTGAGAGCCGTCTTCTTGACGGTGCCCTTGCGGGTGGCGAAGACCAGCCAGCGGTCGTCGGTGAACTCGCGCACCGGTACCACGGCGGCCACCTGCTCGCTGGCGTCCAGGGCCAGCAGGTTGATCATGGGCCGTCCCCGTGCGTTGCGGCCGGCCTGCGGGATCTGGTGCACCTTGAGCCAGTAGCAATGGCCCCGGCGGGTGAATACCATGAGGTAGTCGTGGGTGTGGGCCAGGAACAGGTGCTCCACCCAGTCCCCGTCCTTGGTGATCATGCCCTGGAGCCCGCGTCCGCCGCGCCGCTGCGTACGGTACGTGTCCAGCGGCAGCCGCTTGACGTAGCCTTCGTGGGAGATGGTCACGACCATGCGCTCGTCGGGGATCAGGTCCTCGAGGGACAGGTCGCTGGTCTCGCCCACGATCTTCGTGCGCCGGTCATCGCCATACTTGTCCGCCACGGCCCGCAGCTCGTCCTTGATGATGGTGAAGCGGCGCTGCTGGCTGCCCAGGATGTCCCGCAGGTCCTCGATGGTGGCGCGCACCTCCGTCAGCTCGTTCTCCAGCTTCTCGATCTCCAGGCCGGTGAGCCGGGCCAGCCGCATGTCGAGAATGGCCTTGGCCAGGCCCTCCAGGATGTGCTCCCGGTCGAGCGCCTGCGCCAGATCGTGCTCGGAGCGCTTCACCACCACGTCGTGACGGTGGTCGATGAAGTGCTGGAGCATCTCCTTCAGGTTCATGACCTTCGGCTGCCCGTCCACAAGCGCGAGCATGATGGCGCCGAAGGTCGACTGCATCTGCGTGTGCTTGAAGAGCTGGTTCAGCACGATGGTCGGGATCGCATCGCGCTTCAGCTCGACGACGATGCGCATGCCGTCGCGGTCCGACTCGTCCCGCAGGTCCCGGATCTCCGTCACCTTCTTCTCGCGCACCAATCCCGCGATCTGCTCGATCATGCGCGACTTGTTCACCATGAACGGGATCTCGCGCACGATGATGCGCGCCTCACCGTCGTCGTCCATCTCGATCTCGGCGTCCGCCCGCATCACCAGCCGGCCGCGACCCGTCTCGTACGCCTCCCGGATCGCATCGCGACCGTGGAGGTACGCACCCGTCGGGAAGTCCGGCCCCTGGACGTGCTGCATCAAATCCACGACCGTGGCGTCCGGATCGTCGATCAGTTGGACGACCGCGTCCACGACTTCCCGCAGGTTGTGAGGCGGGATGTTGGTGGCCATGCCCACGGCGATGCCCGCAGCGCCGTTCACCAGCAGGTTGGGCAGCTTCGCCGGCAGGACGGTGGGCTCCTCCAGCCGGTCGTCGAAGTTGGGGATGAAGCGGACCGTCTCCTTGTCGATGTCCTCCAGCATCTCGCTGGCGATGTGTGCGAGACGGGTCTCCGTGTACCGGTAGGCCGCGGCGCTGTCCCCGTCGATGCTGCCGAAGTTGCCCTGGCCATCGACGAGGGGATAACGCAGGGAGAAGTCCTGGACCATGCGCACCAGGGCATCGTACACCGCCATGTCCCCGTGGGGGTGGTACTTGCCCAGCACCTCACCGACGACGGTGGCGGACTTCTTGTACGGACGGCCCGGGCCCAGGCCCAGGCCGCTCATGGCGTAGAGGATGCGCCGGTGCACCGGCTTGAGCCCGTCGCGCACGTCGGGCAGCGCCCGCTGCACGATCACGCTCATGGAATAGTCCAGGAAGGAGTCGCGCATCTCGTCTTCGATGAGGCGCGCGAAGACCTTCTCGTGCTGCCCGGGTGTCTCCATCAGCGTCCCGTTTTTTTGTTGGTGCGGGGTGTCAAAAACGACCGTCTATAACCTAAGTAAATTAGCGGAAAACGGGCAAAATTTCCAGCCGCCGCAGCGCTCGCCTCGCGCGCGATGCGGGCGCGGAAAATCGGACCAGAAAACCCTTGTCCCAGTGCGGGTGCCGGTGCGTGTCACGTGCCCAGTCACTCCCGCGTCCGGTTGCGCGTCCCTGTCCGTGCC
>JARRJS010000296.1:0-1641 GCA_037388885.1 Gemmatimonadota bacterium
CGAGTCGCAGGCCAACCGCTGGGGCGACTACAGCGGGATGTCGCTGGACCCGGACGGCTCAACGTTCTGGGGAATCGCGGAATTCGCGGGAACGCCCGACCCGCATTTCGGCACGGCGGTGGCGGCGATCACCGGCGCGCCTTCGCTGACGGTCACTCCCGATTCGCTCTATTTCGGCAACGTGCTAGTGGGCCGGCCGTCGCCAACGCAGACGCTGACCTTTACGAGCACCGGCGACAACCCGGACACGATCGGGACGGCGATCACAACCGGAGCGAACGCGGCCGATTTCGTGCTGAGCAACGACCAGTGCTCGGGCGTGACGCTGGCGTCGGGAGCGAGCTGCACCATCGACGTGGCGTTCGCGCCGACGATGGCGGGGTACGAGAACGGCTTCGTGGTGCTGGGCGACGAGAACGGGATGGTGTCCATCAGTGTGTCGGGGCAGGGAATCTACGAGGCGGTTCTCGAGTTTTCGCCGTCGCCGGTGCAGTTCCCGGACACGGTGCAGCAGGCGGAGAGCGCGGCGATTGCGGTGACGTTGAGCAATACGGGGAACGAGGCCGCCGACATTTCCCGTATTTCGGCCGGCCAACCTTTCCTCCAGAGCAACAACTGCCCGGCGTCGCTGGCAGTGGGAGGCAGTTGCCATCTGGAAGTGGCGTTTTATCCGACGACGGCGGCGGTGTTCACGGACTATATCGTGGTCAGTTACAACTCGGGGCACCAGTATTCGCTGACGCTGAACGGGACGGGCATCACAGCGCCGGCCGCAGTGCCGTGTCCGGCGGCTGTCGATTTCGGGAGCCAGCTGGAGAATTCGGCGAGCGCTCCACAAACGGTGATTTTGACGAACACCGGCAGCGCCCAGCTCGACATCAGCACGATTACGGCGAGCGGGGACTTTGCGGTGGCGAGCAACAGTTGCCCGGCGACGGTGGACCCGCGGGCAAGCTGCACGATCACGTTGACGTTCACCCCGACGACGCTGGGGAGCGAGAGCGGGACGCTTACGATCAGCGACAACGCGGCGGGGAGTCCGCAGACGGTGCCGCTGAGCGGGAGCGGGGTGAGCAGCGTGGCGGCGGCGGAGGCGCGGCGGAGTGTGGCGCTGCTGCAGGCAGAGGGGGCGTGGCCGGCGGCGGGGACGAGCGGCGTGGAGGCAAAGCGGGCCAAGGCGCAGCAGGCGATTCGCGTGGCGAGGCGGCCGCTGGAATTCGAGCCGAACGTGGGACAGTTCCGGGCCGGATTGCGATTCGTGGCGCAAGCGCCGGGCTACGCGCTGGCGGTGCAGCGAGGAGGAATGCTGCTGGAGTTGCCGGCCCGGCGCGCCGCGAAGGACAACAGCGGCAACGCGGGAGGGAAGACCAAGACGGGGCCGGTGCGCGTGCGGATGCGGCTGGCGGGAGCGAACCGGGGGACACATGCGCGGGGCATCGACAGGCTGCCGGGGAAAGCCAACTATTTCCTGGGCCGCGATCCAAGCCGGTGGCGGACGAACGTGGCGACCTACGCGCGGGTGAAAGTGGCGAGCGTGTACCGGAAGATCGACCTAGTGTATTACGGGAACCAGCGAGAGCTGGAGTACGACTTCGTGGTGCGGCGCGGGGGCGACCCGGACCGGATCCGGCTGGCGTTTGA
>JARRJS010000297.1:0-1627 GCA_037388885.1 Gemmatimonadota bacterium
GCGGGCGGAAGCCGGCTTACGGAGACGGGCGTCAGCCTGGGCACGCCGCAGTACATGAGCCCCGAGCAGGCCGCTGGTGAGCGGGACGTGGACGGCCGCGCCGACGAGTACGCGCTGGCGTGCGTGCTGTTCGAGATGCTGGCGGGCGAGCCGCCGTTCACGGGCCCGAACGCCCGGGCGATCATCGCGAAGGTGCTGACGCAGCCGGCGCCCACGGTGCGAGCGGCGCGCGAGCTCGTCCCTCCCGGAATCGATGCCGCCATCCGGAAGGCCCTGTCCCGGCTGCCGGCGGACCGCTTCACGGACGTTGGAGCCTTTGCCGACGCGCTGCGCGTCAGGCAATCGCCGGCACTTGAGAGCACCGGGCCCTACGCAGGTCCAACGGCCGTCACGCCGGCGCGGCGACCCTGGCGCGCGATCGTTCCGTGGATCCTCGCCGGCGCCATGGCCGCGACCCTGGCGGGGCTGATTCTCCGACCGTCCGGCGACACCGCCTCCAGCCTGGGAGGCGTCGCCCGGATGGTGCTGGACGTCCGACCCGCGGAAGCCGTCTCGGTGGGTGTCCTGGTAACGACGGCGCTCGGCGCGGAGGTGGACGCCCTCGCCATCTCGCCGGACGGCCAGCGCATCGCGTTCATCGGCCGCGAGCCCGGCGGCACCGCCACACGCATCTACGTGCGTGAGCTGGCGCGCTACGAGGCCCGAGCTCTTCCCGAAACCGGGTCCGCCACGTCGCCCTTCTTCTCGCCGGACGGGCAGTGGCTGGGGTTCTACAGCTGGTCGGACCGGAGGCTCAAGAGGATCTCCATCAGCGGCGGCGCACCGCAAATGATCTGTGAGTGCGAGCCCATCCTGAGCGCCGACTGGGGGCCGGATGGAAGGATCGTCATGGACAGCGAGGGCCTGCTCGGTCTGCGGGTCGTGGCCGCCTCGGGCGGCACGCCGGCGCTGCTCGGGTCCGGGACTTCACGGGAAGACGACGAGTTCGCCGTTTCCCATCCGCGGTTCCTGCCGGACGGCCGTCACGTGCTCGCCACCGCGTGGGGCGGCGGAGGGGCCACCCGGCGGATCGTGGCCGTGTCCACCGACACCGGGGAACGCACGACGCTGCTCGACGACGGCTGGGGCCCGCAATACGTGCGAAGCGGCTACGTCGTCTACGAACGACCGGGCCAGCTCTGGGCCGCGCCATTCGATCCGGCGCGTCTGGAAGTCCGCGGAACGCCCGTGCCCGTCCTGGATTCCGTGTTCAGCGTCCCCCTCAGCCTTCCGTTCGCCGTCTCGACGGGCGGGACCCTCGTCTACGCGCCCGGGTCCGTGTCGGCTGTCCACACCACCCTCTATCTCGCCCAACGATCGGGAGAAATGCAGGAGGTGCCCGTCCAGGCACCGGACTGGACGGAATGGGGCCCGCGGCTGTCCCCGGACGGCAGCCGCATTGCCTTCAACGGGTCGGACCCGGCGGGCCTTTCCGGTGGGCAAGGGTCGTCCCGCATCTGGCTCCTGGACCGGGCCAGGGGAAGTATCCGGGCACTCACGGACGCGGGATCGGGCGACTTCTGGCCCATCTGGGCTCCCGACGGCAAGACGGTCGTCTTCGCATCATCGCTGGGAAACGGCGTCGTCG
>JARRJS010000298.1:0-1615 GCA_037388885.1 Gemmatimonadota bacterium
TCCACGCCGGCTTCCTCCAGTCCGCGGCGTGTGCTCTCCTGGACGCGGAGTCGCCGGTACATACCTCGCCCGAGGACGACGATCTGCGCGCCGTGCTCCAGGAGCTCTTCCACGTCTGCGGGCTGGATTCCGGGTGTGTGTTTCGTCCCCGTCTCCGTCCAGTCCCACGCGCGCGACCCGCCGGGGAAGAGTTTCGCGTCTTTGTAGGACGCGTCGGGGTCGCGAACCCGGATTGAGCCCCAGGAGATGTCGTCGATATGAGGCGAGCGCGGTGGTCGGTCCATGATGCCATGCATAATAGCACGCACCGCGCCAGGGAAAAGCAGGGCGCCGCCACTGCGTGGCGGCTGCAGGTAGCAGGTGGTAGATCAATGTTCATCGCGGCCCCGGGATCCCGGTTGAGTGCCTTCCGTCGTGGCGTACGCCTTCGAAGTGGACTCACGGCGTGTAGCCGGCTTTGCAGCGTCCGCACTATGCTTCCGCTCTGAACGTCTTCGCAGGCCGGCGGGGCCGGGATGGCACCGGAATGCGCACGCAGCGAAGGCTGGTGCTCAGCCGGCAACCGGATCACGCCGCGGAGCCAGCGGCTGCTACCTGCCACCTGCAGCCGCCACGCAGTGGCGGCGCCCTGGCATGGATGGGCCGGGCCGGGCTTTTGTCCGGCAAAACCCGACAGCCAATCCCCGGGAGTCCCCCACAGACACGCGTCATTGCGCCTCATAGGTTCAACGCCTACTCGTAATGCGCCGCGTGCGTGCGCGGCGCCACCACACGAGGAGGCAGCCCCGATGCGTGAAGCCGTCGAGAAGCTGTGGCCGGAGCTCGAGTGGATCCGGGACGACGATCTGCGCGACGCCGTGACCCTGACCTGGATGCGCGCGTTCGAGCGCAGCCCGCTGGAGCCCGCCGACCTGGACGAGATCCCCTTCACCCTGCTGATTCCCGACTGCCCCGCCACGTTCATGGAGCACAAGCGCTGCGTCGTGCACATTGCGCGGCGCGCGGCGGAGGCCATGCAGGAGCACCTGGGCCACTCGCTGCCCATCGACATGGACACGGTCATCGCCGGCGCCATCCTGGCCGACGTCGGCAAGCTCCTCGAGTACGAGCTGGTGAACGGTGTCGCGGTGCAGAGCGGCCGGGGCAAGGCCCTGCGCCACCCGTTCACCGGCGTCGCCCTCGCCATGGAGTGCGGTGTCCCGGACCGCGTCAGCCACATCATCGCGGCGCACGCGGCCGAGGGCGACCTGGTGAAGCGCAGCACCGAAGCCATCATCGTGCACCACGCCGACTTCATGTCCTACCTGCCGTTCAAGAACCTGGAGCGATAGAGCAATGGGCGAGACCATCACCGCCGCCATGGCCCGCTGGGCCGCGGGCCTGAGCTACGACGACCTGGGTGAGCAGGCCATCCACGAGGCGAAGCGCTACCTGCTGGATGCACTGGGCTGCGCACTGGGCGGCTACCGGCAGGAGGATGCGGAGATCGCGCTGTCGGTGCTGGGCGAGGTGGCGGGCGGCGGGCCGGCCACGGTGATCGGCAGCGGTGAGAAGAAGGACGTGGTGTCTGCGTCGCTGGCCAACGCGCTCATGGTCCGCATCATGGACTACAACG
>JARRJS010000299.1:0-1605 GCA_037388885.1 Gemmatimonadota bacterium
CCACGACCTCACCGCCAGTGCCCATGACCTCACCGCCGGAACCAGGGACTCCACCGCCGGTGCCAACGACCTGGCCTCCAATACCCGCCACGAAGCCCCCGCTTGCCGAAGTTCCGCCTTCGCCCGAGGCCTTGCCGCGGTCGCCTCCGGCAGCTCCGGTGCCGGCAGGCACCCTGCTCGCTGGCGGATCTCCGGCGGTGGCGCAGGCCGGCACTGCCGCACAGAGGAGGGCCAGAAGCGAGCTCCAGCGCCGCGCATCTGCGTTGGTCGCGGCACCGAAGCCCCGTGTTGCAGACTGGCGATTGGCTTGCATGCTGCTTGTCCAGGTGAAACGCCACGCAGCGGGACTGACTCAGGGCGCCCGATGCGCGACACGTCCAGGTACTGCTCCCAGAGGCAGGCTTGACACGTACGCAGACCCGTCGGGAGGGGAGTTTGTTCTCCCCCCGGCGTCCGTGCTCCCCGACCAGAACGCCTCGTTGGCGCTGCGGACCAGCGTCAGGGCGCATCTGGGGCTCCGCCACAGTTGGGGTCGGGCAGAAACGCCAACGGTGGCAGGAGCCCTCTATCATCAAAGCACCCTCGTCGCCGGTCGGCAAGCCCCTACCGACCGCGGCGTGCACACACGTCAGGTCGGCGAGCGCCAAAAACCACGGGGGGAGAAGATTGTCCCCCCGGGTCTGCAATACTTCACGCGGAGGGGGAGACGACGCTCCTCTGTCACGTTGTGTGCCCTGTGACACAAACGGTAAAGACCCCGAAGGAGTGGGTCGGCGCCCCCGTCGTTTCGTGGCAAAGTGGCTCGTAATCCTGCTGGCCCTCGGGCTGCTCACGCCCAGGCCCGCGAGCGCCCAGACCGGCGTGACGATCACGGTCGACGCTGCCGTCCCCGGCGAACCGCTTTCGAAGGTATGGGCATTTCACGGCTATGACGAGGCGAACTACACCACGACGGCCGAGGGCGAGGCGCTGCTCGGTACTCTGGCGCTGCTGCACTCGGCGCCCGTCCACGTGCGTACGCACTTTCTGTTGAACACCGGCGACGGCGCGCCGGCCCTCAAATGGGGCTCGACCAACGTCTACACCGAGGACGCCGGCGGCAATTCCGTCTACAGCTACACGTTGCTCGACGGAATCCTGGACGCGACGACCCAGGCGGGGGCCTTCCCGCTCGTCGAAATCGGGTTCATGCCGCAAGCGCTCTCGACGCGTCCGGATCCGTACCGAAACTCGGATCCGTACGTGCTCGACGGCGGATGCTTCTATCCGCCCCGTGACTACGCGAAGTGGGGGGCGCTGATCAGCGCGATTGCCGGCCACGTGAAGGAGCGTTACCCGGACGCGGAAACGACCTGGCAGTGGGAGCTCTGGAACGAGCCGGACATCGGCTACTGGCAGGGCACCTTCGACGAGTTCGTGCGGCTCTACGACCACACCGAAGCCGCGCTCCACGGCGTCTTCCCGAACGCGTCGCTGGGTGCTCCCGCGGCGGCCAGCCCGGCCACCGGTTTCCTGGCGCAGTTTCTCGAGCACTGTGCGACGGGCACGAACGCGGTCAGCGGCCAAACCGGAACCCGCCTGGACATGGTGAGTTTCCACGCCAAG
>JARRJS010000300.1:0-1600 GCA_037388885.1 Gemmatimonadota bacterium
GGCCAAAGCGACGACCAGCCACAGTCCCAGGAACGCATGACAGCGTAGCCCGCCCGTCCGGTCCTTCCTGGCAGCCCGCAACCAGCCCGAGCCTGCTTCAACAACCTCGCCCGCCATGTGCGTTCCTCGACGCCCGCTGGACGGCGCTACTGGCAGTAGCTGTCGGGCCATGACGGCGGCACTGTGGGCGTCAGACTCTCGTCCAGAACCAACTCGCCGTTGATGCCGTCAACGCGGTAGACTTCGGCGCCATCGCCGACCCCCACCTGCACTTCCTCGATGGACGTGAGGTTCGTGTAGCCTGTGTTGATGGTTCCTTCGGCATCCCGGTACTCGATGACCAGGGGGTAGCGTCCGTCGCTGGCCTGACCACAGTGCAGGCAGTAGTAGGCGCGCGGATCGTTCTCCGTCGGCGCGTCTCCTTCGAGCGGCGCGTCATCCAGGCCAATCACGCTCAGCGTGCCCGGATCCTCGGTCCCGCCGGTGCGGACCACCGTGGTCGTCGGTACAGCCAGTACCAGTCGGTCGACACTCTCCGGATCCGCCCAGATCGCATCGCCCCAGCCGCCCTCCCCGAAGAAGTTCGGGCCGAGCCACGCCGTGCTCTGAATGTTGTCGTCCACATACCACACGATGGTGTCGTTCCCTCGCCCGCCAAAGACACGAAAGTCGTGGCTGTTGCCCCGGATCACCACCAAGTCGTCCCCGTCGTTCGGATCTACCGTGTCGGTCCGATGCAGCACCGTACCTCCGGAACCATCCGACCCGTCACCGTTGCCCAGGTCTATCGCCGCTCGATCGAGATCGCGAATGAAAACCCAGTCGGCTCCAGGCCCCGTGTGAATGGTCGTCGTCGTAATGTCCCAACTATCATCCTGATTGACGTCGCATCCCGCCACCACCAAATCATTGTCATGCTCGGCGCCACTGCTGCTGCTTCCCGTCGCGATATTCGTTGACCAACTGGCGTTGAACACCAGTACATCGGGACCGTCTCCGAGCAGAAAGTCCAGACTGTGGATGCTGCCGGCAGGACCCAAATTCATGATGTCCGCGCCCGCCGAACCCTCGAAGTACATCGCCCCACCCGTGTATTCCACCGAGGCTTCGTTCCCGATCAGTTCCCAGCCATACTGGTTGCCGGCGCTATCCAGCAACGGCTCAAACTGCCCGACGTTCCCGCTGAAGTTGCTCCAGTTCGACTGGTTGGGTTCGTCGCCCCAGTCCCAGTCCCCGGGTGGCAGCTCCGGGTAGGTTTCGTCCAGCAGTCCAGCCAACGGGAACTGTCCCGACGTGGGCGTCCAGCTTCCGTCCCAGGAATATTCGTTGCCCTCCGGCCAGCCCGTGATGGGCTCCGCGCCCCCTCCGCCGCTGCCTCCTGCGTCCCCACCGCCAGTCGCATCCGCGCCGCCGCTGTCTGCGCCGCCGCTGTCTGCACCGCCGGTTGCGCCCCCGCTGCCTGCACCGCCGGTCGTGCCGTCGCCGGCTGCACCGCCACCTCCTGCGTCCTCGCCACCAGTCGCACCGCCTTCGCCACCGTTTGCGCCGCCGCGGGCAAACCCGGTGTCGCCCGCCGCGCTGCTGTCGTCCCCCCCGCTGC
>JARRJS010000301.1:0-1589 GCA_037388885.1 Gemmatimonadota bacterium
TACGCCTGCAACGTCCACTCGCTTCCGTCGGCGACGAACCGGAACTCGCCCCAGCGCACCATGTGCCGCTCGTCCCCACCCGTGGCATCGAGTGTCACAATCGCCTTGTCATCGTGCTCGTGCAGCTCGAGCTCGAACCGGTAGTTCTCATCCAGCGGGTAATAGTTCAGGCCCTTGAACGTCTCGCGATCCCGGCGCGGAAACGGCGATTGCGCACTTTCCCTGAAAAACGTGTCCTTGCCTTTGCGGATCTTCTCCAATCGGTCCATCCATTTGGCGTTCATGCATGACTCCCTTTCCTTCGAATCCGCGATGTTGCAGCTCCGCGGTGCGCTGTCAGCGAGCCGTTTCGGTCGCTTCTGACTCGCGGACGCGGACCGCCACGTGAGTGGCTGTGGTTTCGCCCCGCTTCACGCGGGCCATCGCGCCCTGCAGTTCACGGAACGGGACGACTTTCGTGTGGAGGCCCATGTCCAACTTGGCCGCCAGCGCCAGGAACGTCTGCGCGTCGCGCCGATTGACGTTGTACAGCGTGCGAATGTCGCGGCCCCACAGGTGCCCGGAGTAATCGGCGACCTGGATCTCGGACATGGCCACAGGTGCCAGGACGAGGGTGCCGCCGGGCCTGATGTGTTCCAACGCAATCTCCACAAGCCCGCCTGCCGGGGGAAAGACGATGGCGGCATCCAGCGGTCCGGGCATCTCTTCTCTGGCGGTGCCCGCCCAGTTCGCTCCATGGTGGAGCGCCCATTCCAGCTTCCGCGCAGAACGGCTGCTCACGAAGACGCGGTGCCCGGAATAGCGTGCGACCCGCAGCACGTAATACGCTGTCGGGCCGAATCCGTACAGACCGATGGTGGTCCATTGGGGCGCCCCCATCACCCGGTATGCGCACTAGCCGGCCACACCCGCACACAGCAGGGGCGTCAACTCCGCTTCGGGCAGCGCGATCGGTCCGAGGGGGAAGACGGCCGTCTCGTGGGCGATGGCGTACTCGGCGAATCCACCGTCCACGTCTCGTCCCGTCGCCCGGAACCCGGCGCAGTAGTTCTCGCGTCCGGCGATGCAGTGGCTGCATTGTCCGCATGTACGGCCAAGCCACGTGACTCCCACGCGTTCTCCCCGGCTGACGCGTGTCACGTTTTCACCCCGCGCGTCCACCACTCCCACGATCTCGTGACCGAGAACGAGATCGTTCTTTCCAGCGGGCAGGTCACCTTCGGCGATGTGGAGATCGGTCCGGCAGATCCCGCAGACGGTTACCCTGATGCGCACCTCGTGGGGACCGGGCTCCGGCACGGGCACGTCTACCAGGGCGAGAGGCTGCTTCTCGATGGGGGCGGGGTCCCGCAGGATCCAGGCGCGCATCAGATGACTCTCGGCGTTGTCGAGTGGGCCGACCAAGCACCAACGTCGTCTTGCCCCAGCATCTGTATGGCGTGGGGAAGGTGGGTGGCGATGTCGCCGGCCGTGAGTTCCGTGGTGGTCCGGGAGTGGGCGGCGAGGTCGGCAGCCACCCCCTCCGCAAACACGCCCGTTCGCACAGCCTCCTCCGGCAAGAGACCAAGCGCGGACACGCTGTGGATGGC
>JARRJS010000302.1:0-1561 GCA_037388885.1 Gemmatimonadota bacterium
CGATCTGCGATCCGCGATCCGCGATCGAAACCGCCGGCAACCCGGCGCACTCCGCGCACCCGGCCAACGCGCCCCCACTGGTCGCCACGACGATCTCCGCCTATCATCTATGGTTCCATGAGGAATACAGCGTCCGGCCTCGGCGGAACGGTTGTTGCCGCTCGTAGGGATTCTGGCGCAAGGCAACGAAGGGGGACGCTTCCCCATGAATGGATCGAAGCATACAGGCGGCTACGCACCGGCCGGCAAGGACAGTGGCGTCGTCAAGTCCAAAGGCACGCCGCGACTGCCCGTGCTGGAGGGCCAGGAGCCGCTGGCGCACACCGCGCGCAAGCCCAAGTGGCTGAAGGTGCGCTCACCGGGCGGCGACAACTACCGGCGTCTCAAGAAGCTGATGCGAGGCCAGCACCTGCACTCGGTGTGCGAGGAGGCGGGCTGCCCCAACATCGGCGAGTGCTGGCAGTCGGGCACGGCGACGTTCCTGATTCTGGGCGACGTGTGCACGCGGGCCTGCAAGTACTGCGCGATCGCCCACGGCATGCCGACGGAGCTGGACGAGGACGAGCCGCGGCGCGTGGCGGAAGCCGTCGCGGCCCTGGAGCTGGAGCACGTCGTCGTCACGAGCGTGAACCGCGACGAACTCGAGGACGGCGGCGCGCACATCTTCGCCGAGACCATCCGGCTTTCGCGCGAGGCGCGCGCCGGCTGCACTATCGAGGTGCTGACGCCCGACTTCAAGGGCGACGAAGACGCGATCCGCACCGTCGTCGAGGCGAAGCCCGACATCTTCAACCACAACCTGGAGACGGTGGAGCGCCTGCACCCCTGGGCGCGTCCCGGCGGCCGCTACTGGCGGAGCATCTCGTTCCTGGGCGCCGTCAAGCGCATGGACCCCGACATGCTCACCAAGTCGGGCCTCATGCTGGGCCTGGGCGAGCAGCACGACGAGATCCGCCAGGCGCTCGCGGACCTGCGCAAGGCCGGCGTCGACATCGTCACCCTGGGCCAGTATCTCCGCCCGTCGCCGCAGCACGCGCCCGTTGACCGCTGGGTCACGCCGGAGGAGTTCGCCGAATGGCGGCGCGTAGGCGAAGAGGAGCTGGGCTTCAAGCACGTGGAGTCCGGCGCCCTGGTGCGCTCCAGCTATCACGCCAAGAGCCAAGCCCGCACCGTCGGCGCCGGCGGCGTTGGGGAGATTACCGAAGTGCTCGAGGCGGACGTGCCGGCTCCGGCGGAGCTGCGCTCCGGCTTGGCGACCGACGACCGACGACCGACGACCGACGTGGGTTCGTCGTCGGGCGGCGATGCCGGCGGTGTTGCGGGCGTCCGGATGTATCCGGGTACGCTGGAGCATGGGCTGGGGGCGGCGCGGCAGACGCCGCAGAAGCTGGTGCAGATCGAACGCCGGGACTGATTTGGCGGCCGGCGGCCCGCGCGGGGTGATTCCGCGCCGGCCCGCGAACCCCGCGATCGACGATCCCCCCGCGACCGAAGCAACGGTCGACGGTCGTCGGTCTACGGTCGGAACACGGAGCTTTCATGGCAGAGAAGACCGAGAAGA
>JARRJS010000303.1:0-1552 GCA_037388885.1 Gemmatimonadota bacterium
CGAAGACGTCGCGGTGGGCACTGGCGAAGACGTCGCGGCGGGCGCGAAGGCCAGAAGCGACAGCAGCACAAGAGGTCGACTGATCATAGTAGAGAACCCCCCGTGGAATCCTGGTGGACCACCGGCGGAGGAAATGCGTCGTCAGTGGTGGGTTGGCGTGAATATGAAGCTTGCTGCTGCTGCGCGAAAGCGAGAGGCGCCTGGAGCCGCGTGACGGTCGGCCCTGGCTGAGCACGCTCCGGGGAGGTGTACTGGCGCGTTACCCCACCTCCTGCCCGGCCCGCGCGAGGGCTTGCCCCACCTGCACGACCGTGGCCATGGCCCGTTGCGTGATTTGCCGCCAGGACAATCGGACCACGTGGATACCCTGAGCCATGAGCCACGCGTCTTTGCGACGATCTCCCTCAAAGCGTGGGCGCAAGGAGTGATGTCGGAAACCATCTACTTCCACCGCGATATGCTCCGCCCGCCAGAGAAAGTCGATCTCGTATCGGCCTACGCGGACATTCGTCTCCGGCCCCCGCAACCCGGCTTCGTGAATCAGGGCGACGATTCCCTGCCGACGAGTCCCTCACGTTCCGCCGTGGCCAGCATGCCTTCCAATTCACGACTGCCCACCATGCCTGCCAGGTCCACGAGAGTCCGCTCCGGCGTGGTGACCGGGATGCCGGTTTCCACGGTCCATTCGCCCCGATTAAGCCGCACGACGCGATGGGCGCGGATGCCGGGGCGGTTTCCACGGTTCGCGTGCACCACCGTGATGTGGACGGGTGACGCGTCCGACCTCTCCGCCGCATCCATTTGTTCCACCCATAATCCCCGAAACGAGGCAGCGCTGAAGTGGCTCACAACCGACCCCGGACCGCTCGCGAGCACTGCCGCCATTTCCCGCGCATGCGGCGGCATCAACGGGCCAACGCGATAGACTCCAGCGTGCAGTCGATGCAACCGCCCCGACCTGAGGCGATGGGCCACCGCCCACGGGGACAAACCCGCTTCGATCAGCTGCCTGCGCGTGACCACACCCTGTTGACGCACCGCCAGCGCGACGATCCGCTCCTCCAACTCACGGGTCATGCATCACGATCCGTCAATCGAATGGTGTGTCTCCGTCCGCATCCGGATCATAAGCCGATAGCGCCCGCAAGGTTGCAACCGCGTTCCCGACTGAGGGGTGCGTGACGGCTTGTGTGCATATGAGGCTGCGAATGCGGCAAGCGTGCCTCCGCGTATGGCGATTACCGGATTGTTGCCGGTCACGTGGGGTGTGGCGCCTTCCCCGGGACCGGAGGGCGGCCGGGCCGTGGGCGCAATGCGGGACGCCGTGATGTGGCGGTCAGGCCGCGCGCCCCGAGGGCACCCCACCGTCGTGGGTCGAGCTTCAGCTCCTGCCCCGGTTGTGTGAGCGCTGATTGCACGAGTCGTCAAGAGGATGGCGCCAGGCGTGGGGCGTTTCCATGAGAGAAGCGGACACCCCGACGCGCAGGACGGAGGAGCGGCGGACCCTCAACCGCCCGACGGCGGCGAGAATGGGCCCGTCCGCTCCTCCTTT
>JARRJS010000304.1:0-1539 GCA_037388885.1 Gemmatimonadota bacterium
ATACCACTACGGGAACACCGACCCGCAGAAGCTGGTGGCTCTGTTGAAGGATGACCCGGGCATCGAGGTGCGCATCCGCGACATGCAGAGAGGCGGGTTGGTCGTCGGGGTCGTCGTCTTCGTCTTCGTTCGGGGCGGCGTTTGCGGCGTTCGGGCGACTTTTCCGGCGAGCGACGCGTCCAGTGCCGGAGACAGCATTCATCGCCGTGCGGTGGCATCCGTGCGTTGCCTTGATGCGGTTCTCGCACGAACGCAGTCGCGACCCGGGAAGGGTGGCGCCCGCGACGAGCGGGTGGCCAAACGAAGACGAAGACGACTCCGACGACGAATTACGAACTCGATACACCGCGCGCCTTGTCCTGCGGGGCGCATACCGGTAGACTTGGCCGGTTCCCTCCGCCCCTTCCCGGCTGGGCTTCATCGTTGGATCGGAAGGATTCATGAGTGCAGTAGCATTGCCGATGGTCATACAAGGCGGTATGGGCATCGGTGTGTCGAACTGGCATCTGGCGCGAGCCGTGTCGCTGCGCGGGCAATTGGGCGTGGTGTCGGGCACGGCCCTGGATTCGCTGTTCGTGAGGCGGTTGCAGGACGGGGACATTGGAGGACACATCCGTCGTGCGATGGAGAAGTTCCCGTTCCCGGACGTGAGCGCGGCGGCACTGAAGAAGTATTTCGTGCCGGAGGGTCGGGATGACGGGACGGCGTACGCCCTGCTGGCCATGTACCGGCAGACGGTGGACCGGGTGCGGGACCGGATGACGATGCTCGCCAACTTCGTCGAGGTGCACATGGCGAAGGAGGGACACGATGGAAGCGTGGGCATCAACCTTCTGACGAAGGTACAGATGCCGAACCTGGCGTCGTTGTACGGTGCCATGTTGGCGGGCGTCGACTATGTGCTGATGGGGGCGGGCATTCCGAAGGAGATCCCCGGGGCGCTGGACGCGCTGGCGGCGGGCGAGCCGGCATCGCTCCGGTTCGACGTCCAGCAGAACGGCAACGGCAGGGAGGAGGCGCTGACGCTGGATCCCCGTGAGCACTGGGACGGGGATCCGCCGAAGCTGAAGCGGCCGCAGTTCCTGCCCATCATCTCGTCGCATTCGCTGGCGCGGATGCTGGTCCGGAAAGCGAACGGTCGTGTGGACGGGTTCGTGATCGAAGGTCCGGTGGCGGGCGGCCACAACGCGCCGCCACGGGGCAAGGTGCTGCACAATGCACGGGGCGAGCCGGTCTACGGGGAGCGGGACGCGCCCGATCTTGCGGTGATGCGGGACATCGGGCTGCCGTTCTGGCTGGCGGGCGGCATGGGCTCGCCGGAGGGCCTGGCGCAGGCGCGGGCGGATGGCGCTGCGGGGATCCAGGTGGGCACGCTGTTCGCCTACAGCGACGAGTCGGGCCTGGACCAGTGCTACAAGGACCGGGTGCTGGCCAAGGTACGGTCGGGCGAGATCGATGTGGTCACCGATGATCGTGCGTCACCGACGGGTTTCCCGTTCAAGGTCGTGCAGCTGGAAGGCAGCAACGCGGGCGAGAAGC
>JARRJS010000305.1:0-1530 GCA_037388885.1 Gemmatimonadota bacterium
CTGATCATCTGGCGGACCGCGCTCGACGCTATTCGGCACATACCGGGCGAGCCCCTCCTGGGTTGGGGACCCGACGGGTTCCGGATCGCGCAGCTCCGCGGGGTCGTCTCGCCGCGCGATCTCATCCCCTTCCACATCCGTCGCACCAAGAGCTGGTCGCCAAGCGACCGCGTCGAAAGCTTCAAGATCGTGCACAAACCCGGCCAGCCCTTGCGCAGTGCGGCGATCGTGTACTACGTCGATACGGGTGGCAAGCAACCCGTGGCCTTCCCGTACCCCGTGGTCGTCGACCGAGCGCACAACTACCTCCTCGACCGGACCCTGTCCTACGGCGGCGTGGACGCCCTCATCTGGATCGTGCTGTTCCTCCTGCCCGTGGTCATCGGTTTCACGAGCAAGGACTGGGCCTTCCGTGGCGTCGCATGGGGGCTGGCCTCCCTGGTCGTGTACTACCTGGCGTGGTTCCCGGTGTTGGAGACCGAGGTCTTCCACGTCGCGCTCATCGTCATCGGCTGGTACTTCGTGGGCGAACGGTGGCGCTCCCGTCGGCGGACGCAGGTGCGTTCTGCTCCCGCGCCCGACGCTGGCAGCCCGCCGTGAGGCTCGATATGGAGCGCGCGGGACTGTGGGTGGTGACTGCAGCGCTGACGGTGTACTTGTTCGTGTTCGTGCCCTCGACGTCCCCCGAGCAGGCGATCTACCTGCCCAGGGTGCTCTTCCTCGGCGGCGCGGCGCTGCTGGCGCTGCTGCTCTACGCGGAACGGTTGAGAGGCACCTTTGGCAGTTGGTTGCCGACGTTGCTGCTCGTGCACCTCGCGCTCGTCACGACGAGCGACGTGCTGCTGCGAGATCCCGGCGGCTGGACGTACCCCTTCTTCGGCGCCGCGGGACGCAGCGACGGTCTCTTGTTCACGCTGGTGGTCGTGGCGTTGGCCCTGGTCGTCCTCACCATGCTTCACGCGCATGGCGGCCGCACGGTCGTGCGCCACCTGGCAGGGGCGACGCTCGCGGCCGGTGTCGGTCAGTCCGTGGTGATGTTCCTCCAGGCTCTTGGCATCGATGCCACGCGGCTCATGTTCCTGCAGCACAAGTACCTCAACCCGGACGGCACCACGGCCAACTCCGGTTTCGTGGCCGCGGTGTTGTTGACGAGCCTGCTGGCCGGCATGGTGTTGCTCTCGACGCGAGCGCGGGGCGATCGACGATGGCTGGTGCCGGTGGCCCTGGTGGTCGTGGCGGTGGCCCTGGGGCTGACCGGAAACCGGACCAGCCTGCTCGCGCTCGTCGTGGCCGTGGTGCCCGCCATGACCGTCCGCGGGATCCACGTGCGGCGGTGGTTCGTTACCGTGCTGCTCGTGGCGGTCGTGACGGCAGGGGCCACGCAGCTGGTCATACCGAAGTCGATGGCGGGTACCTCGCAGGCGCTGGCCGGGCGCATCCAGATCTGGCGCTACGCGGTGGACGTGATCACTGCCTCTCCGCACCAACCCTGGCTGGGCATGGGGCCCGCGGCGCTGCGCCTGGCCGTGC
>JARRJS010000306.1:0-2321 GCA_037388885.1 Gemmatimonadota bacterium
CGCAACGATCCGCCAGCAGGCCCGGGATCGTGTGGGTGCACGACCTGATGAGCTGGCGCGTCCTGCTGACCGTGTGGCTGGAAGACACGTGGGACGTCGTCCTCGCAGGCTGCTCCGGTGCATTGATCAACGTCGCCGCCTACAACCGGAAGGAAGAACCACATGACGACGCCGGTACTTCCGTGGGCTGAAGGACACGACGGACACCTGCGGGTCGGCGAGGGATGGTGGCCGCTCGTCATCGAACTCGCCGACACACTGAACGCCGCACACCCCGGCTACAAGTTCTCCGGGGTCTACGAGAAAGACGGGCAGCTCCGCGCGCACATCGTGATGCCCGGCGGCATGACCGTCCCGGACAGTGCGTACGCGGCCATCTGGGACGCGCAAGTCAAGTCGGCGCGGGTCTGCGAACAGTGCGGACCCGGCTGCCACAGGCACCACACGGAAACCGAGGAGGACAAATGAGCACGCTGGTCGTACCGACCCAGCGGAAGTCCGGGCCGACGGACCTCCCAGACTTCGACGGCGAGTGGGTGATTGCGGCGGCGGACCGGATCTTCCGGGTGCTGGTGCCGATCCTGCTCCGGCCGGAACCGTCCCGGGCCCCGGACTACGAGATTGTCGCCGATTTGACCGCTAGGTGGCTTGCGCGGGTCGAGGCGGCGTCCCGGCGGGCCAGGATGTGGGACGTCGGGGTGAAAGCGTTCGGTGAGGACCGGACCCGGTGGCTGATGGAGTCCGGTTCCGTGTGGTGACCACGCCCCCGTGAGCGCAGTCCGGTACTGTGTCAGTACAACTCCATAACAGCCGGGAACCGGCGGTGCGTTCGCGCTCCTGCTGGTCCTTGGCCCCTAGGCCAGGCATCCCCCCATGTGCCGAAACCTAGGTGTTGTCGGGTACGAGACTCGGCCTTTCCTGACAGTTCGGCGGCTCCTCTTCTCCCCGGCCACGGAGGACCCAGAGTTCCCCAGGCTCTGGGGCTACAGTGTTTTGCGCACCGAACAGCGCCATTAACTCAATTTAACTGACTGTTGAGGTGCTGGAAACCTCCGGCGTCGACCACCCCGCGCACCTCCTAGAGGGATGGGTGGTAATGAAGTCGGCCAGCCCGCCAGGAGGCGGCGGCCATGCCGAGGAGGATCGCATGCCCGATGAGCTGGACGCACTGCGTACGGCCAACACCGCGCTGACCCAGAGGGTCGCCGACCTGGAGAAGTCCCTCGCCGAAGCGACCAAGCCCCCGGACACGGAGCCGACCGTCGAGGACCTCGTGAAGTCGGCGCCGCCCGCTGTGCAGGAGATGCTGCGGAACGCCAAGGCCGAGCAGGAAGCCATCAAGGCCGAACGCGACGCCGCGGTCGCCGCAGCCGCCGCACAGGAAGAGGCCCGTCTCGACGGTGAGGCCGTGACCGCCGCCGAGGTCTACAAGTCCATCGGCCTGAACCCCGACGACCTGGGCCCTGCCCTGCGGCGCCTCGAAGGATCCGACGCCAACCTGGCGAGGACCATCCGCGGCGCCCTCGACGGCGCGGTCGCCCGCGGCCGGGAAGCCGACCTGTTCAAGTCGGTGGGCTCCGCTGCGGCGTCCCCGGCCGGCGGCAACGCGTACGCCGAGATGGTGTCCGTCGCGAAGTCCCTGGTCGCTGACGGGACCGTGCAGACGATCCCGCAGGGCGTCGCGTACGTCGCGAAGACGAACCCCGGTCTCGCCCGGCGGTACAACGAAGAGAGGAACGCCTGATGGCGGTCGAGTTCTCCAACAACGCGGTGAAGTGGACCGGCGTGTGCGGCGCCACCTCGCTGGCGACGAAGCAGTACAACTTCGTGAAGCTCCACACCGACGGCACCGTGATCATCTGTGCTGCGGCCACCGACGTCCCGGTCGGCGTGCTGCAGAACGCCCCGGGCATCGGCGAGGAAGCCGAGGTCCTCATCGTCGGCGGCACCAAGATCGAAATCGGTGGCGCGATCAACGAGGGCGAAGTCATCGGCACCGACTCCGCCGGCCTCGCCGACACCAAGGTCCCCGGCACCGACACCACGAACTACATCGTGGGGCAGGCGATCACCGCTGGGACCGCCGCGAACCAGATCATCACCGCCGTCGTGAACTGCGCCGCCCCGGCGCGGGCGGCCTGAGACAGGAAGGAGGGACTGACCGATGCCTCAGCCCACCGTTGGCGCTGTCCACACCGATGCGATCCTGTCGAACATCTCCGTGGCCTACATGCAGGGCCAGAACCAGTTCATCGCGGACAAGGTCTTCCCGATCGTCCCGGTCGACAAGAAGTCCGACTCCTACTACACCTACACGAAGA
>JARRJS010000307.1:0-1524 GCA_037388885.1 Gemmatimonadota bacterium
ATCACCGGCAACACCCAGGGGGCCATGGAGATCCCCGCCGAGGCGATGTCCGACCTGGACGTGGGACCTACCTACACCGGCAACGGCACGGATCGCGTGAGCGGCAGCGGCACGGTGGACAATGGCGCCACCACCAGCGTGCACTGGCCGGGCATCGACGTGCCCTTCTACGGCAGCGACTCGATCAACGTCAGCAGCCCGGTGACCGTCGACCCCGGCTTCGTCCTGGAGATGGCTCCAGGCATCGGCGCCTGGCTGGACGTCGGCTACAGCACCCCGGCCGGAACGCTGAACGTGCAAGGCACCTCGGCCGACCCGGCGGTCTTCGAGAGCTCGAGCGGACAGCCCGGCGACTGGATCGGCATCGAGTTCTACTCCAAGGGAACGGTCTCCTATCCCAATGTGCTGAACCACGCCGAGGTGAACGACGCCGGGGCGAACGCCGATACCGGCAACGTCAGCCTCTACGGGGCCAGCGCGACCATCAGCAACAGCAAGATCCAGAACGGCAAGGCATACGGCATCTACGCCGACGGCTCCTCGACCCTGCCCGGCTTCAGCGCCAACGTCGTCACCGGCAACACCCAGGGCGCCATGGACATCCCCGCCGAGGACATGTCCCAGCTGGACGTGGCGAGCAGCTACACCGGCAACGCCAGCGACTACGTCTACGTCGGCGGCACGGTGGACAACGGCTCCGGCAACATGGTGCACTGGCCGGCCATCGACGTGCCGTTCTTCGCCATCGACCCGATCTCGCTGGACAGCCCCGTCACCGCCGATGCCGGCATGAGCATGGTCATGGGCAGCGGCAACTACATCGACGTGGGCTACTCGGGCACACCGGGCTCGTTCTACGCCCACGGCACCGCCGGCGCGCACGTGGTCTTCCGAGCCCCCAGCCCCGGCGCCAGCTACTGGGACGCCATCAACTTCTACTCGCCGACGAGCGGCGGGGCACCCAACATCCTCGACTACACCACCATCGAGGACGGCGGCGCCTACACCGGCGAGGTCTACGTCGCCTCGGGAGGCGGCGCAACCGTGACCAACAGCCGCTTCCTGTACTCCAACGTCGGCATCTGCGTGGATCCCTCGCGCAACAGCTTCTCCCAGTCGGGCAACAGCTTCGACTCGAGCGTGACGACCGACATCGACACCACGGGCGGCTGCTGACCGCCCTGCCCGGTGGGCGCAGCAGCGCGCGCCCACCGGGCCATCGCCCCCTTCGCCGCGCCTCCTGGGGCGCCCTGGCGTCCGCGCCGACGGAGAAGCGAGAGAGCCCCGGTGCCCGAGAGCGTCAACCACACCTATCTCCTGCGCGTCTGGATGGAGCCGGAGCACAACGGGCCCGCCCTGTTCCGAGCGGTCCTCACCGACGTGCGCACGCACGAGACCCGCTACTTCGCGGACGTGACCGCGCTGGCGCGCCACTTGCGAACGCTCGAGCCAGGGCACGATCCCGACCCGGGATGAGCAGCAGGTCGGCCGACCGCGCGACCCGCGTCAGGCCCGCGCGCGCCC
>JARRJS010000308.1:0-1520 GCA_037388885.1 Gemmatimonadota bacterium
TCAGCGTGGACCACGTCACGGCGCAGTACCTGGGCGGACTCCCGGATCCCACCGCCACCGCCACGTACGGCGTGCGCTACCTGTTCGCGGACCTCCACGAGACCACGCTGTCCATGGAGACGCGCATCGAATGGACGTTCACGCCCAACCTGAGCCTCCAGGCCTACATCCAGCCGTTCGTGGCGGCCGCGGCGTTCTCCGACTTCAAGGAGTTCACCAAGCCCGGCACGTACGACTTCGCCGTCTACGGCCGGGACCGCGGCACCATCGCGTACGTGGCGCTGAACAACTGGTACACCATCGACCCCGACGGCGCCGGACCCAGCCCGGCGTTCATCCTGCCCAACCCGGACTTCAACCTGCGCAGCCTGCGGGGCAACGCCGTGCTGCGCTGGGAGTACCGGCCCGGCTCCGCCATCTACTTCGTCTGGCAGCAGCAACGGTACACACGCGCGCGGGTCGGCGACTTCCAGTTCGACCGGGACGCGAAGGCGATCTTCCGCACGGTGCCCACGAACGTCTTCCTGATCAAGGCGACGTACTGGATCGGGCACTGAGCGGGCCGTCCGTCCGCGCTGGCGGTGGGGATGATGGCGTCGTGTTTCTCTGGACAACGGGCGTGGCGGACGCTACCTGTGAGGTAGAAGGAGCCACGACGCTTCCCCTCCGCGCCGTCGGGTGGCGGAGGCCAACTCCCCGTTGGCAGAGGAGCGCGTCTCATGGAACCGCGCAACCTGGTGCGCCGGCTCGTGCCGGCCGGTGTTACGCTGTGGCTCATTTTGATCGCGGGCCTCCCGCTCGCCTCTGCCTGCGACCGCGCCGGCGAGCCGGTCCACCCGGAATTGTCGTGGCTCGAGATTCACGCGGTTCCCATCGCCACCGCCGATCCGGACATCCCCGACCCGGTTCTGGCGACCCTCCGGAACACCATCGGCAATGCCCGTATCGTCGGCATGGGAGAAGCGACGCACGGGACGGCGGAGTTCTGGAAGATCCGGCAGAAGCTGTCACGGTACCTGGTGGAGGAGATGGGCTTCACCGCCATTCTCCACGAGGCGCCGTTCCCCAACGCCCTGTATATCGACCGGTACGTGACAGACGGGGAAGGCAGCGCGCTGGAGGCGCATCGCAAGCTCGGGTACTGGCGCTACCAGGAGATGCAGGACCTCATTGCGTGGATTCGTGAGCACAACCTCCAGCGCGCCGAAGGCGAGCCGGCGCTTCACTACTTCGGCTACGATTGCGCCTTTGGGAGCTGGACCGAGTCCATCGCCCTCCTCGCCGAGTATCTCGGACGCGTCGACCCGGACGCCGTGGACGACATCACCACCCGGCTGAACAACTACACGGTGGAAGACGCTCGCTACGTGGTGCAGTTCATCACGGCCAACGCCGCGGACTACGAGGGGCGGAGCAGCCCGGAAGAGTACGCGCTCATGTTGAGGGTGGCGGAGAACCTGGAGCCCAGCTGGCAGGTCTGGTACAACCTGCAGCACGGAATCCCCGAACTGGACGTCCGG
>JARRJS010000309.1:0-1519 GCA_037388885.1 Gemmatimonadota bacterium
CCCGCAGGTGGCGCCGAAGCTCCGCGGTGAAGGGTTCCTCGCGCGTGCCCTGCACCAGGTGGTCATCCTCCAGGTACCACCCCATCGGCGTGAGATCGACGTGCCCGCGTTCCGCGGCGTCCCGAAAGCTGTCCTCGAAGACGTAGTACTCCAGTTCCGAGGCGGCCTCGGCGGTGAATCCCAGCTCGTGCGCACGAGCGATCTGCCGGCGCAACAGCGAACGCGGCGCGACGGCCACCGGCTCGCTGCCGTCCTTCGCGATCACGTCGCAGAACACGATGGCGCTTCTATCGAGCCAGCTTGCCCGCCGCAGCGTGGTGAGGTCCGGTCGCAGCAGGACGTCGCCATAGCCGAGCGACCAGCTGGCGAAGCGGTAGCCCTGGACGGGCTCCATCTCCATGTCCGCGGTTAGCAGGTAGTCGCATACATGGGTGCCGTGTGCCGCGCCGTGCCCCATGAAGTACTCACCGTCGAAGCGCTTCCCCATGAGCCGGCCGTACGGGTCGGCAAACGCCACGAGTACCGTATCGATCGTGCCCTGGCGGACCTCTTCGGCCAGCTCCTCCAGGTGCAGCATGCCGTGCGTCAGCGTCATCTCACCTCCGTCGCCGCGTGCCAAGACGAGGAGCCGCCATCCGTGGGTGACGGCGTCCCGCACTATACCGCCGGGCCGCGTTCGCGACTCCACGCCGGCCAGCGCGGCCGTCGTTCGGCCGTCTTGTGACCTGGATCGTCGGGCCGGCACGTCGCGTGGCGACCGCCGTTCCCAGCGCAGTGCAAGCCCGCAGCGTCACACGCACGCCGTGACAGCAGCGGCTCGCCAAGCGCAACGGGTGTGTGCCCCGGCTAGTTGGCGGAGGCTAACAGTGCCGCGAGCTTGCCCCTGAACCTGGCCTCGTCGAGGTAGCCGACGACGCGGCTGGAGAGGTGCCCGGAGGCGTCGAAGAACAGCGTGGTCGGCATGCCGCGAAGGCCGTAGCGCACGACCAGCGCATTACCCTCGGCGTATCCCACCGGGTAGCGGATGCCGAGCCGGCGGATCAGCGCCTGGGCCCCTTGGTGTGTACCCAGACCCGTCTGCGGCCCCACGTCGACGCCGATCATCAGGTACCCCTCGTCGCCGTGCGCGGCATAGACCCGTTGAAAGGCGGGCATCTCCTCCCGGCACGGCGGGCAGTTCGATGCCCAGAAGTTGACCACCACCGGGCGGCCCTTGCCGAGCAGTGAGTCGAGGCTCACGGTCGTGCTCCCCAGCGTCGCCTGGCCCTGGTAGAGATGGATGCGCGGTCCTTCGGACCCGCTGCGGGCGCGAACGGCCAGCACCCCCGCCACGGCCAGAGCGGCAACGATAAGGCCGAGCGTGCGCGCCGGGCGACGGCCGCGGCTTCGGGCGCCAGCCCGTTTCGCGCGCGAATGTGACTTCCTGGAGGGGTGTCCCATTGTTATCCCAACCTCGGTTGCGGCCGGCGCCGTGCGAGCCGGCAATATCTTGCCCTACGCTAACCCATATACCCCCAGA
>JARRJS010000310.1:0-1511 GCA_037388885.1 Gemmatimonadota bacterium
CCATCACGCCGCACCTGCCAGACTGCGCCCTCGCCATACGCCAACCCTCGGAGAAGACGATCTCGGAGCACGGCCGGGACGGAGCCGGTCAGGGTGTCGGCCACGAAGCGGCCGGCACGGTAGCGCAACACGGCACCGGCCGACAGGCCCGTCTCGGCGAGGACGATGTCCAGCAACGTCTTGCCCATGGGCGCGCTGCCGCCCAGTCCCATCCCCTGGCGCACCAGGTCCAGGATGACGCGCCCCGACCAGGCCTCGTGCAAGCGCGTGAGGACGTGCCCGAGGGTGACGCCGTACTCGCGCACGATCTGCAGCTCCTGATCCGGAACGGGCCGGCGCCTCAGCGTCGTCAGCACCACGACCACGTCCCCACGCTCCAGGACCGGGACCGCCAGCAGGTAACGTCGACCGCCGGCGGTCCCGACCCGTTCCGCCACCTCCCGCTTCGCCTCCGTGACCCGGCGCGCCGCGTCCGCCATCACGTCGGCATCGTCGAACTCGGCGTTGCCTGCCAGCAGTTCGGGCTCGCCGGAGGCCGTGCGCCACAGCAGCAGCCCGCTCGCGCGGCCGCCGCCGACGCTTCCCGGCAACGTCGAGGCGGCGTCCCACGCTCCCTCGGACTCCGCCACTCCACGCAGACCCGAGAGCAGCACGCCGACAAGCTCGAGCTGCTTCACGGCCCGGCGACGCTCGATCTCGGAGGCGCCGATGGTCCTCGCCAGCACCGCGACGAGAAGGGCCATGCCGATGCCGAGGTAGACGGTTAGCGGCCCGAAGCCGGCGACCGCGACGAGCCCGAGCCAGCCGATCAGCGTGGCGACCGCAGCCCAGCGCGCTCCCCCCAGGGCATAGGCGAGCACCGCCAGGACGACCAGCGGAGGAAGGGAAACGACGCCCGAGCCGGAAGCGAGCAGAGCCGCGGCCAGCCAGCCGCACGCCAACGCCAGCGCGACACACACCCACCAAGACGCCTTCATCTGCTCAGTCCCTCAGCCATGGACCGCTCCAAGACCCCGGCCGCGCGGCCAGCCGCCCGGCGCGTCGCGGCGAACATCTCACCGTCGATGTTAGTGAGCCCATCGGGCGGCCCGCCGTTCGCAGTTGCACACGTGCGATCACGGCCATGACGGGGACTCGGAACGCATGACCGGGCTCTGACCAACGCGCCGCGAGCCCGTGATATGGTCGCGTCGTCCGCGACCCGGGACGCAGGCGCCGGCCGGGGGGCGCAGCACGGTCCCATGGCAAGCCTCGTCCACCGCAGCCTGCGCCCTGTCGTCCGACCCACGAATCTCACAGGGGGGGTGCGCCAGGTGGACGTGCCGCGGGATTGGCAGGCGATGGTTTGACGGTGCTGCGTCAGGCGGTCCGCAACAGGATGCCGAAGGCCGGCCGCAAGGTGATGAACGCCGTCACGGCGTATCTGTACATCTCCCCCGCCATGCTCATCTTCGGCGTGTTCATCCTGCTTCCCACGCTGTTCGTCGTGTACATCAGCGTCTACCGCTGGA
>JARRJS010000311.1:0-1511 GCA_037388885.1 Gemmatimonadota bacterium
AGCACCACCGACAGGTTGGCGTACGACAGCGACAGGTACCCGTCGCCGTCCTGCTTCACCAGCTCCGGGAACAGCGGCTGGACGTCCTGGGCGGTCAAACCGATCTGCGTGCCCTGCGGCCGGCCGGTGCCGGCACGGAAGTGGTAGCGGATGGGGGCGAGGCGGAGCACGCGCTCCAGGGTGCCCTCCAGCGGCTCGATGTCTTCCTTCAGGCGTGCGTCGGACGACTGGGTCAGCGTGCCGGCGATGGTGAGGTTCCCGTCCTTGTAGAGGGTCAGGGCGTTGGCACGGGCGGCGGTGCTCGTCCCGTTGCCGGCGACGAAGAGGGGATCGGTCGAGGACCATGCAGTCCCCGTACCCTGGATGATGTTGTACCTGCCCATAGCCACGGATACATAGGCCTGGGCGGTCGTAGAATAGCCGAGGGCCGTCGCAGCCTGGCCGCTGGCGGTCGTGGAATAACCGAGGGCGGTCGAACCACCGGCACTGGCGGCCGTGTGGTAACCGAGGGTGGTGGAATAGTCGCCGCTGGCGGTCGTGGAATAACCGAGGGCGGTTGAAATGTAGCCGGTGGCGGTTGTGCTGCCGCCCATAGCGGTTGACACGACACCGCTAGCGACCGTGCCGGCACCCAGAGCGGTCGAATAGTCGCCGGTGGCGTTCGTGTCGTAGCCCAGAGCATTTGAGAGTGCCCCCACGTTGGCGGCGTCCCACTGGGCGCCGGTGACCCGTCCCGCCCGGAACGCGGCCTTTTCCGGGTACCACATCATCCGCGTCCCCGCGCCACTCACAGGCGATGGGACGGTGGTCGAACGGTCGTACGTCCCCGTCGCTACGAACGACCCCTCGCCTCCCACCCGCAGCGAGTCCGCCACCGCCACGTAACTCGTGCTGAACCCGCCCGCCGCGTCCCGCGCCACGATGGCGTTCGCCGTGTTCGCCGACGTGGCCGTCGTCGCGCTGTTCGCCACCCTCCCCGGCGTGTGGATCGTCGCCAGCTTGGTGTCCGCGATGGCCGCGCTGGCGCTGATGTCCGCGTTCACGATGGTGCCGTTGACGATGTCGGCGCTGGTCACGCTCATCGCCCCGCCGGCGGCCGTGGTCTGCAGCGTGCCGTCGGGGAACAGCAGTCCGCCCGTGAGCAGATGCAGCGGCACCAGCAGGCGCATGCTGTCGGTGCGGATCGTGGCCACCTCGCTCCCCGACGTGGTCTTTGCCTCCACCAGCACCGACTGGGCGCTCAGACTCAGGGGCGCCGCCACGAGCAGCGTCATGAAGGCCAGGGACGAAACGGGTATCTTCGTACGCATGGGTCACCTCGGGGCGTGGGGCAGAGTGGCGCCCGTGCCCGATGTCGCGCGGCCCGCCACGAGCTCCTTCACGAGTGCTTCGAGCCGGGACACGCGGGCCTCGGCCGATTCCAGGCGCTCCCGCAGCGTCCGGATCTCCGCCTGCTGCTCCTGCACCGCCTTCACCAGCACGGCCGACAGGTTGGCATAGGACAGCGACAG
>JARRJS010000312.1:0-2041 GCA_037388885.1 Gemmatimonadota bacterium
CCCTGGTACTGCACGTTGTGCACGGTCATGACCGACGGCAGGCCGGGGAAGCCCGGCGGCAGATGCCAGCCGTACCTCAGCACCATCGGCAGGTAGCCGGTGTGCCAGTCGTGGACGTGAACCAGCTCCGGGACGAAGCCCAGCCGGGCGGCGGCCTGCGGCACGGCCCGCGTGAAGCGACAGAAGCGGCGCGCGGCGGCGGCGTAGCCGTACAGCCGATCGCGCCGGAAGTCCTCGTGGCCGACGAAGGCGTAGCGGACGCCGTGACGCTCGAGCGCTCCCACGCCCACCGGCTCCATGCCTCCGGCGAAGGGTACCTCCACGTCGCCGACCCACAGCGGCGGCGGGCTCGCCTGCAAGCTCGCGTACCACGGGGTCACCACCAGCACGTCGTGGCCCAGCCTCGCCAGCGCCCGCGGGAGGGCGCCGGCGACATCGGCCAGGCCGCCCGTCTTGCTGAAGGGGTGGACCTCGGCGCTGGCGAACAGCACGCGCATGGCGCCCACCATAGCGCAGCCGTCCGAGGCACCGAAGCGGCGCCGCGGTGGCGGGTCGCCCCGTCCTTACGGTTCTAATGGCCCGCTCCGCATATACTTTGACGACCATGTTCGAGTGGCTCTTGGAGGCTTCATGAAGCGTAGATGGCTGATCGTCGGCCTGGTGGCCCTTGCCTTGGGCACCGCGGTCGTGAACGCACAGCTTTCCCACGATTACGCGAGCGAGTTCCTGAACAACCCCAGCGGGCGGGCGCTGGTACAGGCGTTCGGGGCGCTCAAGACGGGTTACCTGCACGACGTCAACGACCAGGATCTGATCCGGGGTGCCATCAAGGGCATGGTCGGCTCGCTCAACGACCCGTTCACGACCTACATCGAGCCGAAGGCGGCCGCCTTCGACAACCAGCAGATGACGGGTCACTACGAGGGGATCGGGGCGGTGCTGACGCCTCACAACCGGCAGACCGGCAAGGGCGTGCAGATCCTCACCGTGTACAAGGGCGGCCCGGCCGACAAGGCCGGCATCCGGCGCGGCGACCTGTTCCTCAAGGTGGACGGGGTCGACGTCAGCGACAAGACCTCGAGCGAGGTTGCCAACCTCGTCCGCGGTCCGAAGGGGACGACCGTCCACCTGACCATGCAACGGCCCGGCGAGCCCAAGCCGCTCGAGTTCTCGGTGGTGCGCGATACCATCAAGGTGATCGACGTGTCCTCGACGATGCTTCCGAACCACGTCGGCTACGTCGCGCTCAGCTCGTTCGAGAACCAGAAGCTCAACGACCAGCTCACGCAGCAGGTGGATGCCCTGAAGAAGGAGGGTGCCACCTCCCTCATCCTGGACTTGCGCGACAACCCTGGCGGCCTCCTGACCGAGGCCATCGATGTCTCCGACGACTTCCTGAGCCACGGCGACATCGTCTTCCAGCGCGCCCGTGGAGTGACTCAGCGGCTCGCCTCCGCCGATCCGCAGCAGCTGTTCAGCGGACCGATGGTCGTGCTGGTCACCAAGGTCGTGGGCGAGCAGACCTTCGGCAAGGGCGTGGCCCAGTCGGTCGTATCGCTCTCCGACGGCGGCCAGCTGCGCTACGTCTCCTTCGAGTGGCTCACGCCCGACCGCACCAACATCCAGAAGAAGGGGATCACGCCGGACATCAAGGCGGTGGACACCCGCTACCCGAGGACGATCACGGTCGACGGCAGCGGGGCCGAACCGGGTCAAACCGTGCAGATCGTCGTGGGCGGCAAGACGGTGGGAACGACAACCGCAGGCTCGGACGGCTCGTTCCAGTTCGTCACGCTGGGTCCCAGGCCGCAGGTTAGCGGCGTCCAAGGCAAAGCACTGGTGAGCCTGAGCGACGACCACGCCCTCAAGGTGGCATACGACACCGTGCTCAAGGAGGTGCAAGCGGGCACGGCGGCGAAGGCTTCACACTGACCACGGCTCCGGGCGCGTAGCCTGGATGGATGATCGTCGTCGACAGTGTCGTGAAGACGTACGGCCGCGTGCGGGCCGTGGACGACGTGTCGTTCACCGTTCCGCGCGG
>JARRJS010000313.1:0-1499 GCA_037388885.1 Gemmatimonadota bacterium
CAGCAGCGGCACGTCCGCCGGCGGCTCCACCCAGACGGCTGCCTCCGCCCGGCGGATGACCGTCAACCCGTTCTCTCCCATCGTGGTGCAGGCTCCGCCGCCGGCCGCCGCGCCGGTGGCGAAGGCCCCGACGCCGCCGCCGACCCAGAAGGTCACGAGCCAGCCCGCGCCGAAGCAGCCGGTCCTGGCCGAGGCCCCGACGCCGCAGCCGGTGGCGCCGCCGCCTCCACAGGCCAACGGGCTGCCGGGCGCGTTGCCGAGCGGCATGCTGCCCGCCACCCCGAGCGTGCTCACGTCCACCCGGGCGCAAGCCACCTCGTCGGCGCCGAAGGACCTCGGCAGCGTTGCCGCCCTGCGTGAGCCCAGCCCCGGCAGCGCCGGCGACCTCGGCAGCGTCACCGCCCCTGGCGTGCTGGGCGCCGCACCCAGCGTGCCGGGCCTGCTCGGCCCGACCCAGCCCAAGCCCGAGCCCAAGCAACCGCCGGCCACGACCGCGGTCGCCAACGCCAGCACCACGCCTCCGATACAGGCCGGCACCACCGCGCTGAGCCGATACCTCCGCGACCACAACGTCCGCTTCACCGGCACGGTGCTGGGACCCATCAGCGTGGGCGTGTTCAGGTCCGACCAGTACACGCAACCGGTCGTGGTGTCGCTCGGGCAGGACCTTCCCCAGACCAAGATCACGTTGACGGACCTTCGCGGTCATGAGGCTGTCTTCAGCTACCAGGACTCCACGCAGAGCCTCTCCTTGGATCTCAGGCGGTGATCATGAAACGGACCCTGATCCTCCTCACGTTCCTTGCCCTGGCGGGGCTCTCGCTGGCCCAGAGCCAGATCGCTCCCCTCCCGAGCGGTTCACGCTTCGACCAGACGGTCCAGCTCACCACCGGCGTGGGAGGCGAGTCGCTCAGGGCCATCGTGTCGGCGCTGGCGAAGTCCGTCAACCTGACGGCGATCGTCAACGACGTCCCTGACAAGACCATCTCCTACGACATCGGATCGCCGAAGCCCTTCCGCCTGGTCTGGAAGATCGTCCTCACCGACAACGACCTCGACTACGCCCTGCTTCCCAATGACGTGGTGGTCGTCGGTCCGGCCTCGACGATCGCCAAGTTCGTGCAGCCCAAGCCGGCGTCCACCACGCCTACGCCGGCACCGCCCCCCGCGCCCAACACGGTGCAGCGCTTCTACAAGGTCAACAACGACCCCGCCACCGTGGTGCAGATCCTCCAGCGATCGATTCCCAACCTCGACGTGCAATCGCTGCCCGGCGTCAAGAGCATCGTGGTCGTCGCCACCCAAGCCACGCAGGACAAGGTGCAGAACCTGCTGCAGCAGTTCGATACCGTCTCCCAGACCGAGCCCCTGGAGCAGCGCACCTACCAGCTCTCCAACGCCAACGCGGTGGACCTTGCCAAGACGCTGCAGGAGAGCGGCGTCGTGACCCAGCCCAGCGGCCAGGGCGGGCAGTCGGGTCAGGGCGCCCAGCAGGCCGG
>JARRJS010000314.1:0-1488 GCA_037388885.1 Gemmatimonadota bacterium
CGGCACTCCTGAGCCCGCCAGCCACTCGCTCGTTCTCGCCAGGTTCGCTTCAAGGTCCGTGCGTTCCAGGCTGGGCAGGTGTTCATGGCCCCATGCGTGCGAGCCGAGTGAGACGTTTCCTCCACAATGCTCGCGCAATTCCTGCACGGTCGCGATGCCGTAGCTCCTCGGCAGGCGCGGAACCGCTCGACCATCCAGGAACCGCGCTCGAACGGCTTCCGCACGCCCCGCCAGGTCCACGAGCGCTGATCGGCGCGTCTCTGGCGACAACCGCCCGGCCTCCGCCAACTCGTCCCACCAGGTACTGTCCGCACCGAGGAGCCCGGGCGATACGAAGACCACAGCCGGGAAGCCGCGCCGTGCGAGCTCGGGCAACCCCAGCGTGACGGCGCCACGGTACGCATCGTCGAACGTGATGACCGCCAGGGGTCGCTCAGATGCAGTACGGTTGAGCGCCGTTTCCAGGTCGACGATCCGGTGGGTTCTGGCCAGCCGCTCGATCTGATCCACGAAATCGGGCAGCGGCATGTGCAGGCTGGTGTCCCCTCGGCCTGCCTCCTCCGGCCGCACGATATTGTGGTAGCCGAGAATCGCGACATCGTCTCGGCGAACACGGCGAGCCATTGAAGACAGACCGGACACCGTCCCGGTGATTTCCACGACCCCGCGGGCAAGCTTGCGCATGAACATGGTTCGCTCCCCGCCTCAGCCTGCGGAAACGTTCGCGTGCCGCACGGCCTGGCGCACCGACGCCAATGCATCCTTGTAGACCCCGTCGTACCGCCGGACCCACACGTCCAGACTGAAATCCGCGTCGAGCCGCGACCGTGCTGCCAACGCCCGGTCACGCGCGGCTGCCGGGTCGTTGCGCACGTGACGGATCGCCGCCGCGAGTTGGTCCGGGTGTTCCGGTGCCACCAGCAGCGCTTCCCGTTCCGATACGACGTGCGGCACGCCGCCCACGCGGGTCGCAACCACCGGCACGTTGGCGGCCATGGCCTCCAGCAGGGCGATCGGCGACCCCTCCGTCCGGGAGCTGAGCACGTAGACGTCGAAAGCAGAGAACCACCGGCCCGCCTCGGGCACGTGCCCGTGCCAGATGATCCGGTCTGCGACGCCCAGCTCGGCGGCCCGGGCTTGGAGGGACGCGTGGGCCGGACCGGTGCCGATCACCGACGCCACGAAAGCCGGGTCGCCGGCGAGCCGACCCAACGCTTCCACGAATACGTCCGCGCCTTTCACCCGGTCAACGCGTCCCACAAAACCTACGTGAAAGGTGTCGGCGGGAACGCCCAACCGGCTCCGCGCTTCCTGGCGTCCGACGGCGTCGGTGCCAAATCCGCCCCAGGCGTTCGGCAAACAGTGCAACCGCTCGCGGACCACACCAACGGACGCCAGTTGGTCAGCCAGAGGCCGCGACACCGACACCACCGCTTCACAACGCCGGTAGCTTCGACACTGAAGCAGTTCATAAAATCGGTTCTACAG
>JARRJS010000315.1:0-1478 GCA_037388885.1 Gemmatimonadota bacterium
GCAGGACGCCACCCTGTCCGAGGAGTCGAAGGATGACCTGGCCCGCCTCGCCGCACGCCGCGTCTGGATCGTCGATCCGCTGGACGGGACCAAGGAGTTCCTGTCCCGGAACGGCGAGTTCTCGGTCATGATCGGCCTCGTGGTGGACGCAGAGCCGGTGCTGGGCGTCGTGTACCGCCCCACGACGGACGTGCTCCACGCCGCGAGCCGCGGCGCAGGCGCCTGGCGCGAGGCGGACGGTGAGCGCGTCGCCCTGAAACCGGCCGGCGCCCGCATGGACGCCCTGCGCATGGTCGGCTCCCGCTCGCACCACGATCCGTTGCTCGAAGAGATGCAGCAGGCCCTCGCCATCGACGACGTGGAGCCCTCCGGCTCCGTCGGCATCAAGTGCGGACTCATCGCGGAAGGACGCCGCGATGTGTATATTCACCCCGTGCCGTACCTGAAGGAGTGGGACACCTGCGCCCCCGAGGTGATCCTGCGGGAAGCCGGCGGCACAGTGACCGATTGCCTCGGCGATCGTCTGCAGTACAACAAGCCGGACCCGCGGCAGTCGCACGGTATTCTCGCCACTGCGCCGGGCATTCACGACGAAGTCCTGCGCGTCATCGAGCCCTTGTATCGGAAATCGGAAAACGGAAAACGGGGAGCCTGAACCGGAACCCGTGAAGCGCCACGCAGCCGGCGAGGGCCGGACACGCAGCCCGAAACGAAGACGACCACGACCACGAAGACGAAGACATGCCCATGATGCGAGAGGTCCCGAAGTCCAAGCACATCTACTGGCACGATGGCAACATCACCCGCGACGATCGCGAGCGGATCCATGGCCATCGCGGGGCCACCCTCTGGCTCACCGGCCTGTCCGGTTCCGGCAAGAGCACGCTGGCCCGGGCGCTGGAAGAGCGGCTCTTCGAGCGCGGCTGCCGGGTGTACGTGCTGGACGGCGACAACGTGCGCCACGGGCTGAACCGCGACCTGGGCTTCAGCCACGAAGACCGCACGGAGAACATCCGGCGCGTCGGCGAAGTGGCCAAGCTGTTCACCGACTTCGGCGCCTTCTGCATCACGGCGTTCATCTCGCCCTACCGCACCGACCGGGAAGCGGTACGCGCCATCATGGCGGAGGGCGACTTCCTCGAGGTCTTCGTGGATGCGCCCCTGGACGTGTGCGAGCAGCGCGACCCCAAGGGCCTCTACAAGAAGGCCCGGGCCGGCGAGATCCCCGAGTTCACGGGCATCTCGGCGCCCTACGAGACGCCGGACGACGCCGAGATCGTCGTGCCCACCGCAGGCCGCACGGTGAAGGAGTGCATCGACGACATCATCGCATTCCTGGAAGAGCGCGACTACCTGCGGGAGACGGCGGCGGAGCTGTCCGACGAAGCCTGACCGGTGCCCTGGCACGCCTGGCTGACCCTGGCCGTCCTGGCCGGCACCGTCTACGTGCTGGCCACCGACCGCTTCAGCCCGGCGCC
>JARRJS010000316.1:0-1471 GCA_037388885.1 Gemmatimonadota bacterium
GACGCGGCCCGCGGTCGGGCCCAGCCCGCCCGCCACCGTCACGCCATGCCCGCTGCGCAGCGCCTTGCGCACAGCGGCCTCGTCGATCGAGTCCGGCGGCACCACCGTCAGCACCGTGGGCAGCCGGTGCGCTGCCGGCACGTACGCCTCGAAGCCGGCCGTCTGCAGCGCCGTCAACGCGGCTGCGCCGATGCGCCGGGCGCGCTCGGCGCGGGCGTCGATCCCCTCCTCCAGCGCCGCCGACAGCGCCTCTCCGAGCGCCCAGTGGAGCTGCACCGGAACGGTGTGATGGTAGCTGCGCCCCGAGGCCCCGTCCTCCCAGTAGCGCCGCATGCCCAGGGCGTCGGCGTACCAGGTCGCGACCGGCACGCGGCGCCGCTCGATGCGCTCCATGGCCCGCCGCGAGAACGCCACCGGGGCGACGCCGGGTGGCGCCGACAAGCACTTCTGCGAGCCGGTGTACGCGTAGTCGATGCCCCACGCCTCCATCGCGAAGGGCAGCATGCCGACAGTGGTCACCGCGTCCACGCTGTACAGCGCGTCGACGTCCCGAGCCACCGCCCCCAGCTCGGGCACGGGATTGAGCACGCCGGTGCTGGTCTCACCGTGGACCACGGTGATGAGCGCCGGCCTCAGGGCGCGGGCCGCACGGGCCGCCGCGTCCACCTCGACCGGCGTGCCGGCATCGAAGCGCAGCGCATGGACGTCGCAACCAAGCCGGGTCGCCATCTCCACGGTGCGCTCTCCGAACGCCCCATTGGAAAGCACCAGCACGCGCTCACCGGGTTCGAGCAGGTTCGCCAACCCCGCTTCCATGCCGAGCGACCCGGTCCCGGAGAGCAGGCTCGTGAACGCGCCCGGGCCGGTTCCGTAGAGCCGTTTGAGATCGCTCGCGATGCGATCGTTGAACGCGAAGACCTCGGGGTCCATGTGCCCGCGCATCGGCCAGCACAGCGCCGCCTGGGCCCGTGGGTGGATCGGGGTGGGCCCGGGGGTCAGCAGGAGCACGTCGTCCGTCGGCTTCATGGCATTCCTCCCACGCTGCGCCGGCTCTGCCACAAACGGACGAGACCGCGCCTCATCAGCGGGTCTCGTCGACGCGACGTCCGTCCGGCACACAGGGGCCGGCGTCGTCGCCGTTCAGGAAGCTCGCGCGGCTAGCGTCCGCATTCTGGCAGAGTGTACCGGAGGCACCCGTCCATGTAAAGCCGAGCGCTTCACAGGGCGCTGCGCGTGAGCGCGGGGCGCACGTCCGACGGCGGTTGAAGTCGCCCGTTCACAAGGGGTATACTCCGGCCCGGACAACGTCCCGGCGTTTGCTCGGGTGGGTTCGCTGGGCCCACCCGGTTTTGTTGGGACGGAGGCGGGAGGATGCATGGAACTGGCGCAAGCCGCAGATGCCGTGCTCGCGCCGCTCGGCTTCGAAGTCCTGGAGTGCATCACCAGCGGATCGGGCCGGCAACGGCGGGTG
>JARRJS010000317.1:0-1979 GCA_037388885.1 Gemmatimonadota bacterium
CCTGTGGACTGTTCATGGTCGAGCACGATGCAATGATGAAAGCAAGCGATAGCGCAAGGACGATGATGAGGCCGCGCCTCACAGTCGCGCCTCAGATAGAGCGATGCGTCCCCCAAACGCGTGTGTACGACAGCGGCCCGGTTGCGGCCGGGCTGCTGGCGTCCGAACGGATGAGTGCGTTCCACGAATCCTTGCCATGTAGGCGCTCAGTCTAGTCAGGGCTCAGATGAGGATAAGTATGAAACTTGGCAAGCGGCGTCGGGCGTCCCTCCTAGCGGCATTTTTCTCATTCTGAACGGCGTTTCTGCCATTCAGGACGCGCCATCGGCGTCCCTGGCGGGCTGCGCCGGCTCGCCGTCAGTGGGCCCGGCCGCTGTTGCTCGGATCGTGGTGGAACTCACCCCATGCCGAGGTCGCCGGCCCGGCCGAGGCGCTCGCCAGTGCGTAGAGGTTGTGGTCCCACGAGCCCACGTAGACGGTGCCGCCGGGGCCTAAAGTCGGCGACGAGGTGACGTAGTAGACCGTCTTGTAGCGCCACGCCAGGCTGCCGTCCGGATGCACCGCGTACACGACATCGTCATCGGAGCCGACGTAGATGGTGCCGTCGCTGCCGATGGCCGGTGAAGAGGTGACGTAGTCGCCGGTGGCGAAGCGCCACGCCAGGCTGCCGTCGGGGTTGATGGCGAGCAGGTCGTGGTTCTCGGAGCCGACGGGCATAAAGGTAGGCGTCGTTCGACCCGACGTAGATGGTGCCGTTTCTGCCCACGGCGGGCGAGGAGTAGACGATGTCGCCGGTCTGGTAGCGCCAGCGCAGCGTGCCGTCGGGGTTGATGGCGTAGAGGTGATTGTCGCCCGACCCGACGTAGATGGTGCCGAGGGGTCCGATGGCCGGCGACGAGCTCACGGAGCTACCTGCGCGGATCTTCCACTTCAGGCTGCCGTCGGGGTTGATGGCGTAGAGGTGACCGTCGCCCGAGCCGACGTAGATGGTGCCGTCCTTGGCCACGGCGGGCGAGGAGTAGATGATGTCGCCCGTGCGGAAGACCCACTTCAGGCTGCCGTCGGGCTTGATGGCGTAGAGCTGATTGTCGTCGGAGCCGACGTAGATGGTGCCGTGGGGGCCGACGGCGGGAGAGGACTGCACCCAGTTTCCCGTGGGGTAGCGCCACAGCATCGAGCCGGGCGTCGGCGTTGCGGCCCAGGCAGGCGACAAGAGCCAGGGGGCGGCGCACGGACCGCACAGCAACAGGACGGCCGAAACGCCCGCAGTGAACAGGGTCCGGCGCGCCAGGCGTACCGGGGATGGATGAAGGCGTGCACGACGTCCGGACATGCCGGCCCCAGCCTATCCCGGCCGCGCCGGGGGCGCTGGTGCTCCGCGCGTCGCTGTTCGGCTCCTCGCTTGCTGGGACGGCGTCTGTCCGCGACGCTGCTAGCTCCGCCGCCACGCCCGCGCCAACGCATCCGTCTCGCGTATGAAGCCGGACTTGCCAGCCACGTAGGCCTCGCGGTTGTCGCCGTGGGCGGCGGCCAGCTTCGCCTTGAGGCTGCCGTAGGCCGCGGCCCGGTCGGGATGCGCGAGGAGGTAGTCACGGAAGGCCAGGTGTCGGGCGACCTGCGCGTCCCCGGCGAGGAACGCATGCACGTGGACGGCGTCCTCGCCATCGGCGTCGCCGGCCCGTACCAGATAGCGCCGCCCCGCGATGCCGAACTCGCCGTGCCAGGCGTAGCCTCCGCGCTCCGCAGCCGTGCGCAGCCGGCCGAAGCGGGAGAGGTCTCGAACCTCGAGCAGGACGTCGATGGTGGGCTTGGCCGTCAGCGCCTGAACGGCCGTGCTGCCGATGTGATGAAGGCCCGCCACCTCGGCGCCGAAGGCCTCCAGCAGGCGCGTCGCCTCGGTCGCGAAGCGCTCGGCCCACCCGGGGTCGTAGGGAACGAGCGTCACCGTGGCCCGGGGCATGCCGGAGTCTAGCCTGGTC
>JARRJS010000318.1:0-1459 GCA_037388885.1 Gemmatimonadota bacterium
TGGGGCCGGTCTCAGCGCCCCTCGTGCCGCAGAGTGTCCACGGCACCCGGGCTCAACGCCGGCGCCCGTTCACGCAACAGCCGCACTCGCGGCTGTAACTCCGGGTCGGCATCCTTCCAGAGGTCGGCCGCGCGGGCATAGTATATCGCGGCCTCCGCGCTGTCGCCGCGCGCCTCGTGCAACGTCCCCAGCCGCTCCAAGGTGTCGAACAGGAACACGGCGTCGAGGTTCGCCGGGTAGGTGTTCGGCGGGTCGGTGAGGTACGCTTCGTACATGGCGATGGCGGCATCCGGCCGGTGCAGCGCCTCGTCGGCGCGGCCCGCCAGCACGCGCCGCAACCGCGGCCCGAGGCGAAAGTCGGCCGAGTTGTTGAACGTGGTGCACGGGATCTGCGTTGCAGCCAGGAGCTCGAGAGCCTCCTCCGGCTTGCCTTTCGCCAGCGCGATGGCTGCGCCCAGCACGCCCCGCGAACTGGACCAGTTTCCGCGGCCGTGACGTGTCAACGAATCCAGTTCCGCCTGGGCACGAACCGGGTCTCCGGCGAGGGCGTAGACCAACCCCACATCGGTCCAGGTGTCGGCCAGGTTCAGCGTGTCCGGAAGAGCAGCCAGTGCCGCCTTCACGTCTGCCACGGCACCCGCCGAATCTTCCATTGCCACCAACCGGATCAGGGCCTCGTGGGTGACCCACAGCAACGCACCGGCGGGATAGCCAGCCCGTCCGACGCGCCGGATCGCATACTCATAATGCTGCCACGCTTCGTTCATGCGCCCGAGCACGGCGTCCAGCTTCGCCGCGTTGACCTGGACGTGGCGATCGTCCTTGTACGAAGCGACGACGCTCTCGAACACGGAGTCCGCGCGAGCGTAGTTGCCCTGGTAGGCGGCTACGGATGCCTCGTCGAAGTCGAACTCTCGCGCACCGAGTTCAGGCAACGTCTTCCGCCAGTCGTGGAGGGTCCCGCGTGCGCCTTTGATGTCCCCGACGGTCAACTGCCCGTACAAGAGAAGGTTCCAACCGCTATAGACAGACGGGTCCATCTCGGTCAAACGCCGGTACGAGGCCAATGCTTCTTCGAGATGACCGGTGCGCCATTGGTGGTTGCCGAGGGCCCCCAACGGCCGCGGATCTTCCGGGTGGCGGCGCAGGTATGCCTCGGCCAGGTGGAGGAGAGGCTCCTCGATATCGCACTCGTCGGGTTGCGGCCTCGTGGTGTCCGCCCAGTTGGCCAGGCTGTCGAACATATACGACTCTTCCACGATGAACCGCTGGTAATCATTCAATCGATCCCGATGCTCGTACGCCTTTTGGGTGAGCGCCGTCTGCCGGCTCCAGTCGATGAAATCCGCGTGGAGAATCGAACCCAGAGCCCAGTAGGCAGCCGCGAACGTCGTGTCGATGGCGATGGCCCGCTCCAGCAACGGGATAACGTCCAGATCGCGCCGCCAATCCCGCTCCG
>JARRJS010000319.1:0-1812 GCA_037388885.1 Gemmatimonadota bacterium
GGGGGCGGCCGCGGTGGGCCTGGCCTGCAGCCTGCCGCTGCTGCGCGAGGCGTTCGAAGCGATGGCGCAGGACGCCGTGGTGACGCCGGCGCCGCACAAGCAGCTGGCGATGGTGGTGGACGTCAACAAGTGCCAGCTCGATGCCGTGCGCCGAGCCGCCGTGGAGGCGTGCGACCGGGCGCACAACATCCCGCACATCCCGGACCCGAAGCACGAGGTCAAGTGGATCTGGAGCGCGGAGTACCAGCACGCCTTCCCGGACCAGGTGCATCTCCACACGCCGGAGTCGCAACTGCGCGAGCCGGTGCTGGTGATGTGCAACCACTGCTCCGACCCGCCGTGCGTGCGCGTGTGCCCCACCCAGGCGACGTTCAAGCGCAAGTCCGACGGCATCGTCGTGATCGACGAGCACCGCTGCATCGGCTGCCGCTACTGCATGGCGGCCTGCCCGTTCGGCGCGCGCAGCCTGAACTGGGTGGACCCGCGACCCTACATCCCAAGGAAGGAGGACGGCGAGTACTACTCGGACTTCCCCACGCGCACGCAGGGCGTGGTGGAGAAGTGCGACTTCTGCGTCGAGCGGTTGCGCGTCGGTCAGCTGCCGGCGTGCGTGGAGGCCGCGGCCGGCGTCGAGGGCGGGGCGGGAGCCCTGACCTTCGGCGACGTTCTGGACCCCGACTCGGATGTGAGCCGGCTGCTGCGCGAGCGGACGACGATCGTGCGGCGGCCCGAGCTCGGCACGGGGCCGAACATCTACTACGTCACGTGAGCGCGCTCCGGTGGGAGCCGGCGCTGCGTCGAGGTGAGCGACATGCTGGATGAGGCATTCCATGGTGGCCGGCGGTACTGGGCGCTGGTGGCGGTGTGGGCCGTCCTGATCCTGGTAGGCATCGCCGCCTACGGGCATCAGCTCAGCGTCGGCCTGGGCGTCACCGGCATGAGCCGGAACGTCTCCTGGGGTCTCTACATCGCGCAGTTCACCTTCATGGTGGGCGTGGCCGCGTCGGCCGTCATGGTGGCGCTCCCCTTCTATCTCCACGACTACCGGGCGTTCAGCAGGACCGTCGTTCTGGGTGAGATCCTCGCGGTGTCGTCCGTGATCGTGTGCATCACCTTCGTCACCGTCGACCTGGGGCGGCCGATGCGGGTGTTCAACCTGTTCCTGCATCCGACGCCGCACTCGGTGCTGTTCTTCGACATCGTCGTGCTGTTCGGGTATCTGATCTTGAACGTGCTGATCGGCGGCGTCACCTTCGACGCCGAGCGCAAGGGCGCGCCGCCGCCCACCTGGATCAAGCCGGTCATCTACCTGTCGATCCCCTGGGCGGTGAGCATCCACACCGTCACGGCGTTCCTGTACGCCGGCCTGGTGGCGCGCCCGTACTGGATGACGGCGATCATGGCGCCCAGGTTCCTGGCCGGCGCCTTCGCGTCCGGCCCGGCGCTGGTGGCGAACGTGGCGGTGAGCCTGGCGTGCATCGCGCTGCTGGTGAACCCGAGCGTGCGCAGGCGGCACGGCCTGCTCGCCGCGGTCTCGGCGGCCGTGATCTTCGCGATCTGGATCCAGAAGGGCGTCAGCCTGACCATCGCCGGCTTCGAGCCCTCACCGTTCGGGACGGTGACGAGCTACGTACCGACCCTCACGGAGCTGGGGGTCATCGTCGGCGTCTACGCTCTGGGGCTCATGGTGCTGACCGTGCTGGTCAGGATCGTGGTGAACGTGAGAGAGCAGCATCAGGCCCTGCCCGTCACGCGGGCGGGAGCCACGCCATCGCCTGTTGGGAAAGGAGACTAGGATGGCTGGTGACTACG
>JARRJS010000320.1:0-2732 GCA_037388885.1 Gemmatimonadota bacterium
CCGTGGTCGGTCACCCGGTGGGTCGTCCGGTAAACCCGCCGGGCGGCGTGCACATCAACCCGCCGAATGTCGGCACGCACATCGAGTGTCCCGCGCAGACGGCGGCGCGTGTGGTCGAGGGCATTAACGACCATCACCAGCCGTACTCGTTCAACGGCACGCCGTGGTCACCGGGCCAGGCCCAGGTCCTGAACGCCTATCGGACACGGGTGACCCGTCTGAACAACCGTACGCACCTGTTTTGCTACTACGGCGACGTTCAGAACCACGGCAGCTTCGCGCTGGACCGGCTGGCGCCGAACGGGCGCCGCTGCCAGTCCGACGGGAAGACGGGTTTTTACTGTCGCTAGTGTTCGCGGTGAGGACGCGGCCCGGCGTGGGCCGGGCCGCCCTGCGGGCACGAACGAACGCGACGGAGTGGACTACGCGGCCGCGCTGCAATGCCAAATCCGACTTTAAGTGAATAAGCGTCAAGGAGAACAAGAATGAAATGCCTACCCAACCACCAAGCCCGTCCGGTCGCTGTGGTGGCCGGTCTGTTGTTCGGCGTCGCCGCACTGGTTGTCGCGGCGCTGCCTATAGCGGCGCACGCGACCGTGGGCCAGGACTGGCAGTGGGCCAACCCCCTGCCGCAGGGCAACGACCTGACCAGTGCCGCCTACGACGGCAGCGGTACCTACGTGGCGGTGGGCAACGGGGCACTGCTGACGAGCGCTGACGGAGTCAACTGGGCGGCGCATACGCCGCTGTTGAATATCTCCGGCACACAGTACGCGCAGGTGACTGCCGTCGTCTGGGCCGGCACGCAGTTCGTCGCCATCAGCAAGTCCGGCGCCAGTTACACCAGCCCCGACGGCATGAGCTGGACGGTGCACAGCATGACTACGAGCTACCCGTTGCTGCAAGACCTCGCGTGGAATGGAACTCAGCTGGTGGCCGTCGGCTCTTTGGGTGCCGTATTTACCAGCCCCGACGGGGCGACCTGGACTGCGCAAACGTCCGGGACGTCCAGCGCGCTAAATGCGGTTGTCTGGGCCGGGGCCTTGGGCAAATTCGTCGCGGTGGGCGTCAATGGCACCATTCTGACGAGTCCCGGCGGCGTGAACTGGACCCAGCCGAGCTCCGGCACCACCAATACCCTGACCGACGTCGCCTGGAACGGCACCGAACTCCTCGCCACCGCGGGCTCGAGCGTACTGGTCAGCACGAGCGGCACGACCTGGACTTCGAACACCACCGGCGCTGGACACACGCTGGAGAGCGTGACCTGGGACGGCACGCAGTTCGCGGCGGTGGGCGATTTCGGTGTAGTGGTCACGAGCCCGGACGGGACCACCTGGACCACCCGGACCTCCGGTACCCAGTTGACTCTCTACGACATCGCCTGGGTCGGTACGAAGTTCCTGGCGGTGGGCAACGGGGGCGCGTTCCTGACGTGGACAACAGCGGCAGCGTCTTCACCAGCCCGGACGGCGTGAGGTGGACGCAGCGCTCCACGCCCGTCACTTACCAGTTGTTTGGTATCACCTGGGGCGCCGGCCAGTTCGTCGCCGTCGGCTTTAACACCATCCTGACCAGCCCCGATGGCAAGACCTGGACGCAGCAGAGCGATCCCGCTACCTCCATCTCGCTGGAAGCCGTGGCCTGGGACGGTACGCAGTACGTCACCATGGGCTTGAACGGGACGATCCTGAGCAGTCTGGACGGCGCGACTTGGACCCAGCAGACGTCCGGTGCCACGGCAAACCTCTGGTCGGTTGTCTGGACCGGAACCCAATTCGTTGCCGTCGGCGACGCCGGCACAATCCTGACCAGCTCCAACGGCACGAACTGGGCCTCGCAGACATCCGGCACGACGCACAACCTGCATTCCATCGGCTGGAACGGCTCAGTGCTCGTGGCCGGCGGCGACAACGGGACGCTGCTGACCAGCGCAGACGGCATCAGCTGGGCCGCGGCCGCGTCCGGCGTCGGCGCGATAGTCGACAGCATCCTCTGGGACGGGAGCGAATTCGTGGCCGTGGGCAGCGGCGGGACCATCCTGACCAGTCCCGACGGATCGGCCTGGACCCAACAAACCGCGGCGGTGACGCAAACCCTCGCCGGCGTCGCCTGGAGCGGACAGGCGCTCGTCGCGGTCGGTCAACACGGCGCGATCCTGCGTTCCCCGCCGCCGCCCGCGTCGGGTAGCGGCAGCAGCAGTGGCGGCAGCAAGAGCGGCGGGGGCGGTGCGTTCGGCGGACTCGCGTTGGCGGCGCTTGCGCTGATGGCGCGGCGAGCCCGACGCCGGCCGAACGCTGCGACCCGGTGATACCGCGTGAGCGCCTTTGCGTCTCGTGGGGCCCACCGGCTCGGATCGCCGCGGTGCTGGTCGGCCTGGTGCTCGGCCTGGCGGCAACGGCTGCGGCCGGCGGCACATCACCCGGTGCCCCGGCCAAACCGCGCGTGTACCTGATTGCGCTCGGTGACAACGGACATCGCGGCGCTCCTGTCGGCTGCGGCGACAGCCTGATCGCCGACGGGCGCGCGGCCCCGACCGGGATCGACGGACTGAGGGCGCGTATCGAACGTCTGCTGGCGCTGCCGCGCGAGCCCTTCGGCGAGCGGGGGCCATACAACGCCCTTGGCGGATCGCACCTCGTGCTCGACGGCCTTCGCCTGGAACAGCGGCGTGTCGTGGTGACCCTGCATGGGTGGCTCTCGTTGGGTGGTCTTTGCGACGGTCCGCGCGT
>JARRJS010000321.1:0-1417 GCA_037388885.1 Gemmatimonadota bacterium
ACCAACCTGACCGCGATGAGCCGGGGCGGCTTCGCCGGCAACCGGGGCGCCTGGCTGGTCTCGGCGCGGCAGGGTTTCATGGGCCTCGTCACCCAGCTTGACCAGGGCCCGCTCACCCAGCTCGACGGCCAGCGCCTCCCGAACGCCGGCGAAGTCGAACACCCGGTCGTCCCCGACCGAGATGAGGTCGGGCATGCCCGGCCGGCCCAGGTCCTCGACGAGCCCCGTGCGGTTCCGGGTGACCCGCCCCGTCCACACCGTGAGATCGGACGACGCGCCGCGGTGGAGATCCGATTCCCAGGTCACCCAGCCGTAGCTGCTCTTCCAGTCGGTGCCGACATCGACCCGCTCGACTTCGGCCAGCGCGTGGAGGCCGAACGCGTCGCCCGCGTGCAGGACGTGCGCGCTGACCACGTTCCCTCGGGCGGGCTCGTAGCTCACCTTGCCGAACACATCCCAGTACTGGGGCGACAGCCGCCGGTCCTCGCCGATGAGCCGGATGACGAGGCCCATGAAACCCTGCCGCGCCGAGACCAGCCAGGCGCCCCGGTTGCCGGCGAAGCCGCCCCGGCTCATCGCGGTCAGGTTGGTGATGCTCATGCCGAGCGTCGTCCGCGGGGGCCCGACCGAGGTGCGGGTCCGCATGTCGAAGACGCCCGCCATCCGGTCGCCGTACTCGACGCCGAACCCGCCCGCGGAGAGCTCAACGCCGCCGAGTGCGTTCAGATCGACGATGCCCAGCGCGCCGTCCCAGTCCTTCATATGGTACGGCTCGTACAGCTCGATGCCGTCCAGCCGGATGAGCACCTCCCGGTCCAGGCCACCCCGGACGTTGAGCTTGGTGGAGATGTCGTGGGCCGCGACGCCGGGTAGCCGCTTCATGGACCGGAAGACGTCCTCACCCACCTGGGGCATGGTCAGGATCTCCTCCCGGCTGAGCACCTGCACGGCCTGCGGCGAGACGTCCTCGAGGGCGCTGAACATGCCCGGCGCCACCCGGATGTCGGCGAGGGAGATCGCCTCCGGGTCCAGCACGACGGTCACGCGGAGCGTGTCGCCCGCCACGACCTCCAGGCTCTCCATGACCCGGGTGGCCCAGCCCATGGCCATCACGGTGAGGCGGTGCGTGCCGGGACGGACGTCCCGCAGGACGAAGGTCCCGTCGGCGTCCGAGAAGACGGACGTGCCGTCTCCCAGTTGGATCCTCGCCCCCGGAACCCGTTCCCCCCCACTCCCCGTGACGTGCCCCGCCACAATGCCGGCCAGCGCCGCCGGAGCGGAGGACTCCGCAGGGATGATGCGGATCTGTCGATCGCTGCCGGCGAAGGTGAGTCCGGTGCCTGCCAGGATGCGTTCCAGCGCCTGCCGCACGGTGACGTTCTCGCACGGACACGTCACGACCCGGTCGGCCGGGATG
>JARRJS010000322.1:0-1416 GCA_037388885.1 Gemmatimonadota bacterium
TCGCTTAGGGCTAGCACGCCGGCACGCTGGAAGAGGTGAACGAGCCGAACCTCATACAGGGCGCGTACCTCAAGCTTACACACCTGGGACGCCTCGCCACCAAGAACGCCTACCGCCGTTTCGGCTACGCGCTGCCCGACGAGCGGGATGGCGACGGACCCGGCCAGATCAACCTGTTCAAGGGTTGATGTGGCCGTCGACGCTTCCAACGCAGAGCGGACCATCTCCACGGATGAGTAAGCGCGCCCGCGGATCACGCACCGCAGACTACGACTACGACCTGCCGCCCGACCGCATTGCGCAACGGCCGGCACGGCGGCGCGACTGGAGCCGACTCCTCGTCCTCCACCGCGAGTCCGGCGCCACCGAGCACCTGCGATTCCACCAGATCATCGACCTGATCCCGCCCGGCGACGCCCTCGTCCTCAACGAGACCCGCGTCCTGCACGCACGACTCATCGGCCGCAAGCCCACCGGTGCCCCTGCGGAGATCCTGCTGCTCCACCCCGCCAACGCCGCCTCCGCCCCTCCACCCCGACAGGGAGACAGGGGGACAGGGAGACGGGGCGAGCTGCACCGCACCGCCCCTCCACCCCGACCGGGAGACGGGGAGACGGGGAGACGAGGAGGGCCGTCCGTCCCTGCGCCGTCACGCGCGGAGATGCGTGCGGGTGGGAGGGCAAAAGGGGACCCCCAGTCGCCCCGTCTCCCGGTCTCCCCGTCGGGGAGGGGCGGCGAGGAGTGGTATGCGTTGGTGAGGCCGGGGTCCAAGCTGAAGCCGGGACGCGTCGTCGACATCGCCGACGACCTGCGCGTGGAGATCCTCGACTCGACGCCCGACGGCGGCCGCATCGTGCGGCTGGACACGCGGTTGTCCGGCGATCAGGTCATGGCCCGCTACGGGCACATGCCCTTGCCTCCGTATATCCAGCGCGAGGCGGATGCCCGCGACGAGCGCCGCTATCAAACCGTTTACGCGCGCACACGCGGGTCGGTTGCCGCGCCCACCGCCGGTTTGCATTTTACGCCCGCGCTGCTCGAGCGCCTGGAAGGCCGTGGCGTGCACGTCGTACGCACCCTCCTCCACGTCGGCATTGGCACGTTCCGCCCCGTCGACGTGGAGGATCCGGCAAAGCATGCCATGCACGAGGAGCGGTACGACGTGTCCGAGCAGGCCGCCGGGCGCTTGAATGCGGTGCGTGCGGCCGGCGGCCACCTGTGGGCGGTGGGCACGACGGTGACCCGCACGCTGGAGACGGTGGTGGATGAGCGTGGCGTGGTCCACGCCGGGTCGGGCTGGACGGACCTGTTCATCCGGCCGCCGTATCGGTTTCGGGCCGTGGATCGCCTGGTGACGAACTTTCACCTGCCGCGCTCGACGCTGCTGATGCTGGTGTCGGCGTTCGGCGGTTACGA
>JARRJS010000323.1:0-1416 GCA_037388885.1 Gemmatimonadota bacterium
GTCACGGGCGACGGCGGCGCGGGTATCACGATGGACCACGGGCAGCACTTCAAGCGGCTGCGGCTGCCCATCGGGCAGATGTACCACGTGGCCATCGATGAGCGGGTGCCGTACTGGGTGTACAGCAACCGGCAGGACGACGGCACCATGCGGGGGCCGAGCGACAAGCCGGTCGTGGTGCACAACGTGCCGTCGTATCAGCCTGCAGGCGGGGGCGGGGGCGGAGCTGCAGGCGGGGGCGCGGGCGGGGGCGGGGGTTCCGGCGCAGGTGGCTCTGGCGGGTCCGGTGGCGGGCCGGGACGGGGCAATGATGGGTGGCAGTCCGGACTGGGCGGGTGCGAGTCGGGCTTCACGCTGCCCGACTTGAACGACCCGCGCATCGTGTGGGCGTCGTGCTACGGGAACGAAGTGACACGCTACGACCAGCGCGTCGGAAGCGCACGCTCGGTGGCGCCGTGGCGCCATACGATCGACTCGCCGCCGAACGACGTGAAGTACCGGTGCCACTGGACGCCGCCGCTGGCCATCGATCCGTTCGACACGAAGACGGTCTACTACGGCTGCCAGGTCATCTTCAGGACGTCGGACGGCGGCCAGAAGTGGGATGTGATCAGCCCCGACCTGTCCACGCAGGACTCGTCGCACATCGTGTTTTCGGGCGGCCCGAACGGCGACAACCTGGGGCAGTTCTACGGCGACGTGGTGTTCGCCATCGCGCCGTCGACGATCCGGAAAGGGCTGATCTGGGCGGGGACGAACGACGGCAAGGTCTGGTACACGCCAGACGGCGGGCAGACGTGGAAGGACGTGACGGACCGGATCGGTATGCCGAAATGGGGCATCGTGCGCAAGATCCAGCCGTCGCGCTTCGATTCTGCCACGGCCTACGTCGCGGTGGACTACCACCTCACCGACGACAGCCGGCCGTATATCTACAGGACGACGGACATGGGGCGGACGTGGACGAAGATCAGCGGCGACCTGCCGTCGGGCGGGCCGCTGGACTACGTCATGGCGGTGACGGAGAACCCGAACCGCAAGGGCATGCTGTTCGCGGGCACGGGGCACGGGTTCTACTACACCATGGACGACGGGGCGCACTGGAAGCGCCTGAAGGGCGGCCTGCCGGCGTCGCCGGTGACCTGGATCGTGGTCGCGCCGCGCTACCACGACGTGGTGGTGTCGACGTACGGGCGCGGCCTGTGGGTGCTGCGGGACATCACGCGGCTCGAGCAGTCGGACGAGGTGCCGAAGCCCGACTCGGTGACCTACCTGTACAAGCCGCATGACGGCTTCCGGCAACAGCGCAGCGGCACGGCGAGCTTCCTGTTCAGCGTGGCGCCGAAGGAGACCGGCCCGGCGACGCTGGACATCCTCGACGCGGACAGCACCGTCATCCGGTCCGACAGCCTGCTT
>JARRJS010000324.1:0-1400 GCA_037388885.1 Gemmatimonadota bacterium
GATGGCGGTGACGCCGACGACGCCGTAGCGCTTGGCCATGGTGATGTTGCGGGTGGCGCGGCGTACGATGGCGCGGGCCAGGAAGGCGGGCAGGACGCGCAGGAGCCAGCCGATGCCCGAGCCGCGGGCGAGGACGTCGTCGTGCTGGTGCTGGGCGGCGCGGATCTCGTCGTGGATCTGGCGGTAGGTCTTCCCCTGGGCGGCGTGGACGGGGTGTGGCTCGGGGACCTTCTCGCCGGCGACGTCGCGCTCGACGAGGGTGTTGATTGTGATGTCGTCCAGAATGACCAGCCTGCGACCCTTGCGGAAGCAGTTGAGCTCGGGCTGCTCGGCCAGGGTGCGGGCGAGGCAGGCGACGACGTAGGCGGTGAGGGAGAGGGTCTCGCCCGCGCGTTCCTTGTGCTCGCGGAGGAGTCGCCGGGGCTCGGTGATGTCCACCTCGGTGAGGCCGTGGATGGTGTTGGCCTCCTTGCCCACAGAGACGCTGGCGGCGACCATGCGCCGGTTGGCGGTGAAGGGTACGAGCCTGTGGCCGGGTCCTGGTTGCCGGGTCATGTCCGTGTCTCGGTTCGGAGGATTCGGGCCTTGCCCCTCGGCCGGGTCGGGTGAGTGTTGCGGCGGGTGGAGGAAGGAAACCTCGGGCGCCCGGCCTCGTGAGACAACCCGGTCCTGCAGCGCCACGTCAAGGCGCCATTCGCCTTCAGGAGCCGACGAATGGGAAGTGTACGCGAGTGCGTTTCCTGTATCTGCCTCGTCTCGCTGAGCTGGACGGGCGCCTGCGCGCCGGGCGGGCGAGCTGAAGCGGATCCTGTCGTTGTGCCGGGGCAGCCGCTGCCGGCGGCTGTCGTTGCCCCCGTGCTGGAGCGGCACGGGGTTCCCGGGATGAGCATTGCCACGGTACACGAGGGCCGCATCGACTGGAGCAAAGGCTACGGCTTCCTCGAACGGGGCAAGCCTGAACGGGTCGATACGGCCACACTGTTTCAGGCGGCTTCCATATCGAAGCCCGTGGCTGCGGTTGCGGCCTTGCAGATGGTGGCCAACGGCCAGCTTCTCCTCGACGAGGATGTGAACAACAAGCTGGCTTCGTGGACCGTCCCGCGGACGGAGCTGACGAAAGGGTCGCCGGTTACGCTCCGGGGATTGCTCAGTCACTCTGCCGGCCTGACGATGCACGGCGTCCCGGAATTTGTCGTTGACGACCCACTTCCGACTCTTGTCCAGATTCTCGATGGTACGTGGTCGCCCGACGCGGTGCCGGTCCGGCTGTTCCAGCGCCCGGGAACCGGCTTCAGCTACTCCGGTGGCGGGTACATCGTGCTGCAGCTTCTGCTGACCGATGTAGCGAAGCGACCGTTCGCGGAGCTTGCGCGGGAGCTCGTTCTCGATCCGGCGGGCAT
>JARRJS010000325.1:0-1395 GCA_037388885.1 Gemmatimonadota bacterium
GGCGGCGCCGTGCGACACCTGCACAGGTGCTTCTTCCCACATCAACATCACAATCCAATGACGCCGAAACGCACGACGCGGATAGCCCGGACCCGGGTTCGGGTCCTGTCCCTCATGCTCCTGGCCTCGTCGGCCATGGGTGGCTGCGGGAGCCCCGACGGTCCACCGGACCGTACGGTCAACGAGCCCCCGCTGCTCCGCATCACTCTGGACATTTCCGGCACGTCCATCGCCAGTGTGGTGGCGCAGGCGTCGGCGACCGATTTCGATACCATTACCGTGAGCCTGCAGGTCGCGGGAGATACGGCATCGGGCACCATGGAGATCCCGGCCGGCTCGAATCGCGTCCTGACGATTCGTGCATACGACGCAGCGGGCGTGGCAACGCATCGCGGGCAGACCACGCTCACCGTCAATGAAGGGACCAACCCCGCAGTGACGGTCGTGTTGGAGCCCCTCACCGGCCAGCAGGAGATCGTGGCCATCGTCGGCCAGGTCTTCGTGACCATCGTCGGTCCCAGTATGCTGGGGGTGGACCATAGCGACACCCTGGTCGCGATTGTGACCGACGTGAACGGCGACACGCTCACGGACCGGGTGGAGTGGGGGTCGCTGACGCCCCGGGTCGCGAAGGTGGACACGGCGGGCATCGTCACGGCTCTCGACACCGGCCAGGCCCGGATCGTGGCCCTCTACGGCGGCGTCGGCGCCGAACATACCATCTCCGTCATGACCGGTGCGCAGCTCGCTGGCGCCTGGATAGAAGACGGGTTCAAGAACTGGTTCGCCGGGTCGTACGGCTATTACGGCCCGGGACTGTTCCTGAGCACCGCGTCCTTCCAGCACAGCTCTCCGTGGACGAATGCAGGCATGGCGCAGAATTCGGCCATTCCCAGGCCCCCGCTGGTCAACGAGACCACCGACCTGGTCTACAGGAACCTGGCCGAAGCCTGGAACCTCTCGTACAGGGCCATCGCAAATGCCGCCGACGGGCTCGCCATGCTGGATGCCTACGAAGCAGCCGGAACCATCACGCCGATTGTGGCCCGCCCCTATCGCGCGTACGGATTGTTCACTGAGGGCCTGGCGTACGGCAACGTGGCCGTGCTGTATGATCGGGGCGTCATTGTCAGCGAGGTCGACGATCCCGCGTCCGCGGAGCTGTCCGGTTACGGCGTTGTGCTGGACACGGCCCTCGCCCTCCTCGATCGTGTCATCGCCATCGCCGACAGCGGTTCGTTCACTATTTCCACGGCCTGGATCCCGTACGCGCACGGCACTAGCGCCGAGCTGCTGTCCCGGGTGGCCCACTCGATGAAGGCGAGACTGAGGGCCGCCGTCGCGCGTGACCCTGCGGATCGGGCCGCGGTGGACTGGGCGGCCGTGCTCGCCGAC
>JARRJS010000326.1:0-1384 GCA_037388885.1 Gemmatimonadota bacterium
GGTCTACGACACGAACGACGCCACCTACTCTCCGGTGCTTCTCGGTCAGGACGGTGACCTGGCCTTTCGCAATACGGCCGCGGCCGCGGCATCGCTTGTCGATTGGCTCGTCTCCCTGTACGGGCAGGAACGCGTGTGCCCATTCGACGCGCCCGAAGACGTTCCGGTTTCGAGCTGCGACGCGTGTGCCGCGGACGAGGCCTGCGTCGCGGACTGCGACGGGCACTACCACTGTCAGAGGTACTGGTATGCATCACCGGAGTCGGACTGCCCGAGCGGCAGCGATCCGTCTTCCTGCGCCTGCGTGGGCGCCCAGATCTGCGCGGCGGGCAGCAGCTGGTGCAGCGGCACGCCGACCGCCGGCCTGACCTGCGTTGCGCCATGAGGTCGGACCCCACCGCTTCTCGTCTGACCCCCATTGCTCTACGGTCGCGTAATTGCCGCCTGCCGTGCCGTCGATCACGGACTATTCGCCAGCGCCGGGCCGGTCTGACAAGCCGCAGGCGCAGGCGGGGCGGCTCACCCAGCCGCGGCAAGAAGATCCAACGCCGGTCAACCCGATGGTATAGGCGGGGCTGCTGGTGGTCACGCCGACGACTTCACCCGCGACCCTCGTGGCGGCTCAGCGGCTTCGCCTTTCTCTCTCGTGCCCGATGCTGGGAGTGCGTCTCCATCGTCGTCCGCTTCCTGCGGCGGTGGGTACACGCAGTCGCCGGTAACTACGTCCACGACAATGGTCCCCAGATTGCCGTTCGCCAGGCGCTGCAGGGTCAGCGCCCGCGCGCACTCCAGCGTGTGAAACCGGTCTATCTCTTTGCCAGCGTGGTCACCGAGCGTGACCGCGTCCTGGTCCACCCAATGCACATCCATGACTACGTATCGGGCCATCGCGCTCTCCGTGCCACCGCCCCCCGGCTCGGGACCAGTGGCGAGAACCCACAAGCTTACGCCGGCAACGGCCGGCCTGCACGTCGGATAAGGGGTCCGGGCTGATTTTTGCAGAACTGAGAGCCCCTGCTGCCGCATCCGTTGACGCCGCCTGAGTGGAGCGGGATCCTCTGCAGCCATCGACGACTGAGGAGAGGGGCCATGGCTTACGAGCTGGAGGTGGACGGGGAGGGCCGGCGAGCACGTGTAGTCCTGACGGGCCCGATATCGGTGGCGGAGCACATCGCCTGGTTCCGTGAACTGGTCGCGCACCCCGCTTGGTTTCCGGGTTTCGACGTGCTGGTGGACGCCCGTGGCCTCGTGGGCCCGTTGCGGTATCCGGAGGCAACCCGGGTGGCGAACGTGGCGAGACGGCTCGACGAACAGCTGGGTGCAGGCCGCCACGCCTTGGTCGGCGACACGGATGTGCTCTACGGCTGCTGCCGAATGGCGGAAC
>JARRJS010000327.1:0-1372 GCA_037388885.1 Gemmatimonadota bacterium
CGTGAGCGTGGGAGGCTCACTAGCGCTGTACTCGAACCAGTAGCGAACTTCGCTGGTGAAGTGGAAGTTGTGGTTGATCTCGTCCGAATCGCAGGAAGCTCCGGTCAGGCCCAGCTCGTCGATGGGGAAGAACCCGTCCGGTTCGGTCGCGGGTTCGGTGCCGTCGATGAGATTGTAGCGGCTGTCGAATTCGTATTGGTTGGTGCCCGTGCGCAGCAACACCAGCTCCTTGACCACGGTCGTGCTCACGTCCGAGTCCACGAACCACTGGGCGAACTCGCTTGCGCCCCAGGTCGTGACCGTGCACTTGGCGTCCCAGTTGCCTGCCTCGGGCGTCGAGGCGGGCTCACACGTCGGGTCGAAGTAGATGGGCTTGTTGTTCAGCACGCCGTCGGCGGCAGTGCCGAGGGTTTCGCGAATGATGCGCAGCGCGCCGCCCTCGCCGTCTTCCAGGGCGATAGGTTCGGCTGCCTCGAACTCCATGTCCACGTGGGTATCCGCGAAATCGCGGAACACGATGGGGATGCTGATCGAATCCGGCTCTGCCGAGGTGACGGGGTCGCACGCGAAGCCGAGCTCGATCTCGCAGGTGGCAGAGCAGCCGTCGCCCGGGGTCGTGTTGCCGTCGTCGCAGGCCTCGGTGGAGAACTTGATGCCGTCACCGCAGGCAGAGGTGCAGGCTCCGGCGGTGCAGTCTGGCTCCAGTACGCACAGCGGCGTGCACCCGTCGCCCATATCGTCGTTGCCGTCATCGCACGCCTCGCCCAGATCCACGATGCCGTTGTTGTTGCAGCCCGGAACGACGCACAGCAGCGTACCGGTGGTGGCGTCCAACGCGCACGCGTAGCCGTCGGCGATAGTGCAATCGCTGGCACAGGCCTCCGGAGGGTTGGTGGTTCCGGGCTCGCACCGCTCTGCGCCCACGAGCAATCCGTCGCCGCACGCGGCCGCGACGCAGCGGGTACCGGGCAGCGGGCAAGCGTAGCCCGGTTCCAGCTGACAGAGCCCGTCGCAACCGTCCCCCGCGACGGGTTGACAGATGCCACCGTCCGGGCAATCGGCGTCGTGTAGACAGAACGCTCCCGGACCGCTCCCGCCGGCCCACGCCCCGCCGTCGTCACACTGCTCTGCGCCCCCGATCTTCCCGTCGGAGCACTTGACCGTGTAGACGCACGGCTGGCCCGGCGCCGGGCATTCCCAGTCAGCCTCGATGGCGTCGCAGGTGGCCGAGCAGCCGTCGCCGCCCACCGGCGCGCAAACGCCGCTGTCGCACTCCTCGTTTACGCTGCAGAGCGCGCCGTCTAGGGCGCCGCCCACGCACTTACGGCCGTCGACACAGACCTCGAACTCGCCGGTGATCTCGCCATCGCCG
>JARRJS010000328.1:0-1370 GCA_037388885.1 Gemmatimonadota bacterium
GCCGACGGAGGGCACGGCTCCCAGCTCGATCTCGAAGGCGTCGCGAAGGTGTCCTCCACAGCCGACCGGGAACCACCGTGAAGCAGCCCCGCACGTGGCTGTTCGTGCCGGGCGACGACGCTCACAAGCTGGCCAAGGCGCTCGCCACGGTGGCCGACGCGGTGGTGATCGACTGGGAGGACGCGGTGGCCGCCGAGCGCCGTGAGGCGGCCGTTGGCGTCACCCGCACGGCGCTGGAAGGCGGCGGCCCACGGCGTTTGCGAGTGGGGCTGCGCATCCGTGGCAATGACCTCGAAGTGGTGCGGGAGGACCTCGCCGCGGCCAGCGGCTTGCCCGTCGACTTCCTGATGCTGCCGAAGGCCGAGGAGGCCGAGACGATCCGCGAGGTGGGCGGCTTCGACGTACCCATCGGGGTGTTACTCGAGTCTGCGAGGGGCGTCGAACGCGCCTCGGCCCTGGCCGCGGCGCATCCGGGGGTGGAGCGATTCGCCTTCGGCCACGTGGACTTCCTGGCCGATTGCGGCGCGATGCTCGACGGAAGCGCCGCGCTCCTCGATTACGCACGAAGCCGCATCGTCGTCGCGGGCAAGGCCTCGGGCTTGCAGGCTGCCGTCGACAGCATCCATCCGGTGCTGGGCGATCTCGAAGGCTTGCGTGCCGAGGCCAGGCGTGCACGATCGTTGGGCTTCGGCGGCAAGCTGGCGATCCACCCGTCCCAGCTGGAGCCGATCCGCGACGCCTTCCAGCCCGACGAGGAGGAGATCGCGTTCGCCAGACGCGTCGTGGAGGTCTCCGAATCGTCTGCCATCGCGGTCGTCGACGGATTCTTCGTCGACAAGCCGCTGCTGTTGTGGGCACGGTCGGTCCTTGGCGAGTAGGCCATGCGTACGCCTGGGACAACGTGTCGCACGACGGCGAACGACGCGGCGCTGGGGCGCTGCGGGGACGAGCGGCGCCGTCCGGTAAGCTGGCTGCACACGAGTACGCTCGGGTCAGGGTGGGCCGTCGCCCATAGGGTGGCGGTCGCGCGGGTTGTCGTCCGGGGCGTGACGCATCGAGGAGGTCGACGATGAGCACGTTGCCGAGTCACGAAGCCGCAGATGACCCCGCCGCCTGGCCGGAGGAACTCGATGCCCTGAAGGCCGCCCCGGACCATCACACCCTGGTGCTGGAGAACGAGCGCGTGAGGGTGCTTGATACGTTGATTCGCGCCGGCGACAAGACGCCCGTTCACACCCATCGCTGGCCGGCGATCATGGTGGTGCTCGCATGGAGCCCGTTCGTGCGGTACGACGAACACGGCTCCGTGATGGTCGACTCCCGACAGGTGCCGGCGATGGCCTCGCCGCCGTCGACGCTGCCGTCGGATC
>JARRJS010000329.1:0-1355 GCA_037388885.1 Gemmatimonadota bacterium
GGTGACGACGCTGCGCCGTCGGCGGCCGCGTCCGCTCGCCGTGGCGCGAAGAACCGCCGATACGTCCATCGCCCCGGGGTGTGTGCTGAATGCTTGGGTGCGCAGCGGAAGCCGCTCGGTCGTGTGCCTGCTCGCCGGCGCCTTGTGGGTGGCGCTCGGGACCCTGTCTCCGGTGCTGGCCCAGGCGGCGACCACCGCAGGAACCGGCACCTTCACCAACCCCATCAAGGCTCGCCAGGGAGCCGACCCGTGGATGCTCTACTACCAAGGCGAGTACTACCTGGCGACGACCACCTGGAGCTCGCATCTCAGCATGCGCGAGGCACCGACCCTTGCCGGCCTGGCGACGGCACACGACGTGATCATCTGGATGGGCGACGCCCCAACGCGTTGCTGCAACATGTGGGCGCCCGAGTTCCACCTTCTCGACGGTCCCGACGGCCTTCACTGGTACCTGTACTACGTCGCCGGACAGGACGTGCATGATTACAACCCGACACAACGGCTGCACGTCCTCGAGAGCGAGGGCACGGACCCCATGGGCCCGTACCACTTCAAGGCCGACCTGATGCCCCAGCGCTGGGCTCTCGATCCCGACATCCTGAAGCTGAACGGCACGCTGTATCTGCTGGGCACCTTCATGGAACGGGGCCAGGACCTGTTCATCGCGCCCCTCCGCGACCCCTGGACGCTGAGCGGACCGCCTGTGGTGCTGTCGAGGCCCTCACTGCTGTGGGAGCGGTTCGGCGCGCCGGTCGAGGAAGGTCCGGAGGCGCTGCAGCACGACGGCAACACGTTCATCGTCTTCTCCGCGAGCGGATGCTGGACCCCGAACTACGCGCTGGGGCTGCTGACCTACCGCGGCGGCGACCCGCTGGACCCCGAGTCCTGGCTCAAGGCGCCGGAGCCCGTGTTCCAGAGCGACAACGCCATCGGCGTGTTCGCCCCGGGGCACAACGGCTTCTTCACGTCGCCCGACGGCGCGCAGGACTGGATCGTGTACCACGCCAACAGCTCACCGCTTGGCGGCTGCGACAACAACCGCAGCACGCGCGCGCAGCCCTTCGCGTGGAGGCCCGACGGCACGCCCGACTTCGGTGCGCCGATCCGGCTCGGCGTGCCGCTCGAGGAGCCTTCCGGCACCGTGGACGACGCTCTCCCGTAACGCCGGCCGGCCGCAGGGCGCCCGCCCCGGGCTCCGGTTCCGACGGCGGCACGGACGCTGTGTGGGTGGAAACGACGACGTAGGACGCCGCGCCCGACCATGCTTTCCGCACCACGCGTACCGGCTTGCCGGCAAGTGGAGCGAGGCAATTTGACTGTGTCCTCGGCGTGCGTTGCTGACGCACGCCAAC
>JARRJS010000330.1:0-1354 GCA_037388885.1 Gemmatimonadota bacterium
GCCAGCGGCGCGAAGGCCGTCGCGTAGATCAAGGTGATCCCCAGGTAGGTATCGATCAGCTTGAGCGACACCATGATGCGGAAGACCGGGATCATGACCGTGTACACGGGGATGGCCATGGTCGCCACGATCGCCGCGAAGATGGCGTCGCGCCCCCAGAACTGGAGCCGCGTGAAGGCGTAGCCCGCCGCCACGGTGAGGACGAGCACCACCACCGTCGCCAGCCCGGACGTCACCAGGCTGTTCACCAGCGCCCGGCTGTACTCCGGCCAGACCGACTGCGTCGCCGTACCCTGGAACGTCCCGCTGGCGCCGAAGAGGTGGTCGTAGTGCTGCAGCGTGAGCCTCGGCGGGATGAGGTGCAGCGGCCTCGAGCTGAGGTCGACCGCGCGCGACAGGCTCGTCACGATCGACCAGTAAACGGGGCCCAGGGACCACACCAGGATCGCCGCCACCGAGAGCCACTTCAGCGCGGTTACGAGGCCGCTGCGGACGCCCCTAGACATGACGCCCCATCCGTACTGCACCTCACGGTACACGTGCGCCACCTAGAACAAGGACACCGCGAGCGCCACGATCATGAGCAGGAACGACAGCGCCATGCCGTAGGAGAAGTGGAGGTTCTGGAAGGCGGACAGGTACACCTGGATGAGCGTGGAGCGGGTGGCGAGTCCGGTCCCGGCCAGCACGTAGGCCTCGTCGAAGATGTTGAGCGCGAACACGGTCGCCTGCGTCAAGGCGATCGCGAGCCCTCCCGATATGAGCGGGAAGGTGATCCAGCGGAAGGCCGAGGGCCCGTTCGCCCCGTCGATCCTGGCCGCTTCGTAGAGCTCGTTCGGAACGCTCTTCAAAGCCGCCAGCAGGATCACGGCGGACAGCGGCAACATGCGCCAGGCGTGGACGAGGGAGATCAGGATCAGGGCCGCGGCCCTGCTGTTGAACCACACCTGGTAGTGGGGGATCAGGTGAAGGCCGTAGAGGACGCCGTTGAGGAGCCCGTAGGAGGGATTGTAGATCCAACCCCACACGATGCTGTTGACGACGGGGGGCAGGGCCCACGGGAGCACCACGGCCGCGAGGAGCCAGCCCTGGCCGCGGCGGATGCTGTGGAGCGTCAGCGCCACCGCGAAGCCGCCGACGATCTCCACGCCGACGGCCACCACCAGGTACCACAAGGTGTTGATCCAGGAGGCCGTGACGTTGCTGTCGTGGAAGAGGTTGACGTAGTTCGTGAGCCCGACGAAGGGCGTGCCCGGGCGGGTGAGCACGATGCGGTGCAGGCTGCCCCACAGCGTGAGCGCCAGCGGGTAGAACACCAGCCCCGCCATGAGGACCAGCAGCGGCGCGATCAGGG
>JARRJS010000331.1:0-2000 GCA_037388885.1 Gemmatimonadota bacterium
TGAACTGCTGGGGCAGCTCGACGTAGCTGGTGAGCTCCTTGCTCACGACGTGGCCGCGGTAGTCGCCGCTCATCGTCAGGCTCACGGCCACGCGCACCACCCGGGTGCCGGCGGCGGTAGCGTCGCCAGGCTTGTTGTAGGACGTGCCGTTCGCCCCGATGTAGGCGATATTGAAGGCGTCCACGGCGAAGGCGACGGGCTGCTCGGCCGCCGATGCCAGCGGCGTGCCGTTGGTGTCCTTCACGTTCACGCCGGTGCCCCGGATCAGCAGCTTGTTGGCGCTGTCGTAGCGGTAGCCGATCGCCGTCGCCTTGACCGCGATCATGTCCTGGTCCCAGCAGATGGTGTTGGCCTGATTGGAGTGGACGGCCGTCCAGTCGTGACCGGTGGCGCCCGGGTCCTTCGACAGCACCAGCGAGGTGCCCTGGCCGTTGTTCGGGCTGAGCAGCAACAGCAAGGTGCCCTCGGCCCAGTCGAGGTTGTTGGGCGCCACCACCTGGAAGTTGTCGGCGTTCTGGAAGCCCTGCGACCCCAGCGCGCTCCCCTTCAGCACCTGGTAGGCGCTGGTCTCGTCCATCTGCATGAGCGAGACGTCGGTCTGGTCCGAGGGGTAGGGCACCGACGCCAGCATGCCGAAGCTGGCGTTGCGCAGGTCCTGGGTGACGAGCTCCATGGTCCGCCTGAGCTGCGTCTGGACGTTGACGTTGGTCTGCACCGAGCCGGTGTAGCCGAGGTAGTGGACGACTCCGCGCGTGACGATCCCCAGCACCACCACCAGGATGGCCGCGGCGATCAGCAGCTCGACGAGGGTGAAGCCGTCAGTAGAGCGTGTTCGCGTCCGCACAGCTCTTCCCTCCTTGGATGGTCCAGCACACCTGGATGCTGTAGTGCCGCATCGGGTTGGCCAGGAGACTGCTCCCGGACGACGTCGTGGGGTCGAAGTCGTCCAGGTTGGTCACCGTGGCGCAGAGGTGCTGGTGATCGGTCTGCAGGTAGCTGTTGCAGCTCGTGGGTGCCGGGCTCACCGTCACCGGTTGCGGCGACGGGCCCTGGGCGTAGACGATGAGCTGCGACGACCCGTCGGCGACATCCAGCTGGTGCTGGGTGATCTGCGCGCCGATGCCGGCCAGCACCTGACTGCCCTCGGTGGACAGCATCGTCTTCGAGTCGGAGCGGAAGCCGGTGACGTACACGCCCACCGCCGCCGAGGTCACGACGAGCAACACCGCCAGCGCCACCATCACCTCGACCAGGGTGAACCCTCGCTCACGGGCTGTTGCTGTCCGGCCGGTCATTGCACGATCACCTGCCCGCCGACGGAGATGAAGATCTTCTCGCTCTTGCCCGGGCCCGACGTCAGCGTGGGCGCCGAGGCCGCTCCGGTGCACGAGGACAGGGTGCCGCCGACCGGGCCCCAGCTGTAGCCGGAGCCGTCGAAGGTCAAGGCGTAGATGGTGTTGGTCTGGTTGGCGCGCGTGGTGGCGTCCGACACCGCCTGGCCGAAACCGGAGACGTAGCCCTGGTAGGCCTGGTTGCGGCCCAGCCGTCCCAGCGCGACGACCCCGCCGGCGGCGAGGATGCCGGCCACCGCCAACGCGATCAGGATCTCCACCAGGGTCATCCCGCCCGCGGCGTGTCGGCGTCTGAATGCTCGAGCCCTCATCGTTCACCTCTCTCACCGCAATGCACGGCGTTGCGCGCGTCGGAGGTCGGTGGCCGGCCGACCTGCGTCCGGCTCCGATCGAACCGCCTCCGGCGCTTCTGGCAGCTTCGAGGATAGGGCGCACATCGCGGCCTCGCATCCCCCGATCGGGGGTAGGGTCGACCCCGTGTGCGCCGTTCCACACGGGTCGGGCCGGCCCCTGCACCGGGGCCGGCCCGCGTTCGCATAGCTGGAGCCCGCCGCTGCGGCTAGTACACCTGCTCGCGCTGGCCGTAGCTGAACAGCACCACGTTCTTCAGCTCGTCGCCGCCGACCGTCGGGAAGTAGGGTGGCGCGA
>JARRJS010000332.1:0-1346 GCA_037388885.1 Gemmatimonadota bacterium
GGCGGTGCACCGCCTGGCGGGCCGCGGCTTCTACCGCGACCTGGGCGTGGACCGGCATGCCGGCTCGCCCGTCGTCGTGTTCAGCAACCGGGACGTTTCGCTGGACCTGGGCGGTATCGCCAAGGGGTACGCGGTGGACCGTGCCGTAGCGGTATTGCGTGACTGGGGTATTACAGATGCGTTCGTGAACGCAGGCGGCGACCTGTACGCCATGGGCAGGAACGGGAACGGCGATCCGTGGAACGTGGGGGTGCGCTCGCCGTTCGATCCCAACGGCATCATCGCGACGCTGCACATGAGCGACCGGGCGGTCGCCACATCGGGCGACTATGAGCAATATTTCACGTATGATGGCCGGCGCTACAGCCACCTGCTGGACCCGGCCACGGCGGCGCCGCGCCGCACGCACTGCCATTCGGTGACGGTGGCCGCCGACCGGTGCATCGATGCCGACGCCGGCGCAACGGCCGTATTCGGCCAGTCGGCAACCGATGCCGTCGGCGTGCTTTCACGGGCGGCACCGGGCTCGGAGATCGTAGATTCTGCATAACCAGGAGGGAGCCATGGAGATTCACTGGGCTTATTGCTCGGCATGCGACCGGCAGGTTCGCGTCATGATGAAGCCGGGCACGGCGCTGGACGGCCCGTTCGATCCCTCCTCCGTGATATGCCTGGAGCACGGCGACAGCTGTACCGGAGCACTCTGCCCGCTGTTCGCCGTGCCCACGGAGCAGATGAAGAAGAACCTCGAGAACGGCCAGCCGCCCGCATCCGACTGACGCCGCTGCCCGATCCGGCCGGCGACGAGAGGGGAGGACCCCCATGAGCATTCGACCCATGCACTGCCCCGCCTGTGACGGACAGGTGCGGGTCACCGACACCCCCACGCCGGTTCACGGCGGCCAACCCACGTTGCCTGACTCGCCGCAGCTGGTCTGCCTGGATTTCGGCGAACAGTGCGCTGGGAGAGATATCTGCCCGCTGGCCGGCCTACCCCGCATGGTCATGGCCGTGCGCCTCGCCAGGAGCGGGCTCCGGCCCCACGAAGAATGGAAGACCGTGCGCATGCCGTGCAGCGGATGCGGGCAGACCTTGGAACTCGAGGTGCTGGACGACGACTACGCGTATTGCCCCGCCTGTGGCACCACCAACCGGCGGGTCATCATCCAGGTGGAGGACGAGACTTACATGACGCTGGCCGGCACCGAGTAGGGGACCGGTCCGGCCGGTGCCGAGCCGTAGGCCACGGGTCGGCGCACCGCCCAGTGCGGGGGGCGGAGAACAGAGCCCGCCTATGTTCAGTCGGGCATGTGCCCGAGACCACACGAAGGAGTGGCGAAGGATGC
>JARRJS010000333.1:0-1342 GCA_037388885.1 Gemmatimonadota bacterium
GCGGTGGGACCGGACGCGCCGCTGTCCCTGACGGTGATGTTCAAGGCAGCTTCTGCGCGGATCGTGCTCCCGAACGGGAAGGAGGTGTCGCTCACGAGCGAGGACGGTTATCACTGGACGGGGCATTGGCAGGTACCGACCACGCCGGGGCCGCAGGCCGCTCGCTTGCTGGTGGACGGCGAGGACGTGGGGGGCATGACGCTGATCGCCGTGGCCGAAAGCGAGCCGACGGGTGGCCAGGCGGCGCCCGGCGGGGGCCCGTAGAGGAGTGTGACAAGATGCCAGCCAGACGCAACGACACAGGCAGGCCGCTGGCACTCATCCTGGCGCTGGCCGTAGGAGTCGCGTTGGCGCTAGCCGCCTGCGCGCAGACCGAGCCGAAACCCCCGGCACCGGTCAAGATCTACTGCCAAATGTGGCCAGGCGCCCTGGTGGTCTTCGAGGGCGGCGACTTCGGCACCAACGCCGACTGGATGGGAGGCGGCAGCGCGTTCGGCGCGACCTTCCCGATCGACTTGGCCGCAGATTTCCGCTTCGTAAGGGATGACGGAGGGCTGATGCTCCTCGTGCCGACCGGTGCGATGACGGGCACGCTCGTGATCACTGCCGGCAGCTACGGCACCTATGACGTTCCGATCGAGATCGTGGCGGCGCCCGGCGATTCCATCCAGCCGGCGACGATCAGCACCGTGACGTGCCTGGTCCCGACCTCGAGCGAGGACGGCGGCAGCGGCACCGTCGAGGCGGAGTGACGGGTGGAGAGGGGGCATGACTGGATCGGGTTCTCTGGTAGGGCACGGCAGGACCGCACCGATTAGGAGGGTATGGGGCTGCAGGACACCACGCAGCCCCGTGTTGGGGGCAGGGTAGGGCGGCCGCGCGGCCCATCGTTGGCCGGCGGACCGCGTGTGGAGGAGGTTGCGAGCATGCGTAGATGGTTGCTAGGCGTGTTGGGCGTCGGGGTGCTGGTCTGGCTCGGGGCGTGCAGCCAGCCGTCGGATCCCGGCACTTTGTCGCCGCAGATGGCGGTGTTCCCGGGATTGACGATCGACAAGCACATGACAGTGACCCATCATGTGTCGGGGACACCGACGATCGAGAAGAGCGCGGTCCCGACGAGCGTCGACGCCACGTCGGGCACGGCGGAGCTGCACTACACGCTGACGGTGGGCAGCAGTGGCGGAACGGGTGAGACCTACACCGCTACACTCGACTCCCTGACGCTGACCAGTACGGGGGCTGCGTCAGGCCCTTACACCGTTGTCGACATGCTGTACTGCAATGACGGCTCCGGCCAGGCCGACCTCGGCGGAGACTTGACCTACTCGGTGCTGTCGGTTCA
>JARRJS010000334.1:0-1334 GCA_037388885.1 Gemmatimonadota bacterium
GTCCGTGGAGATGGTCACCAGGGCTTGCTCGTTGTCCACCCCGTTACTGGCGTCGCACCACGTCACGGCGATGGCGTCGCTGGCGTCGGTGTTGTCGGGCGCGCCGTTGGCGATGTCGACGCTGGGGAAGCTGTCGGTGCGCGCGCCGGCGATGCCGTCGAAGAAGACGTCGCCGCCCGTGCTGGAGTACAGGCCGCACTCGGTCACCGTGCTGACGACCCGGGCCGGCCGGAAGCTCAGACCGCCGTTGGTCGAGCGCGCCATCAGGATGGCCGAGTCGCTAACGGGCGGGTGGCTCTTCTTGTTGCTCGCGCCAAGGTAGAAGACGTACACGACGCCCTGGCTGTCGGTGCGCACGGCGCAACCCTGGCGACCGTTGCCGGTCAGGTTGTTGGCGGCCGGGGAGATCTGCTGGTTGCTCCAGGTCTGGCCGCCGTCGGTCGAGCGCGAGAAGATGACGGGGCCCGGCAGGGAGTACGGGCTCATCTCCGCGCTCCGGAAGGCGATGTTGCACATGTAGACGTTGCCGAAGTACGGGCTGTTGGAGTTGTTGTCGGCCCAGAGCGCGTCCTTGTCGGAGAACAGGGCGGCGTTCTGCTTCGAGACGATGACCGGTTCGCTCCACGTCGGGGTCTGACCCGTCGCAATGCCCGCGACATCGTCCGAGTACGAGACGGCGATCGCCTCGAAGCCCTTGAAGGCCGTCTCGCTGCGGGTACTGCCTAGGTTCGACGTGAGATTGCCGTAGTACAAGCGAACGCCGTTGCCCCACGAGAAGCCGTTCGACCCAGGCTGGGGCCCGAAGGCCAGGGCGGGATCGCCGTCGGACACCAGGTTCGCGGCGGCGTAGTTGGGCAGCGTGTGGATGACGCCGGTGGTGGCCGTGCAGGTGGCGTCGGCCGCGCTGCAGCCGGCGCCGGTGAAGCCGGTGTACGTCGGTTGCGTCCAGGTCGCCCCACCGTCCGCCGAGAAGTAGAACCCCGACACGCCCACCTTTTTCGTGAAGGGGCAACCGATCGACGCATCGTTGTTGCAGGGCTGCAGGTCGACCTCATCGTTGGCGCCGGCCACAACGAAGTTCGAGTTGAGCGGATCGATGGCCACGGCCGGCTCGTTCTGCTTGTTCTGCGGGAACGGGAGCGGCGGCGTGGTGTTGCTGGCCACGTTGATAGACGGGTTAGGCGTCGCCGTCGTCACGCCCTGCGTCTGGAGCGGCGTGAGCTGGTTCGTGCCTTGACTATTGAGGTTGGCGCAGCCGCCGAGCACGGCGGCCGTCGCGACGATGGCAACGACACCTGCGTACCGCGTGATGGTTCGCATGCACTCTCCCTATG
>JARRJS010000335.1:0-2281 GCA_037388885.1 Gemmatimonadota bacterium
CTCGTCCGAAGGGTGTGACGCTTCGACGGCCTTCACCAGGTCGGCCTTGACCCGGTCCGCCAGCAGCATGCGCGTGCTGAACTTGCGGCGGATCACGTCCTGCAGGCTGAGCGTGTCGTGGTGCCCGATGAGGTCGACGGACAACTGGCTGCGCAACCCGAACGCCGGCGCGGGACAGTTGTCCGGGAACGACCGCCGGTCCAGGATCGTGTTCAGGTTGGCGAAGTACGGCGGGTCGTTCGAGTTCAGCACGTAGCCGCCCGGCGGGTTCTCGAAATGCGGCAGCGAGTCCCACGGGATCAGGTGCGACCAGACGTCGGACGACGTGGTGGCGTCCACCGCCGTCGTGTCACCGCCCCACGGCCGAGGCAGCGCCGGCACCGACGCGTTCCAAACGTAGAAGATGTTCCCGTCCGCGTCCGCGTACGTGAAGTTGGATGTCGTGCGACCGCGCATGCGCATGGCGTCCTTCCACTGGTCCAGGTTCTGTGCCTGCATCATGCGGAGCAACTGCTGGCCGTTGCGGTAGTTGCCCGCCGCGGCATCCTTCAGCACGTAGACCTTGCCATTGGCGCGCCAGATCGCCGGCCCGATGGGCGTTGTCCAGAACGCGCGCGTCTCGGTGTCGTAGCCGGGGCCATTGCGGAATTCGACGGTCACCTCGCGGCGCCGCAGCGGCACCGAGGCGCCGTTGAACAGCACGTGGTCCGTGTGCGCCGGGTCCACCGCGAGCGCGTAGACCTCGTTGCGGTCCGCCCTCGGGTTGTTCGTCGTGGCGAAGCCCAGCCGCCGGTTGAAGCCGCCCACGATGTCGAACGGCCCGCCGATCCGGAAATCGCCGTACCACTCCAACACACCCGGCACGACGACGTGCGCCTCGTAATAGCCGGCGTTCCATGACAGGTGCGGGTTGCGCAGCAGGATCGCCGCGCCGTCCTTCGTGCGGCTCGGCGCCAGCGCCCACGCATTGGAGCCGGGCTCGGGCCTCGCCGACAAGCCGTCCCGGCTCCCGTGGGGGGTCTGCGACGCGACGGCCGAGCTCGCGCTCGTAGGCCAGTGGTGTTGCCATGGCGGCAAGTCCCTGGCTGCGCGGCTCAGGGTGTCCGGCACCAGCTTGAGGCGCATCAGCAGGCTGCGCTGGGAGAAGGGATTGGGCAGCGTCACTTCACCGGCCAGCACGTCCGGCCCGGTGAACACGGGCTGCACCCAGGCAGGCAGGGAATCGGCGTGCAGCACAATGTAACGGTTCACGCCCTCGGCGAAGCCGGTGTAGACGGCCCGCACGTCGGCGTCCAGAAGCGGGAACGTGGCGACGGCGCGCTGGTGACGAAGTCATGCGGTTCATGTCGTTCCCGTAGTCTTCGGCCTGGACCCAGCCCAGGGCGTAACCCATGGCCTCGAGGTCCTGCGCGTAGATGTGCGGCACGCCGTAGTCGGTGCGCACAATCTGGACCCGCGCCGACAGGTCGGGCGCGGCCGCAGACGACGCGGCCGCACTCACCGCCGGGCCAGCGGAGTCGGGGCGCGAAGGTGTCAGCGTGCCCGCATGGACGGGCGGGGCGCAGGCGGCGGGAAGAATGGCAAGCAGGGCCGTGAACGTCGGGATGATGCGGCGTGCACGCGCAAGCAATGAGCGTGACATGTGGATCTACCTGGCTGTGGTTGATTGCGCTGGAAGATTAACGATGTGCTGCGGGGAACGCACGCGTCCGCGCACCGGGTGCGGTAAGCGAGTCTCGCCTAGGGCGTTCCGGCGTGCAGCGGCTGCCCTTTCTGCAAACGCGCGATGGCGGCCCGGATGGTCGCGGCCTGTCCTGCACGTCCCAGCCGCACCGCCTCCGCTTCCGCCTGTTCCGCCGCGTTCAATGCACCCTTGAAGTCGCCGGTCTCGGCCAGGGCCGCGGCCAGCGTATACTGGTAGACGGGATCTTGCGGACTCCGGGCCAGCGCGCTGCGCGCAAGGCGCACCGCTTCGGCGCCGTCGCGCAGGTCGGCTTCGGGCGCCGTCGCCAGCTCCCAGGCGAGGAGCTGCTGGAAGGACGGATTCGAGGGTTCCAGACGAAGGCCCTGCCGGAGCAGGGCGATGGTTTCCCCATGCCGCGATTCCGCGCCCAGCAGAAGAGCCAGGTTGAACCGCACGTCCGCTAGGCGGGGATTCAGGGACAACGCACGGGAGAGGTGGGTTTGCGCCTCGTCCGGCCGCCCCGCTTGGAGCAGCGCCGACCCGAGAGCACCTTCGCCGGGCGCGTACCCCGGCGCCTGCCGGACCAGCGCCTGCAAC
>JARRJS010000336.1:0-1326 GCA_037388885.1 Gemmatimonadota bacterium
GCGACCGCGAGGTACCCTCGCAGCTCATCGGCGAGAGTGTGATGGAACGACTGCGCCGGCTGGACGACGTGGCGTACGTCCGATTTGCCAGCGTTTACCGCTCGTTCCGCGACGCCGGTGAATTCATGCAAGAAATGGGCAAACTTGTTCGCACCAAGCCGACGGAGTAGGGTCGAAGCATGCCGGATCGGGATAGCCAGATGATGGCACACGCGCTGCAACTGGCGCGCCGCGGGGATCCGTCTCCGAATCCACACGTCGGTTGTGTGGTCGTCCGCGCCGAGGAGGTCCTCGGTCAAGGTTACCATGAAGCCGCCGGCATGGAGCACGCAGAGATCGTCGCCTTGCGTGCCGCCGGCGAGGCAGCACGTGGGGCGACTTTGTATTCGACCCTGGAGCCCTGCAATCACGAGGGTCGCACTGCGCCTTGCGTCGATGCCATTCTGGCAGCGGGCATAGCGCGTGTCGTCGTCGCCTGCCGCGATCCCAACCCCGCAGTCACGGGCGGAGGGCTCGAACGGTTGCGCGAAGCCGGCGTCGACGTGACGGTCGGCGTCGGAGAGAAGGAAGCCTCGGCCGTCATTCGGCCCTGGAAGAAGTACGTTACCACGCAGACAGCGTTTTTGGCGGTCAAGCTGGCAGTCTCGATCGATGGACGGATTGCCACTCGAACCGGGGCCTCCAAGTGGATCACATGCCAGGAATCACGCGCCCGCGTGCACGCCCTACGCAATGAATACGACGCGGTGCTGGTCGGGATCAACACCGTGCTGTCGGATGATCCAGAACTCACGGTGCGGGAGGTCCCGGGTAGGAATCCGGTTCGGGTCGTGGTCGACAGCACGCTGCGCATTCCGACCAACTGTCAGCTCGTGACCACTGCACGAGAGATTCCCACCTGTGTCGTGACCACGGAAGGGGCTTCGGTGGCGGTGGGCGAAAACCTGGAGGCCGCGGGCGTGGCGGTGCTTCGCGTGCCCGCGACCGCCCAGGGCCGATGCGACATGCTGGCCGCTCTCAAGGAGCTGGCCGCGCGCGAAGTGGTGACGGTGCTCGGCGAGGGAGGCGCCGAGCTCACTGGGAGCATGCTCGCGGCCGGATTGGTCGACGAGTTGCACGTCTTCATCGCGCCGCTGCTGCTCGGGCCACGCGGCAGGGCAGCCGCCGTCGACTGGGCTGGCCCGGAAAGCCCGGCCGAAGCCCCCCGGATCGACCCCCCGCGCTGGGAGCTCTGCGGGACGGACGCCTACGTCTCCGGGCCGGTCCTCTACCCGAAAAAGTAGCGGTGGTCGGCGCCCCACCGTTGGACGCTTGTCGACCGCCGCC
>JARRJS010000337.1:0-1317 GCA_037388885.1 Gemmatimonadota bacterium
GGCTGGCCGAAACGCTGAAGGCCTACGGGGTCCGGCTGCAGCTCAAGTGGCCCAACGACCTGTTCTACCGGGACGGCAAGCTCGGCGGCATCCTCACCGAGTACGTCGAGGAGCACCTGCTGGTGGGCGTCGGCGTGAACGTCGGCAACGTCGTGCCGGACGGCGCCGCGGCGTTGCGCGGCTGGAACCTCGAGGACGTGCACGGGGCCGTGCTGGCGGGCATCCGGCGCGGGCTCGACGCCTGGCTCGACGCCCCGGAGCGGCTTCCCGAACGCTTCGAGCGCTTCGACGCGCAGGCGGGCGCCACGGTCCACGTGGCCCGGGGTCGGGCGCACCTCCGCGGCGTGGCCCACGGGATCGACGGCGACGGTTGCCTGCTTCTGGAGCGCGTCGACGCCACAGGCCATCCTGTCGCAACGGCGGCTGCCGGCACGGGCGCGTCCGGCGCGAGAGGGCCCGACGGCCGCCTGCGCGCGGCCCTGCAGCCGGTGTGCTCCGGCAGCGTCGAGCTGCCGGAGGGGCGCCTGCCGCGTCGCTGACGACGTCGGGATCGCGCATGACACGGGACGCCCCGCGGCGATGGCAGAGTGAGCGTGGAGGTGACGCGGATGATACGTGTACGTGCTCTCGGAACGACGGGGGGCAAGCTCGCGGCGGCACTGGTGGCAGTGGTGCTGATGGCCGCACTCACAGGCGCGCTGGCGCAGGCGCCGTCCAGGATGCAGGCCTTCACCGCCACCCTGGCCTCGCAGTACGTGGTGCCTGCGTTCTCGTCCGGAAGTAGCGGTTCCGCCCTGGCGATCCTCGACGGACAGGAGTTGCTCGTCACCGGCAAGTTCAGCCTCACCAGCCCGATCGATACGGCCGAAGCCGGAGGAGCTCACATCCACCGCGGGGGCCCGACCGAGAACGGTCCGGTCGTGTTCGAGCTCGACGTCACCGGCACGCTCGCCGGGACGTTCCAGGGCCGGTTCCAGCTCAGCGCCGACCAGGTGACGGCGCTGGAGAATGGAGAGTTCTACATCCAGGTGCACTCCCAGGACCACAGGAGTGGAGAGATTCGCGGCCAGCTGACGCCCCAGTAACGCTCCCGGCACCCCGTCACCAGTCGTCGATGTCCTCTTGGATGGCGTCCTGATCGACCTTGGCGTAGATGCGCGTGGTCTGGATGTCGGCGTGGCGAAGGTGCGCCGCCACCCGGCCCAGATCGTGCGTCTGGCGGTAGTAGCGGGTGCCGGCACCGTGGCGCAACCCGTGCACGCCAGCCGAGTCGTAGTCCACGCCGGCGCGCCGGCACAGCCCCCTGAAGCGCTTACG
>JARRJS010000338.1:0-1309 GCA_037388885.1 Gemmatimonadota bacterium
CCACCGGCTGTCGGGCGACCAGGACTGGTCGAACTCGTGCATGGGCGTGTCGTACCGGTCCGTGTCCACCTTCTTCGGCGTGGGATGGTCCAGGTCCACGACCCACAGGTTCAGCCGCTTGTCGCTGTAGGCGATCTTCTTGCTGTCCGGCGACCAGACGGGGTGATAGAAGAAGGAGGGCGGCTTGCCGAGGTCGATTTTGCGCACAGGGCCCAGGCCGTCCTGGTTGCGGATGTAAAGGGCGTATTCGCCCGAGGCGTCCGAGAAGTAGGCGATGGACTTGCCGTCGGGAGACCACGCGGGGTCGCGCTCCTCCACGCCCGGCGTCGAGGTGATGTCGCGGATGTCGCCCTTTTCGGCCGGCACGGTGAGAATTTCGCCGTGGGCTTCAAAGACGGCGCGCTTACCGGTGGGGGAGATCGCGGCGTTCTCGATCTGCTTGGCCACCTTCTCGAAATGCGGCCGCACCTGCGGCATGTCGCCCGCCACCCGGATGTCCACCCGCGTGGTCTTGTGCGTCGCCAGGTCGAAGAGGTGGATCACGCCCATCTGCGAGTAGACGATGGCGCCCGGTCCCGCGTTCGCCGAGCTGATGTCATAGCCGTCGTTGGGGATCATCTGGGAGACCTTGCCGGTCTTCGTGTCATAGGCGAAAAGCGTGGACGGGCCGTTGCGGTCGGATAGGAAATAGACCGTGCCGCCCACCCACATGGGGTTGTGGTCGTTCGAGTTGTCGCGGGGGACCTTCACCACGCTCGAATCGGAGAGCTTCGCGATCCAGATGCGGGTGGTCTGGCCGCCGCGGTACTGCCGCCAGTCCGGTTCCCATTGGAAGACGGGATTGTAGGCGAGGTGCGTGCCGTCGGGTGAGAAGGCGCCTTCCTGGGCCGCCGGAAGAGGAATCTCGGTGGCGTGGCCGCCGTTCACGGGAATCGTGAAGAGGCGGTCCGAATCTGTCGGGCTGTCCCGGTGGGACATGAAGAGCACGCTCTTGCCGTCCGGCGTCCAGCCCACGGCTTCGTCCACGCCCGGATGCCAGGTGAGCCGGTGGGGCTCGCCGCCGGCGGCAGGCACCACGTAGACGTCGTAATTGCCGTCGTAGTTTCCTGTGTAGGCCACCATGGAGCCGTCGGGCGAAAAGACCGGGCGAACTTCCATACCCGTTCCCGTCACGAGACGGTGTGCGTTCCCTCCGGCGCGGTTGACGATCCAGATATCGCCGCCGAAGCGGAACGCGATCTGCGTCTTGGAAAGCGTCGGCTGCCTTAAAAGCCTCGGCGGCGCATCCTTGGCCGCCGCGCCGCACCAG
>JARRJS010000339.1:0-1306 GCA_037388885.1 Gemmatimonadota bacterium
ACTCCCAGTGACCCGTTGCTCACGTTGCCTCTCGTCTACCGTAGATGTTGAATGGAGCGGAATCCCTTCGCGCCCGAGCGCCAGGGCCACCCCGCCTCGGCATCGCGTCACCTGAACGCGTCATGCGCGGCGAGCCGCACAGGGCGGTGCTGAGGAACGCCTCGACGATGTGGGTGGTCGCGAAACGGAGCGCCGCGATGGAACGAAGTGGCGCGCATCAACCATTACGCAAGGTGCGCGCTTACGCAATACCCACGTGCGTCAGCAACCCCGGGCATCCATGCGCGAGCGCACGAAGGATGCTCACCCGGGCAAACGGATACGCGAAAAATAGGCCGCGTGCGGTCCCGTGTAGTCCCTGCGCAGCTCTTCGAACCAATCGCCCACGTCCGCGTTCCCGTCGCCGCGACGCACACGCAGCGGCGGCTGCGGATGGAAGCGTCGCTCGATCAACACCAGGTGTTCCAGCATCACCAGCAGGCACGTCCGCAGATGACGATCGTCGAACGTGAGGGCGTCCGCCGGCAGCGCCGCAGGCCGGTACCGGTCCTCCCGGTACCCCGGACCCGTCTCCAGCAGCACACGCGCATCGCCGGAACCCGATCGGTCCGGCGTCCCGAGGGTCATCTGCCTGACCAGGCGAAGGGCCGCCGGCCGGGCCACCGTGTCCCACATCTCTTCTACATCCCGCAGCAGACGCCGCCTGCGGCGGGAGAGCTCCCCGCCGAGCAGGACCTCCAGGCGCCGTTCCGGCGTCCGCCTTCGCCATTCAGGGTCGGCATGCACGCGGCCCTGATGAAGCCGCTGCTGGTACGCCTCGTTGATCCGACCCTGGAACCCTCCATACGCGAAGAAGAAGGCGGCCAGGCGATGCTCGAGGGCGGCGCCTGCGTTCTCCGCCACTTCGGCGGCCGCATACTGGTGCGCCGCGAATCCCAGGAACACCTGGGCCACGCCCGGCGGGATGGTGTCGTCCCAGCGATTCGTCATGGCATTCTCACACCCATGGGGCGGCGCACGGGTCACGCCCCGGCGCCCAGCAACGCCGTGGGGGCGCGCCCGCGAGCGAGCTCGTAGCGGATGATGCCGGGCGCCGACGCACCCGACACACGGCGAAAGCCGCACTTCTCCAGGACGCGCATGGAAGCGCCGAGGGTCGGCAACGTCTCCGCGACGACGCGGCGCACGCCCGGTTCCTGGAACGCCGTCTGCACCAGCGCGGTCGCCGCCTCCGTGGCATAGCCCAACCCCTGATACGCCCGCAGGACCGAGTAGCCGATCTCCGTCGTGCCCGACTCCGGCGGGC
>JARRJS010000340.1:0-1302 GCA_037388885.1 Gemmatimonadota bacterium
GACGAACGGACAGTGAGTGCGCACCCATGACCCCGACCAGCGCCAGCCAGCCGGGGAAGCCTCGCGCCGCGATGAACATCGCCCCCACCGTCGTCAGGAGCAGCAGGCTGATGAAGCGCGGCTTGGTGAGCACCAGGTAGTCGCGCACGGTGGCGCGCCGCGGTGCCGGCTTCGCGCGCCGACCGAGCCCGACGGGCTCGTTCGCGGCCGCTCCGAGGATGTCGCTCACGTTGTCGTTCACGGTGTCAGCCACGACTCACGCTTTCTCCAAGGTGGGCGCCTCGGAACGCACCTCCGCGCCACGCGGCACGCTCTCGCCGCCCAGCATCTCCAGCGACAGCGTCGTCAACAGCGCGAACGCCACCACCGCCATGGTCAGGTGAAGCAGCTGCAGCGCCATCGGCGCCAGGAAAGCGAGGTTGGCCGTGCCCACCGCGAGCTGCGCGACGTAAACGCCGAACAGCGCCTGCGCGGTGCGTCGCGCCGCCGGCGAGGGCTTGAGCCACCAGCTCAGGCCCAGCCCCACGAACAGGTAGGTCCCCACGGTGATGGCGATCAGTGGGTGCAGGATGCGCAGGCGGACGAGCGTGTGGGACGCCGGGTTGAAGTCCGCCGCGAAGCCCGCCTGAAGTGACGTCGACGGAAACATGGTGTTGCCCATGGCGGCGATGCCGCCGGAGAAGATCAGCACGAGCATGCCCAGCAGGCCCAGCCCGAGCACGCTGGCCAGCGCTCCCTGGCGACCGATGCCGAGCGGCCACGCCGGCGGCTTCCGGCGGGCGAAGACGACCACGCCCGTCAGCGTGCCGATGAGCAGCAGCGAGTTGACGAGGTGCACCGCCACCAGCACGCCGCGCGCCAGGCTGTGGTTGTCGCCGGTCAGCCCGAAGACCACCGTGACCATGCCCAGCAGCGCCTCCATGATCACGAAGAAGAACGCCGCGAACGCGAAGTTGCTGAAGCCCGGCGCCTGCTTGCGGAGGCGGATGGCCCGCACCACCAGCCACACTCCCAGCGCCAGCACCGTGAGCGCCAGCAGCCGGTGCGTGAACTCGATCAGCGTGTGCACGCCCGCGCCGAGCGGCACCACCTCGCCGTTGCACATCGGCCAGTGACCGCCGCAGCCTGCCCCCGACCCCGACGCGCGCACGAACGCGCCCTGCAGGATCACCAGGGCGTTGCCGATCAGCGCGGACCAGGCCAGGACCTGGGTGGACGGCCGCCTCGCTTCGCGCATGCAGATCCTCTCTCCCAAACCCGGCACGACACGTGACGGGCACGTGCGACCGGGTCGTCTCAAAT
>JARRJS010000341.1:0-1301 GCA_037388885.1 Gemmatimonadota bacterium
TGGACGCGCATCGACGACGGCATCCCGGAGGGCGCCTACACGCGCACCATCCGCGAGGACCCGACGACGCCCGGGCTGCTGTTCGCCGGCACGGAGACGGGCGTGTATGTGTCGCTGGACGACGGCGCCCACTGGCAGTCGCTGCAGCTGAACCTGCCCAAGTCGTCGGTGCGCGACCTGGCCATCCGGGACGGCGACCTGGTGGCCGCTACCCACGGCCGCTCGTTCTGGGTGCTGGACGATATCCAGCCGCTGCGCGACTGGGCCAAGACGCACGGCCAGCAGGTCCACCTGTTCCAGCCGCGCACGCCCGTGCGCTTCGCCGGCTACGGCGGCGGCTACCGCCCGCGCAACGCGGGCCAGAACCCGCCGAATGGCGTCATCGTGGACTGGTACCTGGCCACCCGCCCCGACTCCGTGGTCACCCTCGAGTTCCTGGACTCGGCGGGCACGGTGGTGCGCAGCTTCAACAGTGAGGAGAAGGCGCCGTCACGGCCCGCGTTCCGCAACGCCGAGGCGGCGGCCCAGCGCGACGCGCGCCTCGAGGCCCGGGAGCAGGCGCGCATCGCGGGGCTGGCCGACAGCGCGTCGTTCGCCATCCCGGACTCCATCGTGCCGAAGCGGGAGGGCCTCAACCGGTTCGTGTGGGACCTGCAGTACCCGGACGCGGACCGGGTGCCCGGGATCATCGACGACTACGGCACGCGCGCCGGCCCGGTGGTCCCGCCTGGCACCTACACCGCGCGCCTGACGGTCGGCGGCCAGACGTACACCCAGAATTTCCAGGTGAAGGAAGACCCGCGCGTCAATGTGACCGACGCGCAGCTCGCCGCCCAGTTCGACCTGGCCATGAAGGTGCGCCAGTCCATCGACACCATCGCCGCGTCCATCAAGCGCATCGACGAGCTCGAAGGCCAGCTGGACACGTGGAAGAGCGCGGTCACCGGCAAGCCGTTCGCCGCGCGCGTGGACTCGGCCGCGGGCGTCGTACGCGACTCGCTGGAGTCCGTGCGCGCCGCCCTGGTGTGCGTCCACTGCCATGCGGACGAGTCGTCGCTCAACTACCCGATCCAGCTCTACAACAAGCTCATCAGCTTCAACATGATGGTGCTGAGCGCCCACGCGCAGCCGACGGACGCGGACATGAAGGTGTACGCGGACCTGCGGGGGAAGCTGGACGCGCAGCTGGCGCGGCTGGACGCCGCGGAGAGCGGGCCGGTGGCGGCGCTCAATGGGTTGCTGGACCAACTGGGCGTGCAGAGGATCGGAGGGCAGTAGGCGAGGCCAGGTGGGGGGGAACG
>JARRJS010000342.1:0-1298 GCA_037388885.1 Gemmatimonadota bacterium
CCAGCTGTCGCCGCCGTCATTGCTCCGGAACGCGCCCGCCGCCGAAATGGCCGTGTACATGCGCCCGTTGCTCCGCGGGTCCAGCAGGATCGTGTGCAGGCACATGCCGCCCGCCCCCGGGTGCCACTCGGGAGCCGACTCCTGCCGACGCAGCCCCGCAAGCTCGCGCCAGCTCTTCCCGCCGTCGTCGCTGCGGAACAGCGCCGCGTCCTCCACGCCCGCGTAGATCGTGTCGGGATCGTCGGGCGCCGGCTCCAGGTGCCAGACCCGTTTGAACGCCCACGGGTGCGGCGTGTCATCGTACCACTTGTGCACCCCCGGATCGCCCAGGTACGCGAACTCGTTGCCCACCGGCTCCCACGTGCGGCCGCCGTCGTCGCTGCGCTGGATCAGCTGGCCGAACCAGCCCGTGGACTGCGACGCCCAGATCCGGTCCGGCTCCGTCGCCGATCCCTTCATGTGGTAAATCTCCCAGCCGCCGAAATGCGGGCCATCCACCTTCCAGTTCCTACGCTTGCCATCCGACGTCAGCAGAAACGCGCCCTTCTGCGTGCCGACCAGCACCCGTACACCACTCATGAAGCCTCCGAGGTCAGGGGCCATCCATAACACGACCTGGCGGTCAGGAATCGATAATATACTTCGGCTGGTCTATGAAGTCAGGAGCCCGTACCCCCCGGCTCTTTCAAGGTGGGCGATCGAATCAGGAGCCCGCCACCTCCCGCAGCCGGCGCCGCAGAATCTTCCCGGCCGGGTTCTTCGGCAACGCCTCGATTTCAATGATGCGGACCGGCATCTGGCAGGCGGATAGCCGGAACCGACATCGTTCGAGGAGATCGTCGTGATCGATCGCTGCGCCGTGCGCGAGGACCACGAACGCGACGCCGGCCTGGCCCATGTGAGCGTCCGTCACCCCGACGACGGCGGCCTCCACCACGGCGGGATGCTCGATGAGCACCCTCTCGGCATCGCCGGGGAACACCAGCTCGCCCGCGCAGCGGTAGGCGTCGACCACGCGTCCTACGATCTGGATGGACCCCTCGGCGTCGGCCCTGGCCGCGTCGCCCGTTCGCAGCCAGCCCCCTTCGGTGATCACCTCATCCGTGGCGTCCGGCCGGTTCCAGTAGCCCACCATCACGTTGGGGCCCCGCACGAGGAGCTCACCCGTCTGTCCCGGCGAAACGTCGGTCCCATCCGCACCGACGATCCGTGCGTCCACGAAGAGGGGCGGCTTCCCCGCCGAGCCGACCCTGGACAACATGTCGTCCCGATGGAGCATCAAGGCCAGCGGCCCGGCC
>JARRJS010000343.1:0-1297 GCA_037388885.1 Gemmatimonadota bacterium
GCCGAAGAGCGCGGTGTGGGCGTCGGAGTCGTGGAAGACCGCCGCCGCAATCGTCGCGTTCCGGCTCAGGTTATGTTCCAGTGTGATCTCTTCGTGCCACGCCCGGTCCAGGGCCAGCCGCCCGGCGCCTTCCAGCGGGGTCGGGAAACTGTCGAGGGAATCCAGCGGGCTCGCGGTCGGCCGCCCGAACAGCGGGTCGGAGCTGAGCAGCAGTGAAGCCGTCCACCCCGGTTGCAGCTTCATCTGCAGCCGCGCCTCCGGCCGCGCCACCGAAGCCATCCCGTTCATCGTGGCCACGATGTATTGGCCGCCGTACTCCAGCTCCAGCCGGTCGCCCACCTGCATTTTCCGGATGTGGTCGATTTCAAGTCCGCGGAACGCGGTTTCGCCGGTGCCGATCTGCGCCTGGCGGAACACGACCGTCGTCGATTCGGTCGCGTTGCCGAGCGCGTCGCCCGAGCGCGTCCACGTCGCCGCAAATCCCGCCGTCGGCGAATGCTCGTAGCCCACGCGGCCCGCCAGCAGCAGCCGGTTCCCGCCTCCCAGACCCTGATCGTAGAGGAACGAGGTCGAACCGATCGCCTGCGGATTCGCCGGAGACCAGGAGGAGAGCGTGCCGCTGGTCAGTTCGGCCCGCCCGTGCCCCGCCCGCGCGCGCTTCTCGGCGCTGTCGCCGATCACCACGCGCCCGTTCGAGAAGCGCAGCACCGGGCGCGTCAGCGTCGCCGACCGCAGTACCCACGCCCATTCGTCGGGATCGTGGCCCGTCCGCGGCCCGTGTCGCAACTGCTCGACCGAAGAGAAAATCGATCCCAGCTCGATCCGCAGCAGCGTCAGATGCCCGTTGGCCACGTGGATGCGCGGCTGGAAAGCCGGCAGAAAGCCGGCCAGCCGAACCCGCACGGAATAGAGGCCCGGGAGCAAAGTCTCGGAGGCGAATCGGCCGCGGGAATCGGTCACCAGGCGCAAAGGCGCTCCCGGCCGCGCTTCCGGCGTGACCACGACGGTCGCCCCCAGTTGTGGGGTTCCCTGGGCGATCACCATCCCGCCCAGTCGCCCTCCGTCCCCGGCCGCCCCCGCCACGCCCGGCGCGATCGCCGCCAGCAGGAGGCCCAGCACGATTGCTCGTAGACGCATCGCCACCACTCTTATTTCCTCACCTCGCTCACCGAGACTTTCGCTGCCGGCTTCACGGTGAACTCGGTCGATTGGGTCAGCTCCTGCGCCGCAATCTTGTCGTGCACGGTGATCTCCAGCTTGTAGTGGCCTGGAGCCAGGTTGCTGACCGGCATCTTTT
>JARRJS010000344.1:0-1296 GCA_037388885.1 Gemmatimonadota bacterium
GTGGTGCACAAGGACGCCAACAAGATCGAGATCCGTCGGGCCGTGGAGGAGATGTTCAACGTGACGGTGCTGGGCGTGCGCACCATGAACGTGCGCGGCAAGTGGCGCCGCGTAGGGCGCGCCCTGGGCAAGAAGCCGGGCTACAAGAAGGCGATCGTCAAGCTGGCCGAAGGCGAACGCATCGACGTGTACGAGGGGGTCTGATGGCGATCAAGAAGTTCAAGCCGGTGACGCCCGGCTCGCGGTACCGGTCGGTGAACACCGCGAACGAAGTCACCCGCAAGGACCCGGAACGGAGCCTGGTGGAGCCGCTGTCCAGGTCCGGCGGCCGCAACCACCACGGCCACATCACGACCCGCCGTCGCGGTGGCGGCTCGAAGCGGCGCTATCGTCGCATCGACTTCAAGCGCGACAAGTGGAACGTGCCGGGCACCGTGGCCGAGATCGAGTACGACCCGAACCGGTCGGCCCACATCGCGCTGATCCATTACGCCGACGGCGAAAAGCGCTACATCCTGCACCCCCAGGGCCTCAAGCAGGGTGACCGCATCGTCGCCGGGCCGGGCTCGGATGTGCGCACCGGCAACGCGCTACCGTTGTCGGAAGTGCCGCTGGGCACCGTGGTGCACGCCGTCGAGCTCAAGCGCGGCAAGGGCGCGCAGATCGTACGCTCCGCCGGCGCCGGCGCACAGGTCGTGGCCAAGGAAGGCGACTTCGTCACCCTGCGCCTGCCGTCCACGGAAGTCCGCATGGTGCGCAGGGACTGCATGGCCACCATCGGCCACGTGGGCAACGGCGATCATGAGCTCCAGGTGCTGGGCAAGGCCGGCGCCACCCGCTGGCGCGGCCGGCGTCCCAAGGACCGCGGCGTCGCCATGAACCCGGTGGACCATCCGCTGGGTGGTGGTGAGGGCCGCTCGTCCGGCGGTCGCCCACCCACGTCGCCGTGGGGCAAGCCGGAAGGCAAGAAGACGCGCAAGCGCAAGAAGAAGTCGAACCGCTACATCGTGCGTGGCCGCAAGCGCGGGAAGGCGACCAAATGAGCCGTACAATCAAGAAGGGGCCGTACATCGACGACAAGCTGCTGCTCAAGGTCGAGGTCATGAACTCGCGCAACGAGAAGCGAGTGATCAAGACCTGGGCGCGGGCGTCCACGATCTCTCCGGACTTCGTCGGGCACACGCTCGCGGTGCACAACGGCAACAAGTTCATTCCGGTCTACATCACGGAGAACATGGTCGGGCACAAGCTGGGCGAGTTCGCGCCGACGCGGCTGTTCCGCGGGCACGGTGGCAA
>JARRJS010000345.1:0-1288 GCA_037388885.1 Gemmatimonadota bacterium
CGCCTCCCAGGCCTTGCGGATGAGCGGTCGTGCCTGATCGAGGTCGAGCGACCACGGGTGCGAGCCCGCGGCCGGCTCGCCGAAGCTCATGCACCCCAGCACGACGCGCGAGACCTTCAAGCCGGAACGTCCCAAGCGAACCTCGTTCATGGTGCTCCTTCCGCAATGCGTGATGCCGTCGACCGGTGCCGGACGCCCCGAAGAGACGACTTCAACCACAGTTCGGCCCTAAGCCTACGGCACCGCAACCGCGGCTTGTCCGCGGAGTGCGGGGCGCGCCAACGGTGACGTCGACCGCGACCGAGATGGAGGCGAGGGCGGCCATGCTCATCCTGAGGCACTTCGAGACGGCAAGGCTCCGAGGCCGCGCCTCGCACTCCACGCAGCCCCCGCGACGCGCCGGCCCTCGTCTTCCGGTAGGCTGGACAGCCTGGCACGGCGTATGGCCGGGCCAGGGAGGGGAGACGGATGCAACCACCCAGCGATGCCTATGCGGCCGGTGGCGTGCCTGTGCGCAGCCGCGTCATCGAGCGCACGCCGTTCTTCTACGGCTGGGTCGTGCTGGCGGCCGGCACGTTCGGCATGATGATGACCACGCCCGGCCAGACGCTGGGCGTGTCCGTCTTCCTGGACAGGATCATCGCCGATCTGGGCGTCTCGCGCTCGTTCGTCTCCCTGCTCTACACCATCGGGACGGTGACCGGGTCGTTCGTGCTCCCCTTCGTCGGGCGCTTCATCGACCGCCGCGGTCCACGCGTGGCGGTGATCGTGGTCGCCGCCCTGTTAGCATTGGCTTGCGGCTACATGGCGCTGGTGCGAAACGTCGTCATGCTTCTCCTGGGATTCGTTCTGGTGCGCGGCCTGGGCCAGGGCTCGTTGAGCCTGGTCAGCCAGCACGTGGTCAACCTGTGGTTCGTCAGGCGGCGCGGCTTGGCGGTGGGCATGATGGGGCTGGGGATGGCCGTCGCCACGGCCGTGTTCCCGATGCTCATCGAGGCGTTGATCGGCAGGTACGGTTGGCGCGAGGCCTACGTCCTGCTCGGCCTGGCGGTTGCCGTCACCATCCTGCCGGTGGGCGCGCTGCTCTTCCGCTCACGGCCGGAGACCTTCGGCCTGGCGCCGGACGGGGTGGCCAGGCTTGGCACGCCCTCCGAGGCGCGGCGCGACGAGGAGTACACGCTGGGCCAGGCCCGGCGGACCCGGACGTTCTGGTTGTTCGTGGCAGGGAACACGATGGTGGCGATCCTGACGACGGCGCTCATCTTTCATCACTTTTCGATCATGGCCG
>JARRJS010000346.1:0-1283 GCA_037388885.1 Gemmatimonadota bacterium
CCGGGGCGTTCAGCGAGTTCCGTTGGGAGACCGGGCTCGGTGTCATCGCCGACGAGGAGGAAAGCGTCGCCGCCAAGCGGAAGCGCGCCGCCACGCTCGCGCGCCAGGTCGCGGACTACCGGCGTCAGTATCCGGACGGCGCCGTCCACCTGGTCGGCCTGTCCGCCGGCACCGCGGTCGTGCTGTACACCCTGGAGGCGCTGCCGGCGTCGTCCGAGATTGAAGCCGTCGTCCTGCTGTCGTCATCGGTCAGCGCGGATTACGACCTGACCGCGGCCCTGCAACGCGTGCAGGGCGATGTCTACGTGACGACGTCGCCGCACGATGCGGTCCTCGGTGATCTCGCGCCGGTATTCGGTACGGCGGATCGCCGGTATGTCGGACGGGAGATTGCCGGGCTGACCGGATTCATCCTTCCGGCTGACGCGCCGCCGGCCACACGGCACTTGTATGCGAAGGTGATCCACCTGGCCTGGGATCCGGAGGACGAGCGTTACGGAGACTACGGTGGCCACACGGATACGGCCAAACCGGAGTTCGTGCAGCACGTGGTGGCGCCGCTTCTCGTTGGCGAGGGACCGCGCAACATGCGTGTGCATCCATGCGGAACCGCCGGCACGTATACCGCGGTCGCGGAATGACCGCGTGCGACGTCGCAGGACCTGCCACCCCGTTCTTGGAGGAGAGCTGCGCATGCTTCGACTGCCCTCTTTGCTGTTTGTGGTGACGCTGGCGGCGGCGACATCTGTCGCTCTCGCCGAGGAGCCAGCACAGGAGAAAGATCCGACTACCCAGCACGCCGCGCCCACCACTCAACCGTCGCTGCAGACGGTGCCCGACTATCGAGGGACGCTGTGGGACCAGCTGGCCCTGACCGGCGACTGGGGCGGCGAGCGGAACTGGCTCGTCGACCACGGCGTGAAGTTCAACATGCAGGTAATTCAGTACGCGCAGGGCAACGCCTACGGCGGGCTCAACCCGGCGAGCGCGTTCGAAGACTCCGGCACGGCGGACTATGCAATCGACTTCGACTTCCAACGGATGGGGCTGTGGCCCGGCGGGTTCGCCCGCATCCGGGGCGAGACGGCGTTCGGGCGGCCCATCACCGCGGACGTCGGCGCGATCTCCGCGCCGAACTTCGACGCGCTCCTGCCCGCGCCCGATCAGCCGGGCCTGACGACGCTCACCGAATACTGGATGATGCAATTCGTGAGCGAGAAGCTCGGCTTCATCGCCGGCCAGGTGGACCTGACCGGCCTGCCCGGGCAGAACGTGTTCGCCAG
>JARRJS010000347.1:0-1277 GCA_037388885.1 Gemmatimonadota bacterium
AGCTGGCTCCGCCGCGCCACGTTCACCCGCGGCTGCTGCGTGGCGTAGCCGGCGGGGAACGCCTCGATGTAGGAGTAGTCCCCGTAGTTCATGCCCCGCGTCTCGCGGATCACGTTGTAAAGGTGGCTGAACGAGTTCCTGTGCTCGCCGAACCACGAGTTCATGAGCATGAGCGGGAAGAAGTCCTGTTGGCCCCGCAACACGACCAGCGGAAAACCCATGGAGATGGGCGTGGCATCGGTCTCCTTCTCCACCAGCAGCACCTTCACGCCGTCCGGCATCTTGGGCTGCGGCGCCGCCACGACCACGAGCTCGCCCTCGGGCAGCCTGTCGAAATCCTGGCGCACCCGCGCGACGAACCCGTCGGGGTAGCCGCCAGCCAGCCCCACCACCACCGCGTTCCGCAGGTAGTGCGTCCGGTAGAATTCCTTGACGTCATCCAGCGTGATGGACTTCACCGACTGGACGTACCCTTCCTCCGGGTGGGCGTACGGCGTGCCTTCGTATGCCATGGAGAAGAGCAGCTCCTTGCTCAGCTCCTCGTCCCGGTTGTAGCGCCGGCCACGCTCCAGGTAGTTCAGCGTCTGCGACTTGATGCGGTCGAAGTCCTCCTGGGCGAACGCCGGCTCCAGCAGCGCGTTCCGGAACAGGGCGTAGTACGCATCCAGATTGTCCCGGTGGACCCGGCCGGTGAACGTCGTCATCTCCTTGTCGACGTTCGCGCCGTACCCCGCGGCCATGGGGTACAGCTTCTCCAGGATGGCCTCGTAGCTGTCCTGCTTCGTCGAGCCATCGGACAGCATGGCCGCCGTCAGCGCCGCCAGTCCTTCCTTGCCCTGCGGATCGTTCTGCGAGCCCGCCTTCACCCAGATGCTGAACGCGATGAACGGCGACTCCTCCTGAAGCGTGATCGTTCCTGGCATATCCTGTCCGGCCTGGGGAGATGCGACACCCGGCAGCGCCACCGCTCCCATCAATGCGATTGTCGTTACCATCGTTGCACGTCGCATGCTCACCTCGCCGCCTGGACCATGGTCATGGTCGTCCGTCGGTTCGCCGTGAGAACCTGCTCCGCCGCGCGCTGCACATGCTCCGGCGTAACGGCCTGCAGCGTGTTGTAATAGTCCTCCACCGCCTCGATGCCGCCCGTGTTGACCACGACCTGGATCATCGAGAACGCCACGTTCTGCGCCGTCTCCAGGCCCATGAGGAAGCCGTACTTCATGCTGCTCTTCGTGTCCGCCAGCAGCTTCGCGTCCACCGGCTGCGTCCGGAAC
>JARRJS010000348.1:0-1275 GCA_037388885.1 Gemmatimonadota bacterium
TCCTGCATCCCGCCTTCGGTATGCGCGCCGGACTCCTGCTGGTGCCCATGGGGTTCCTCAACGAACAACACGAGCCGCCGACGGTGTTGGGCGTGGCTCGTCCGGAAACCGAACGGCGCATCCTGCCCAGCACGTGGAGCGAGGACGGGGTGGGCGTGTTCGGTTCGGCGGGCGGGGTTTCCTACCGCGCTTATGTGGTGAACGGATTCAACGGCCTGGGGTTCTCCGCCGCCGGGCTGGCCGGTGGTCGCCAGCAGGGCTCGAACGCCCTCGCCCAGACCGGCGCGGTGGTGGCACGGCTGGATTATCAGGGACTCCGAGGGCTCACCGTCGGCGCCTCCGGCTACTTCGGCAACGCCGGCCAGGGCCAGGCGTCCGGTGGCCAGCGCGTGGCCGCACGCACGCTGATATGGGAAGGTCACGCCGCCCTCCAGATGTCCGGGCTGGACCTGCGGGCACTGCTGTCCGTGGCCACCGTAGCCGATGGTGCCGCGCTCAACGCCATCAACGGCGTGTCCGGTTCCGCATCGGTGGGCCAGCGTCTCGTGGGCGGCTACGCGCAGCTGGGTCTGAACATTCTCGAGTACACGCGGTATACGGACCGGCTCATTCCCTACGTGCGCTATGAGCGGGTGAACACGCAGGACCGCGTGCCCACCGGATTCAGCGCAGACCCGGCCAACGACGCGCAGATCCTCACCGTCGGTGCGGAATGGGAGCCCATCGAACGGGTGGTGTTCAAGGCCGATTTTCAGCGTGTGCACACGGCGGCAGAAACCGGCGTCCCGCGCCTCGACGTGGCGTTGGGATACGTGTTCTGACACGGGACGGAATCGCCGCAGCGTGCACGCCGGCCACGGCGTTCCTGAACGTGGCGTCGCGTTTGCATGGCTCTGCCAGGTCGAAACGACTGCGCGAATCCGGCAATTGTTCCGTTTGCGGAGGTGATATGCGGTTTCTCCCTTTGAGGGAAGTAGCGGTCGGCGACGCCGCAGACCGGGCGTACGAGCGCTGGTTGAAGCAGCTGGAGGAACGGCTGTCCGACGACGGCGTCGACCGGAACGCGTTGTGTCGGGAGATCCTGACGGACCTGTATTACCCGCAATACCGGGGCGTCGACCCCGGGGAGCTGGCGGACGCCACGGCGCTGGCCCTGCTCCAGATGGACCCGCGCAACGTGACGCTGGAGGCCGAGTACTACCGCGACATCGACCCGGAGCGCTACGGCCGGGTGAAGCCGCTGCTGTGGCTCTGGCAGATGTTCGACCGGAGCGT
>JARRJS010000349.1:0-1274 GCA_037388885.1 Gemmatimonadota bacterium
CGCCCCGCTCCACGGCAGCTCGTACTACTCACTGCCGAGGGACCTGCAGAGGATCAGCGGGAACATCGGCTTACACAACATCCACCCCCTCAGTCCGCGCATCCCCAACTACAACCTGGAGCGGTGCCACCGTGAGAACCCCACCCTTCAGCGCGTCACGACGCTGACCCTGGTCGGTAGCTTCAGGACGGTCGCGCTTGCGCTGTGGGACGAAGACCGGCGACGCCTGGTGACGTTCCGCGAAGCGCTGCGGGGCAAGCCCGCCGCGGCGTCGGCTTGAGGCTGCGCCTCGGCTCACCAAGACGGCTCCCCTGCCCTTCCCGCGCTGTTCCGGCCTTTGTGTTGGCGCTGGGCGCGGTCGGCCACCCGCGTCCACCGCGCTGGTGTGTCCCTACCGTGGTACAATCGAGCACCGCTTACGAACCTAGGGCGACGGTATCCCGTCGGTTGCCTTGGCATCCTGCGGCACGGGCGCGTACCACGCGACCGACCTGCAATCACGTTCACGGGAAGCCTCCTGTGGCTGTGGAGGTCTTCCGGAGCTCTCCGGCTTGGCGGGCGCCGTGGAGACGCCCAGCGAGGCAAGCGCCTCGCGCGGGAAGGGAAGTGCGGGATGTGGCCCCGACAAGCCAGCGGCCTTCGTCAGGGAATCTACATGGAGTCTTCGCAGGCTGCAGGCGAGCCGCGACGGTGGCTGCGCGTCATCGTGCCGAATCTCTGGCAGGGCGAATGGCCGTGCCTGGTCGGCCCGGTCTCCGGACGCGTCGTGGCAGAGCACTTCGCCGATCGCGTGGTGGAGTTCGGCCGCTTCGAGGCCGTCCGGGGGCGCGTCTTCGCGCGCCAGGACTCCTACTATGTCCAGGTGGCCCGATGGCGGAAGCGCGTGGCGCTGGGCAGCGGGGCTGTCGCGCAGCGTGGCCCGGCATGATCGACAACGGCGCGTCGGGCCGCGACCGGGCGTAGGCCCGGCGTGGACCGCGTGACTCGGAGGTTCCCAGCGACGCGACCGCCGGCGCTGGGGTAGGAGCGGAGGAGAATCGTGAGTAGATGCAAGCGAACGGAAGATCTCGAGGTACACCACAAGCGCCGCAGCCAGGGTAACCGCCTGTCGAACGCCATCGTGATGTGCCGACCCTGCTACCAGAAGACCCCGTTCCACGGCCTGCCGGGCCCGAGCCCGGAGCCGTTCACTGAAGAGACGACGAGGTACGCGCTTCGGCAAGCCGGTCACCGGTGTGAATGCAAGAGCTCGCGCGGTTGCCACTAGTCGCGCG
>JARRJS010000350.1:0-1259 GCA_037388885.1 Gemmatimonadota bacterium
ACCGGACCCCGCAGCTGCCGGCGACCCGACCGGCGCCGCGGACACTCCTTCACGCCGGTGATCGTCAGCCAACGAAGACGAAGACGACAGCGAAGACGACTCCGAAGACGACGACGAAGGCGCCTGAATCGCGCGCTGCCGGGAACGCAGCCCTCGAACTCGAATTCGAGCTCGAGCTCGAACTCGAAAAACGGCGCATCTTGCCGGGAACGACCGTCTGACCGATCGTGTACCAATCGTTGGACCTACCTCAATGGGAGGCAACATGTCCGTTCGTGACATACTCCTATCCCGATCCCGACCGGCGCGGCGCTGCGCGCCGAAGCTGGCATTGGCGGGACTGGCGATCCTGGTGGGCGCGGCGGGTTGCGTGAAGCATGTCACCCGCATCGACCCGAATTCGGTGACGGACCTGTCCGGCCGGTGGAACGACACGGACTCGCGGCTGGTGGCGAACGCGCTGATCGACCAGAGTCTCCAGAATCCCTGGGCGAAGGTGTACATGGACGCGCACGGTGGCTCGCCGCCGGCAGTGATCGTGGGCTCCTTCCGTAACCAGACCATGGAGCACATCCCGGTGAACACGTTCATCGCGGATCTGGAGCGTGCGTTCATCAACTCCGGCATGGTGCGGCTGGTGGCCAGCCCCGAGGAGCGGCAAGAGGTGCGCGCGGAGCGGCAGGACCAGCAGGAGAACGCCCGGGCGGACACGCGGGCGAAGATGGCGCAGGAGCTGGGCGCGCGCTACATGCTGCAGGGCGAGATCCAGGCGATCGAAGACCAGGAAGGGCGGGAGAAGGTGGTGTACTACCAGGTCGACGCGACGCTCATCGACCTGGAATCGAACGTCAAGATCTGGGCGGGCCAGCACAAGATCAAGAAGTACATCGAGCGACCCCGCATCGGCTGGTGAGGTGACCATGAATGCACGAGCAGCGGTTCTTCTCCTGGTCGCGCTGGCGGCAGCATGCGCGCCGAAGCGTATCCACGAGGAGCCGATTATCCAGCAGGGCGACCGGGTGCGGCCGCCGGACGCAGAAGTGGCTGCCACGGCCAACGAGGTGGCGATGCAGCGGGCGCAGCTGGAAAACAGCCGTGACTCGGTGAATGCGGTGGCCCTGGCCACGTGCAGCGGCGACATCTGCGCGGCCGTCAACCGTGGCGAGGTGGTGCTGGGCATGAACGAGGCGCAAGTCATGGCCGCGACGGGTACGACGGCGTACTCCTGGTCGATTCGCGACGCGGGCAACGCGACGGTG
>JARRJS010000351.1:0-1255 GCA_037388885.1 Gemmatimonadota bacterium
GCGCCGTCCGTCGGGTCGATCCACAGGTAGTGGTAGTCGTCGCCGCCCGGCGAGCCCTTGATGGTCGTGAATGTCCGCCCGCCGTCCTCCGTGCGCACGATGCCCCGGTTCGGCAGGTAGACCACGTCGGGATTGGACGGGTCCACGAACAGCCTGCCGAAGTACCACATGCGCGTCGTGATGCGGTCGTCGCCGCTCATGAAGCGCCAGCTGGCGCCGCCATCATCCGAACGGTAGAGCCCCGAACGGCCTCGCTGCGCGGTCGCCGGGCCGCCACCCTGCACCTCGACGATGGCGTACACCCGGTCGCCGGACACCGTCACGCCCACGCGGCCCAGCGGGCCGTTGGGCAAGCCGTGGCCCGTCAACTCCGTCCAGGTCCGGCCTTCGTCCACCGACTTGTAGATGCCGCTGCCCGGACCTTCGTCCGGCGGGTACTGGCTCCACGGCGGGCGCTGGGCGTTCCACAACGTCGCGTACACGACAGCGGGGTTCGCCGGGTCCCACGCCAGGTCCACCGCGCCGGTGTTCTCGTCCCTGTACAGCACCTTCGTCCACGTCCGGCCGCCGTCCTCGCTGCGGAACACGCCGCGCTGCACGTTGGGCCCGTACGCGTGCCCCAGGGCCGCAACCAGCACCACATCCGGGTTCTTGGGGTCCACCAGCACCTTGCCGATCTGCCGTGTGTCCTCCAGTCCCATGTGCTGCCAGTGGGCGCCGCCGTCCGTCGATTTGTAGACTCCGTTCCCGTAGGTGATATCCGAACGCATGTCGGCTTCGCCCGTGCCCACGTAGATCACCGACGGGTCGGACCGCGCGATGGCCAGCGCGCCGATGGATGCGATGGGCTCGCCATCGAACAGCGGCTGCCACGTCACCCCCGCGTTGTCCGTCTTCCACACTCCACCGGCCACCGAGCCGAAGTAGAACGTCGACGGGTTGCCGGAGATCCCGCTGGCTGCCAGCACCCGGCCTGCACGGAACGGCCCGATCAGGCGCCAGTGCACGGCCGAATAGGCGTCGTCCGGGATGGCCTGTGCCGCTACGGGTGCCGTGAGCGCCAGCGCCAGGACCGGCGTGAGGAACGATGTGACGATCCGCCACGGCCTGTGGCTACGTGTGTCCATGTCCGACTCGTCTGGTATGGGGGAACGGCGGCGTCTTCGGTGCAAATGCTAGGCCGAAGCGGGTCCGCCCGCAATGAGAAACGGAAACCGGGAAGCGGATAACGGGACCGGATCCTCTTTGGCGAACC
>JARRJS010000352.1:0-1240 GCA_037388885.1 Gemmatimonadota bacterium
TCGGCTTGGACAACGGCCTGATCACACACGAGCTCCGAAAGCTGTTCAGCCAGGAGCTGGGCTGGGCGCCGAAGGAGCTGCACGAGAAAGGCACGATGCTGCAGCTGCAGGTGGGCTCCTCGACAGGCATGAACCCGGTCGTGGTGAAGGACAACGTGGAGTTCATCGACGAAGACCTGTCGGAGGAGACGAACCTGCCGGTGCACAGCCCGTTCGACAAGGAAGAGGCGGACGTGCTGCTGATCCACAACGCGGGTGAAATGCTGGCGTGGCCGGAGAACCCCGGTGCGTTCGCCATCGTGCTGAACGCCGCAGGCATCGACTGGACGTTGTCGTCCGACGAGGTGGGTTACGACGGCGTGAACTACGGCCTCTTTTACGACGACTTCCAGCTTGCCCGCATCGCGCTGCGACACGTGCAGACCGCGAAGAAGCTGAAGGTCAACAAGATCGTCATGGGAGAGTGCGGGCACCAGCACAAGGCCCTCATGACCATCGCGGACCGCATCCTCACCGGAGACATGCGGGTACCGCGGGAGAGCTGCATGACGTTCCTGGAACAGATCGTGTTCAGCGGCAAGATCGAATTCGACCCATCCAAGAACGACTTCCCGGTCACGCTGCACGACCCGTGCAACATCGTGCGCAACCTGGGCATCGTGGAGCCGCAGCGGCGCATCCTGCGATACCTGTGCCCGCAGTTCCGCGAGATGACGCCCCACGGCGTGGACAACTACTGCTGCGGCGGCGGCAGCGGCTTCGCCGTCATGTCGCCCAACAATTTCACCGATTGGCGCGTCAGCGTGGCCGGGCGCATGAAGTTCAAGCAGATCCTGGACGCTTTCGCCGACCAGCCCGGCCCCGAGGTGAAAAAGTACGTGTGCGCGCCCTGCTCCAACTGCAAGGGCCAGATGCGGGACATGCTGGAGTACTACGGTGCGCTGGAGAAGAGCGGCATCACGTACGGCGGGCTGGTGGAGCTCATCGTGAACGCCATGGTGGATGTGAAGGAGCCGTTCATCAAGTGGGAGATGCACTAGAGGCGCGGCTGACGCCGCGCAGGACGCGCCGCCTGGCGGCGGCGCTCAGGATGCGGCCTGCGGCCGCGAGGACGCGTGCCTTCGGCACGCTTGGACGCGCGGCGGGCGCCGCGCTAGGCAGCGCCGGTGAGTGGATGCGTGAATTGAGCACCTGGCCGCCGGAAGCGTCCGGGAATGCCGGGAGGCTGGCTTCGCCGGCC
>JARRJS010000353.1:0-1239 GCA_037388885.1 Gemmatimonadota bacterium
GCCGAAGACTTCGACGTATACGTGTGGCGGGCGCTGCAGATCCAGGGCGACTTCACCGGCATGCTGATGGCTCCCGAGGCGAATATCATCGTCGACTCGGACGTGACGTTCCAGGGATGCGCCCAGGGCAGGCAGGTCACATTTCGCCCCGGCGCGGCGCACCTCTCGCCGCTTCCGGACGAGCCTACGTTCGGGCGCAGGGCCAGCATCGAGGTCGAGCTGTCGCTGGCCGACGCGCCGGCGTGTCCGCCCGCGGTGCGGCTGCGTTTTCCGGAGGCGCATCTGCAGGGCCGCGACGTCGCCGCCGCCGAGGTGGAGCTCGGACCACCGGTACAAAGCGCCAACGGCTGTGTCTACTCGGACGTGCTCCAGAGCTGGCCGCTGGGTGTGTGCGACGCCGGCGATCACCCCTGCGTGAACCACCCGGACCAGTGGGACGAGGTCCAGATCCAGGTGTCTGCCGGTGCCGGCGCGGACGGGATTCGGCTGACGCAGTTCCTCCGCAACGTCGGCGACACCGCGCCCGGGGTGTTCGGTTACTACAACTTCGTCTTCACCGCCAACACGGACGTTAGGGCCGCGGACCCAGTCTCCGGCGGCCAGGTGGGCCTCTACCCGCTCACGCTCGCCGTGCACGGCTACGACTACGATCCCAGCAACGGTGCCAGCCCGCAGCGGACTCTCAACCAGCTGGTCAATGGCTACCTCGTGCTGCCGCCCGGACAGTGGTACTCCTTGAAGGAGATGATCGCCTGGCGCCGGCAGGCCGTGGCGGAGCAGGTCATCGCTGATGCCTACAACGGCCGCAGGGCGGCCACCCCCGCTCCCCGTCCGCCGTCACTGTCCGTCGACGACGTGGATCTCGACGCGTTTCCGCGCACCGTGCGCGAGGCCTCGCGCGACCACGGCCAGATCGGCGACGCCAAGTACATCGGCGAGGCAGGCGTGGCCCAAGGCAGGGTGGCGGCCTGCGCTGGGACTCAGGCCTTCTACCAGCTCAACTACGCACGCGACTACTGGGACGAGCTGCCGCGCTTCGTCAACGGCCAGCCCCAGTATGAGTGCTTCTGGGACGACACCAGTCCCTACTGCCAGGTCATCAACGGAGCTTGGCCCAATCCGACCGGCACGCTCCGTTCGTGGATGACGCCGAGCAACTCCCGGGCCCTGGCGAGGCTGCACCTCGACTCCAGCCGAACCGGCCTGGACGACCCGAACTTCATCCGTGTGGTTTCGGCG
>JARRJS010000354.1:0-3558 GCA_037388885.1 Gemmatimonadota bacterium
CGCACCGGCCCCGGAAGCCGCGGCCAGCGCGGGCACGAGGAGCAAAGAGGAGAGCAATGTGAAGCTGCGATGTCTCATGATGGTACCTTCGGTTTCACCGAGCGGAGCCGGGCGCATCCATACGGCGACAACGTAGATTGAGAACGGCGCCCGGGTAAGTCGGCGAGACGGGGTGCTTTCTCTCACGGTCGCGAAGCTGGCCGCGTCGGGCCAGTCTACTCCACCCGCAAGGCCGCCATCGGATCCACCCGCGCCGCACGCATGGCGGGAACGATTGCAGCGGCCAGCGCCGTCCCGACGAGAAGCAGCGAGGCGCCGATGAGGGTCGGTGCGTCCCAGGGAGATACGCCGAACAGCTGTCGGGCGACAAGGTGGCCGGCTCCCAACGCTGCGGGAATCCCGAGCGCCAGGCCGATCGCCACCGGCGAGAAGGCGCTGACGAGCACCATGGCTACGACAGAGCCCCGCTCCGCGCCGAGCGCCATGCGCACGCCGAGTTCGCTGGTTCGTTGCTCGACGCCGTAGGCCGTCAGGCCGTAGAGCCCGATCGCGGCCAGCAACAGCGCCAACGCGCCGAAGAGGCGCGTCAGCTGCGCGATCATGTTGCTCCGGGCGAAGGCGCCGTGGATGACGTCCGCGTAGGACTGCATGCCATAGACCACCAGCCCGGGATCGACGGCGGCCAGAGCCGCTCTCACCTGCGCCTGGAGATTGCCCGTGTGGTCCGGTGCCCAGATCACGATGCTGTATGGGTAGTGCGACCATACTTCGCGGCTCTCGATGTTCGGCTGGACGAACCGGGTGGTCTGGGCCTCCGGGACAAAGTACATCGGCGGGACGGGGCCACCGAGGTACGGGGAGAAGCGAACGTCGGCGGCGACGCCCACGATCTCATACGTGCCCGCGTTCATCTGCGGTCCCGGACCGAATCGCCGTCCGATGGGACTCCGGTTGCCGTAGAACTTCCGTGCGAACGCCTGATTGACCACCGCCACGGGCTGCGTGTCGGAATTGTCGGCGTCGGTGATCGGGCGGCCGGCCAGGATCCCGTCACCGATAGTCTTGAAGAACCCCGGCATCACGCGCGTCCACTTGGACCGCACCTCCTCGCGGTAGGTGGTGCCGGCCTCGCCCTCGGCGTGGACCGGGTGATCCCAGGCGTAGCCGCTCAGGGGCGCATAGAGAACGGGACTGGCCATGCGTACGCCGGGGATGGCACGCAGGCATGCGCGCCTGGCTGTGGTCGGCGAGCATCGAGTTGATGGAGACGAGATATCGGCCCGAGGGATCGAAGCCGAAGTCGCCGTGCTCCCGATTGCGCAAGCTCTGCCCGAGCAGTGCCGCCGCGCTCAACAGGACCAGCGACACCATCACCTGCGCCACCACCAGCAGCTTCTGGACCCGAGGGTGGCGTCCGCCGATGGAGCGATGCGCGCCGTAGAGCGCTTCGTTCGGGTCCGCGCGAGAGGTCGCCCACGCGGGTGCGGCGCCGAACAGCACGGCGGCCGCCAGCGAGATCCCCAGCGCGAAGAGAAGTACCGGAAGCGAGGGTGTAGCGTCCACTGGGACCCAGGAGTGGGACCCGCCGAAGGCCAGGTGGAGGATCAGGCGCGCGCCGCCGTAGGCCACGGCGATGCCGGCCAGGCCACCGAGCACGCCGAGCACGAGACTGTCGACCAGCGCTCGCCCCACCAGCCGCCGGCGCGAGGCGCCGAGAGCCGCACGCATCAACGGAATACCTGCCGCGCCCGACGTCAGGCGAAGAGTCTGTCGAGGCCGGGCCGCCCGTTCCTGCGCGGTCATCTCCGACGTGTGGCTTGCGAGCCACTGGCGAAGCTCGACCTGGAGCCGGACCTGGAGTGACTTCGGGTTCGTACCCGGGCGAACTCGCCCGATGAGGGCGAGCCAGCCCACCTCCGGGCTCTCGAGCCGACTCGTCGCACCCGCCAGCAGCGGTTCGGCGTTCAGGGGGAGCCAGAGATCCGGCATGCCGCCGCTGGCGCTCTTCACCCCGAAGAACCGGGGCGGGGCGACGCCGACAATCGTGAACGGGTGACCGTTGACGTCGTACGTCGTTCCGATCACCGACGGATCGGAGCCGTAGCTGTCCCGCCACGCGTGGAAGCTCATCACCGCCACCGGCGACGCGCCCTTCCGATCGTCTGCCTCCGTAAAGACGCGCCCGCGCCAGGGCCCGACCCCGAACGTCTCGAAGAAGTCGCCGGACACGTATTCGCCGTTCAGCGGCCTGGCCGCCGTGGCGGCGCCGCTACGCTGCACGGCCAGCTCGGCCTGCCCCACCTGAAGTGCGGCGAGCTTCTCGAAGGCCGGCGTACCCTCGCGGAAGTGCCGGTATGCTTCCCATGAGAAGAGGCTCCAATCGTCCTGCTCGTAGCCGTTCCTGTGGCAGCAGATCACGGCGTCGCCAATGCGCCAGAGCCACTTCGGTTGCACGACCGGCAGCGCCCGGAGCATCACCTGCTCCACCAGCGTGAAGACCGCCGTCGTCGCCCCGACACCCACAGCCAGCGCCACGATCGTCGCGGCAAATCTGGGCTGCGCGCGGATGCGTTGGATCGCGTAGCGGAGATCCTGGAGGACGTTCTCGACGAACCTCGTGCCTCGTGCGTCGCGGCCCTCCGCCTTGTGCTTCTCCACCCCGCCAAACGCGATGGCCGCTCGCCGCAGAGCTTCCCTCGCATCGAGGCCGCACTGCCGCGCGAGACGCTGCGCCTCCATCTCGATGTGGAAGCGCATCTCCTCCTCCATCTCCTCCGAGAGCCGCGCAGGCCGCCTCAGCGCATTCCAGAACGACCGGACCCGCGCCAGCACGCCCCGCACGCTCAACCCTCCTGAAGCGTGGTCGTGCTCAACGCAATCGCGATGGCCTCCGCCAGCCGGTTCCAGCTCGCCACCTCCTCGCCCAGCCGCTTCCGCCCCGCGGTGGTCAGTCGGTAGAATTTCGCGCGGCGGTTGTTCTCCGACGTCCCCCACTCGCTCTCGATCAGCCCCCGGTGCTCCAGTCGGTACAGGGCGGGGTAGAGCGCCCCCTGCTGGATCTGCAGCGCGCCACCTGTGATCTGCTCGATGCGCAACAGCACGCCGTAGCCGTGCAGCCGCCCAAGCGAGACAGCCTTGAGGATGAGCAGGTCGAGCGTTCCGGGAAGGAGCTCCACGGATTCGGGCATGGTCCTCTCCTTAGCTGGATAGGAGAGTATCGCGACCTCTCTCCTAAGTTGTCAAGGAGAAGGGCGTCGGTGACGCTCCACGCACCTGGCGGCGGAGGCCCGGGCCCTTTTTGCCGCTCGCCGGTCTCCCCCGGTGGCCTCCTGGCCCCGAAATTGTAGCTTCGATGTTTGCGAGGCGTGCAGACCCCCGTGAGCGTCGGGTGGCCTGACGATGACGACGAGTATCCCTGGTGGAGAATACGATGCACGTCCGACGACGGACTGGTGGTTCCCCGCGCCTGACGGTGATCCTGGCGTCCGCGGCTCTCATGATCGCGAGCGCTTCCGGGTGCTACGGCGGTGCTCCCCCCGGACGGGGGACCATGGTGGC
>JARRJS010000355.1:0-1218 GCA_037388885.1 Gemmatimonadota bacterium
CTGCTGGAAGCCGGCCGACTTGTAGGTGGCAACGGCGCCGACGTTGGAGCTCGCCGTGCACACGATTACGCTAGACGAGCCCATGTCCCGGAGTGCGGCCGCCGCGGCAACGGTGATTGCCGTTCCGTAACCATGACCGCGATGGTCGCGGTGCACACCCATCGGTTCGAGCAAGCCCGGCTTCCCCCGACCGGCCGACCACACCGTCGCGGCCGCCACTGCGGTGCCCAGCTCGTCGTACGCGACCAGACAGCGGGCGTCGGCGTAGGAGGGTCCTGCGGCCATCCGGTGCCAGCGCTCGACCGTGAACGTCGAGTTGTCGAATGCCGCGCGCTGAACGGCAACCCGCACGCCGGCTCGCTCCGAACCGACCACCTCGACCCGCACGCCGCAATCCTCCACCGGCTCCGTGAGGTCGCGGGCCAGCGGGGTCCACGGCTCGCCAGCGCGCCAGCCATCATCGGCCAGAAGCCGTTGGAACGCGGCACTCCAGCGCGCTTCGATGGACACGTTCCCTTCCGGCAGGACGCCACGCTCTGGCCGAGTCACGTCGGCGACCATCTGCCGGGCCAAGGGCTCGTCGTGTTCAGCGTCCGGCGCGATCGCCAAGCGTAGCAGGCCGGCGCCGTCCAACAGTCCGACGGCGAGAAGCATACCGTCGCGGCGCCAGGTCCGGACCGCCGCAGCCGCCGTCTCCGCGCCGAATCGCCAGTACCAACCCAGATCCCCGGGATGCAGTTGCACGGGCGCCCCGTCGTACTGCCACTCCCGCAGGACGCGCGCGACCTCGCTCAGCCCAGCCACTCGTGGCTTGCCCAACACAACGGACACACTCTAATCAAACTGGAGCTGCTTCAGTTCCGTGCACCCTGTTTTGCCTGGTTGGACACGCGATTGTCTGCGGTAGCGGCGTGCGCGGGTGCCGGACAGACGATGCTGGCCGCCTGGGGCGCGGCGTATGGATCGGCACGTTCACCGACGATCGATGCTGAGAAGACGCCCTTCCCCGCTACGCTCCGAACTGCCGCAAATGATGGTCGAGGTGCTTGTAGCCAAGGATGGCCCACTCCCTTGGGGTCAAGGGCCCGAAGAAGCTGTGAGGATGCTTCGTGCACTGTTCCGGGCCTCCCGCCGCATCTCTATTGTTCGCACGGGGATTTGCGGTAACTTGCTCTAATCGAAAACCCCGTTTCTTCACTGCACGTTCGGCCTCTCAGG
>JARRJS010000356.1:0-1198 GCA_037388885.1 Gemmatimonadota bacterium
GTGCTGGGGCTGACCGGGACGCACATCGGGTGCGAGACGACGCTGTGCGGGGCCTGCACGGTGCTGGTGGACGGCCGGGCGGTGAAGTCGTGCACGATGCTGGCGGTGCAGGCGGACGGCGCGGAGATCACGACGATCGAGGGCCTGGCGGCGGCGCCGGAAGCGGGCGGGGCGCTGCATCCGGTGCAGGAAGGGTTCTGGGAGAAGCACGGGCTGCAATGCGGGTACTGCACGCCGGGCATGGTTTTGACCGCGACGCAATTTCTTCAGGACAATCCGAATCCCACCGAAGCGGAAATCCGCCGGGCGCTGGACGGCAATCTTTGCCGGTGCACCGGCTACCAGCACATCGTGGAAGCGGTGCAATACGCCGCGAAAAAGCTCCGCGCCAGCACGCGCTGACGGCGCCGGGAGTTTCCGGGAGAGGGAAGATGGCCACTGCAACCAAGCACGTCGGCAAGCCGCTGAAGCGCAAGGAGGACCCGCGACTGCTGCGGGGCATCGCCCATTACGTGGACGACCTGAAGCTGGCAGGGATGGTGCAGCTGGGGTTCGTGCGCAGCCCGCACGCCCATGCGCGCATCCGGTCGGTGGACGCGACGAAGGCGCTGGCGATGCCGGGTGTCCTGGGCGTGTTCACGGCCGAGGACATCGGCGACGCGGTAGGCTGCGTCCTCTGCGGCATCAATCTGCCGGACATGAAAGCGGCACCGCGGCCGGTGCTGGCGACGGGGGAAGTGCGGTTCGTCGGCGAGGCAGTGGCGGCGGTGGTGGCGAGCGATCGCTACGTCCTGCAGGACGCGATGGACCTGGTGGAAGTGGATTACGAGCCGCTGGGTGTGGTGGTGGACCCGGAGAAGGCGCTGCGGAAGGATTCGCCGCGCGTCCATGACTCCCATTCCGACAACGTCTCCTATCGCTGGGAACTCGAGGGCGGGGACGTCAAGAAAGCCTTCAAGCAGGCCGACAAGGTGATCAAGCTGCGGATGAAGAACCAGCGGGTGATTCCGGTGGCGATGGAGGGCCGGGCGGTGCTGGCGCAGTACGATCCGGGCGCCAACGAGCTGACGTTGTGGTCGGCGTCGCAGATTCCCCACCTGCTTCGGACGCAGATAGCGGCGATGCTGAATTTCCCCGAATACGGGGTGCACGTGATCGTGCCGGAAGTGGGCGGCGGATTCGGGAGCAAGCTCAACGT
>JARRJS010000357.1:0-1196 GCA_037388885.1 Gemmatimonadota bacterium
TGGGGCCCTTGCTCCCCTGCGGGCCCCGTTGGCCCCGCGGGCCCTTCACACGCTGCGGCGAGGACGAGGAACGCGGCCCCGAGGATTGCGGGTAGCCTTCTCCTCATTGCATTTCTCCACGTTGTCGGTGCCCCAGACAGAGATACGCGAGTTAACCGCGCATCCGGGAAAATCCTCTCCCGCGGCGCCCTTCCCCAAACACGCCGACCGCGCGCGCCGGTCTGCACGGGCGACGGTACGTCAGGATGAACGCCGCGCCCCGTAGGGCGCGGCGCTACATCCGGATTCCAACAGCATTGGTGAACCCTCTTACGGCATGGCGTTCACCGCATCGATCGTGTTCTGGAGCACGGCTTCCACGTATGGCGGGTTGTGCACGCCCATGCTCCGGTCCTGATCGAAGTAGTCCCAGTTGAAGTACGCTGCGGCCAGATCCGAGGTGTACGTGCCCGGAACCAGGCTGCCACCGCTCATGATGCCCTTGCTCGTCAGCAGCACCTGGAGGCTGTCCAGCATGCCCGCGACCTTGGTCTGCGTGCCCAGACGGTCGAACGTCGTCGCCGTGATGTGGCAGCCGGACGACGTGCAGCCCGCCAGATTCTCATCCACCGAGCCGTGCAGCGTGTACGTCATGTTCCACGTGTGCCCGCCCGCCTGCCAACCGTAGGCCGTGGCCATGTGGCACACCGGGCAGCCGCCGAGGCTCGACCCGTGGGCCATCGGCCCTTCCGTGATCGTCTGCGAGCCCTGGAACGGGAACGCGCCCGTGCCCGCCAGCACCGCGCCCTGCGGGCCATGATGCGGGCCCCAGTACGGTGAGGTGATCGTGATGTGGGTCGTGTCCCCGAATGCCGGCATCGGTTCGGCCACCCGCGGCTGGTGGCACTGCGTGCACAGGTTCGCCTCGCCATCCTTGCCCAGGTCCACCGTCTTGCCATTGATCAGCAGCGTCACCGGCGCCGTCGTCCGCAGACGCAGGTCCGTGCTGTCGTAGTTCGTGTGGATCATGTGGCAGGTCCGGCAGTTCGGCGGCGTCGGGTTGCTGGGCGCCGTCGCGATGGTGTCCGTGCCGTTCGTGATCCGTTCCACGAAGCCCTCATTCGAGTGGCACACCGCGCACACCTTGTCCGACGCCCGCTCGAAGTTGCCGCCCGTGTAATGCACGGAATGCTCATACTGGAGCACCCGGGACAGGA
>JARRJS010000358.1:0-1190 GCA_037388885.1 Gemmatimonadota bacterium
TGTCGATGTTCCGGGTGACGAAGTTTGTGATGTGGAACCCGGAAAGATTGACACCGAATGAAGCGACCGAAACCAGCGCTTCGCGGCTGAATCCGTTCCAGGGGCGGAACCTGGAGACCACCACCATGCCCGCGGCCTCCAAAAGGGTGCGCGTGAGCACCTGCCCCACCAGGCTCCACGCGCCGGCGCCAGCGAACGCGAGGGCGACACCGACGGCGCCGGCAAGCCCGGACGCGGCGAGCTGCACCCGCGCGATGCGCTGGAAAGACAGACGGCGCGTAAGCATGGCCGTGGGCACGGCGCCCGCCGCGCTGAACGTGATCGTAAGGCTGAGGGCACGGACAATGGGAACCACGGCAGGATCATGGAAGAACCACCCGGCGGCGGGCGCGAGCATCCATGCAATCGCAGTGAGCACCAGGCCGATCACCACGCTGGACCAGAACACGGTGCTTTCCAGGGTGGCCGGGACATCCTCGCGTTGGATCAACGCGGTGGCCGTGCCGAGATCCGCAATGACGACGAGGAAGCCGGTGACCAGCGCCGCGATGGCGACCACGCCGAACGCCTGCGGCGAGACCAGGCGTACCAGGATGGCCGTGGTGACGAACGCGACGAGGTGCTCGCCGGAGCGCCCCAGGGCAGACCACTTGACCCCGCTGACGACGTCGCGGACCAGGCTCACGCGTCCCCCTCCTCGGGAGTCCGCGCCGGGACAGGCTTCTGCGCCACCACCAGGTACATCCACGTGAACCGCTCGTCCCGGGCACGCCCGCGGTCGAGCCGATCCCCGATGAAGTTCCCGGTCGCCACGGCGGCGTCCACGACCCAGCGGAACGGCCGGCGCCGGAAGCGCTGGACGTAGTACCCTATCTCCGCCGTGACCATCGTCCAGACCCCGCTCAAAGCTTTCAATTCGATCACTTCGAACCCGGCACCCTCGAACAGGTGCATGAGGCCGTGACGCGTATAGCGGAAGAAGTCGCGGGGCTCCTCGTGCAGATGCCAGAACAGCGGGGCCGTATAGATGGCGCGACCACCCGCCCGAAGCACCCGATACGCCTCGGCCAGCGCGGGCGCGGGGTCCTCCAGGTGCTCTAGCACCGCGGTGCTGAGAATGGAGTCGAAGCTCGCCTCCGCCGCGGGAATCGCGTATGCCGTGGCCACCACATCCACGGCGTCGAGCCCGT
>JARRJS010000359.1:0-1185 GCA_037388885.1 Gemmatimonadota bacterium
GGAAGCCGTGAGCGCGGCGCCCCTTCCACCCGCCCACACGTAGCCTGGACGACGTTTTCTGCGTCACGGGCGTATCGACAGCCTCCTCCACAATTGCAGTCGGGCGCCTGATGCGCCGGCGCGGCGCGTCAGCGTGATCCCTTCGCATCGACACCGCGCAGCAGCGGCACGGAAGGAGTCCGGCATGGCAACGATATCCTCCGGCCAACGCATTTCGAACGGCAACCAGGAGCTCGTCCGGCCGGCCCTGCTGGGACTGATGGACGGCACCGTTTCCACGCTCGCGCCGATCTTCGCGGCGGCGCAGCTCACGAGCAGCGTCCACGTGTTCTGGGTGGGGCTGTCGGCAGCGACGGGTGCGGGCCTCAGCATGGGGCTCGCCGAGGCCCTGTCGCACGGCGCCGAAGAGGACATGACCGTGTCCGCCGGTTGGAAGGGCCTGACCACCGGCAGCGGCACGACGCTTGGGGGCATCTTCCACAGCCTGCCCTTCCTCATCCCGAGCACGGAGCTGGCGTTGATCGTCGCCTACGCCGTGGTCGCCACCGAGCTCGTGGTGATCTCGGCCATACGCTGGCGCTATCTGCAGTTCCCGCTGTGGCGCTCCTTGGCACTCGTCGGCGGCGGCGGCACCCTGGTGTTCTTCCTGGGCATCGTCCTCGGCAAGATCGGCGCCGGCACGCTGTGACGCCGGGCGATGGCCGCCCACGCGGCGACCGGACGCGCTCGTGCCTGGGGCGACGGGCGGTCCCGGCGGGCAAGGCACATCTGCTCCACCCCCCGGACCCTGCTACCCGCCACCGCCGGAGGTCTGCGACGCGCTCAGCCGAGCGGAACGATCCTCACCGCGTCGTCGTTGAACAGCGGGATCAGCAACCGGTTGCGTGACGCGTCGTAGCCGATGTCGGCCGGTGCGGGCGCGTCGGAGGCCACGGTGTCGGTGCTGCCGTCCGGCGCCACGCGCACCACCGAAGACGACTGCCAGCTCGACACCAGCACGTCGCCTCCCGGAAGCACGACCACGCCGTCGAGCTGCCCCACGGGCAGGGGCTGGGTGACACCGATCGCACCGTCCGAGACCTGATACATCGCCTTGGAGCCGCCGAAGGGTACCACCAGCAGCGCGCCGGAACTCAGGACGGTGACGCCGTTGGGGTGATCGAGCTCGGGGCCGCCGATGACCGG
>JARRJS010000360.1:0-1174 GCA_037388885.1 Gemmatimonadota bacterium
TCAACCCTTGAACAGGTTGATCTGGCCGGGTCCGTCGCCATCCCGCTCGTCGGGCAGCGCGTAGCCGAAACGGCGGTAGGCGTTCTTGGTGGCGACGCGTCCCCGGGGTGTACGCATGAGGAACCCGCCCTGGATGAGGAACGGCTCGTACACCTCTTCCAGCGTGCCGGCGTCCTCGCCCACAGCGACGCTGAGCGTGTTCAGGCCCACGGGCCCGCCATCGAAGTTCTCGATGATGGTCTTGAGGACGCGGGCGTCCATCTCGTCCAGGCCGTACTCGTCGACGTCCAGCATGGTGAGCGCCTCGATGGCCACGTCGCCGGTGATGACGCCGTCGGCGCGTACCTGCGCGTAGTCGCGCACCCGCCGCAGGAGCCGGTTGGCGACGCGCGGCGTGCCGCGTGCGCGCTGGGCTACCTCTGCGCCGCCTTCCGGGGTGCACTCGACGCTCAGGATCTCGGAGCTGCGCTCGACGATGGTGCGCAGCTCGTCGACGGAATAGAAGTTGAGCCGCTGGATGATGCCGAATCGGGCACGCATGGGCGGCGTCAACAGACCGAAACGCGTGGTGGCGCCGATGAGCGTGAAGCGCTCGACGGGCATGGTGATGGTCTGCGCCTTGGGGCCTTCCGACAACCGGATCTCGATCTTGTAGTCCTCCATCGCCGGATAGAGGAACTCCTCGATGATGGGGCGCAGCCGGTGGATCTCGTCGATGAACAGCAGGTCGCCCTCGGCGAGGTTGGTCAGGATGCCCACCAGGTCGGCCGGCTTTTCCAGGACCGGTCCGGAGGTGGTCTTGACGCCAACGCCCAGCTCCCGGGCCATGAGCATGGCCAGGGTGGTCTTGCCCAGCCCGGGCGGGCCGTGGAACAGCGTGTGGTCCAGCGGCTCCTTGCGCTGTAGCGCCGCGTCGATGGCGATGCGCAGGCTTTCCTTGACCTTCGACTGACCGATGAACTCGGCCAGCCGTTGCGGCCGGAGCGAGAGCTCCACCGCGCTCTCTTCCGTCAGCACCTCGGGCGTCGTGATCTCGGATCGCATGCGAGCTTGGTGCGGGGTATTCGGACGACATCAACCTAGTGGCGGCCGGGGCTGGTGACCAGTCATCCGGCGTCTGTCTTCGTCGTCGGGGTCGTCTTCGTCGTCGCACGGCAAGGTCAGTGGTTTGGCA
>JARRJS010000361.1:0-1172 GCA_037388885.1 Gemmatimonadota bacterium
ACAAGCTGTTCAGCGTCCCGCCGGCCGGCGGGCTGCCGCAGCAGCTGCCGCTGCCCTGGGCCGAGTACGGCGCCATCTCGCCGGACGGCCACACGCTGGCGTACCTGCCGCACTGGCGTGACTTCCGCACCTGGAAACGGTACCGCGGCGGCCTGGTCACCAGGATCTGGCTGTTCGACCTGCGCACACACCAGGCGACGGAAGTGCCGGGGAAAGGCAGCAACGACACCGACCCCTTGTGGCACGGCACCACGCTCTACTTCCTGTCCGACCGCGGCCCCCACGAGCGCCAGAACATCTGGTCGTATGACACGCGCAACGGCCGCCTGCGCCAGGTGACCCACTACGTGGACTATGACATCCACTTCCCGGCCATGGGGCCGGACGCCATGGTCTTCGAGCAGGGCGGCAAGCTGTGGCTCATGGACATGGCCAGCGAACAGGCCAAGCCGGTAAATGTGCAGGTGGTCACCGACCTGGCGACGGTCCGGCCGAAGGCCGAGAAGGTCGGCGACCAGGTCATGAGCTACAACATCTCGCCCACGGGCAAGCGCGCGGTCTTCGGCGCACGCGGCGATGTGTTCACCGTGCCGGCAGAGCACGGCCCGACGTTCTCCATCGTCAACACGTCCGCCAACGCGGCCCGCACACCGGCCTGGTCGCCGGACGGCAAGTCCGTCGCATACTGGGATGATGCATCGGGCGAGTACGAGCTGACCATCGCGCCCGCCGAAGGGAACGGGCAGCCGCGTACGGTGACCAAGCTGGGGCCGGGCTTCCGTTACTCGCCGTTCTGGTCGCCGGACTCCAAGAAGATCGTGTACTTCGACAAGGCCATGCAGGTCGAACTGGTGGATGTCGCATCCGGCCACGTACAGCAGATCGGGCGTGGACACTACCTCTTCCAGGGCGCGCTGGCCAACTTCCGCGTGACCTGGTCCGCCGACTCCCGCTGGGTCGCCTGGGGCGGCGACCTGCCGTCCCGCATGGGCGCCGTCTTCGTGTACGACACCAGGGAGAACCAGCAGCACCAGGTCACGGACGGCTTCTACAACGCCGATGATCCGGCGTTCGACCCGGACGGCAATTACCTGTACTTTCTCACCGACCGCAGCTTCGGACCGCTCTACGGGTCGCTGGACAACACGTGGATCTACGCCAACACGACGGTG
>JARRJS010000362.1:0-1172 GCA_037388885.1 Gemmatimonadota bacterium
CCGGCGCGGGGGGTTTTCTATGAACCGAGCGCCCTGGAGGTGCGGGGCGAGGAGGTACGCCATGGTCCGGCACTGCCTGTTGGTGAGCGACTTCGATCAGACGCTCAGCTTCAACGACGCGGGGCTGTTGCTCGCCGAGATGCTGGGGATCGACGATTTCGCGGAGAAAACCGCCGGCCTGTCACAGCTCCACCTGGTCCAGGAGGGGGCGGAGCTGACCTACCTGCTGCGGCATGACCCGGCGTTCCGGGTCGTACGGCGCGAGCACCTGGTGGAAGTGGGTCGTCGTGTACGGCTGAAGCGCAATATCGCCCGCGCCGTGGAGTTGCTGCGCGATGGCATCGACGGTTACACGTTCGACTTCTATGTGGTGTCCGCGGCGCCGGTGGAGGTGGTGTGCTCGGCGCTGGAGGGCATCGTTGCACCCGACCACATCATCGGCACACGCCTGGGCTGGGACCCCAGCGGCGAGGTGTCGCATATCGAGTCCGTGAGCGCCGGCTATGGCAAGGTGAAGGCCGTGGACGACCTGCGTGCGCGCCTGGGCATCTCCCGCGACCGCATCGTCTACGTCGGCGACGGCAGCTCCGACCTGCACGTCATGCTGCACGTGAACCGCGGAGACGGGCTCACCATCGCCGTCTCGGAGTCGCGGACCATCGCACAGATTGCCCAGCGCACCATCGTCGCGGACGACGCGCTCGGCGTCCTGGTCCCCATCCTCGAAGATCTGCTTGGCTACGATAGCATGCAGATCCGCAACCTCTTCGAGGAACGCGGCCTGCTCATCCAGGACTGGGAGAAGGGGCGCACCGATTGGCTGACCATCCGGGAGACCCCGGACGACGCCGGCGCGAGGGAACCACCGGAAGCCCTGGTGACCGGTCCGGACGCCCCGGCGTGAACTGTCACATGAAGACACGCAGAACACGCAGGCGAGGCCCCGAACGTGCTGTTGTGCTGGGCTCCCCCGCCCGGAACGCGGGCCGGGGAACCCGGGGCGAGAATGGGTCCATCGGCAGGCTGTTTCGGATGCGCCGATGAAGAAAATCCTTGCCCGAACGGTGGCGCGGCCCTAAATAGGTGGCCGATCCCGAAGCTCCCCGCTTCTAGATACACCGTCATCATCCGGTCGGCGACGGACTCAGCAGTCATTCCGCCCGCTGTCCTCG
>JARRJS010000363.1:0-1165 GCA_037388885.1 Gemmatimonadota bacterium
TCTCGCCGGCACGGACCGTGAACGTGACGCCCTTGAGGGCCCAGAACGGCCGGTCGGCCAGGCGGTACGCCTTGCGCACCGTATCGAGTCTCACGACGTCAGGTGCCATGACCGCTCCCGTTCATCGAGGAGGGGGGCTCCGGAAGCCGCCACCGCCCCCGAACGGGATCGCGCCGTTTCGGCGCTGCGTCGTCCCCTGGGCGGGCGGGTTGCCCGACGTCCCGCTCGTGCCGGAGTCGCCACTCACCAGCACGGCCGCTCCGTCCGGTACCGGGCCCGTGAGCACGTTGTTGATGCCCGACGTGCCGACCACGGCAACATGAACCGGCGCGTAGCTGCCGTCCGACTGCCGAACCAGCACCTGGCTGCCGCCGTCGAGCGACCGCACCGCGCGGGCGGGGACCTGGAAGGTGTTCTGGATCTCGCGGGTCACGATGTTCGCCTGGCCCGTCATGCCTCCGCGCAGCGTGTGGTCGGCGTTGGCGATGTCGACCGTGACGTAGTAGATGGGGATGTTCGAGACCAGGGTGGCCGTTGGGGCAATGGAGCTGACGCGGCCGGCGAAGGTCCGGGTGGTGGTGGCATCGAAGCTCACGCTGGCCGCCTGCCCCACGGCGACCTGCGTGACGTCGACCTCGGCGATCTGGGCTGCGAGTTGGACCGTTGCGTCGTCCACAACCGTCACGAGGGCGGTTCCGACGCCAGCGGTTTCACCGACCGCAGCATTCACGGCGCTCACGGTCCCGGCGAAGGGAGCGTCGAGGCTGGTATCCGTGAGGTTCTGCTGTGCGGTCTTCAGGTTGAGCTCCGCCTGGGCCACGCTCAGGCGGCTGCTCGCCAGGTCCTGCTGGTCGGCGGCGGCCTGGAGTTGCTGCGTCGCCTGCAAGGTCGACACGCTGGTCTTGGCGGCGTTCAACGTTCCAGCGGCGTTGCTCAAGGCGTCCTGGGCGTTCTGTACGTCGGAGGCGCTGGCGCTCCCGAGGCCGAACAGCGTTCGCGTGAGCTCGGTCGTCGTGCGCTGGGTGTCGTATGCACGCTGCGCGGCATCGAGCGACGCCTGCGCGCTGGCAATCTGCGACCTTAGGGTGGCGCTTGCCTTAGCCTGGTTCGCCTGAAGCGACGCCAGCGAAGCCTGTGCCTGCTGCAACGACAGCTGGGCGTTGTC
>JARRJS010000364.1:0-1163 GCA_037388885.1 Gemmatimonadota bacterium
GCTCCGCCACGCGGAACTCGCGCAGCACCGCCGGGGCGGCTTCCAGCCCCACTCTGGCGGCGTGTCCGCGCTCGGCCCGCGTGGAGTGCTTCTCCTTGCGCGCGTCGAACCCAAGCTGCACGGCGTCGTAGCCGGTGAACAGGTGAAGGTGACCGGCACGACGCGCGGCCGGGGCTTTCAGGGCGTGGTGAAGCGCCACGGATTCGTCGGTCGGCCGGGTTCGCACGGGCATCCGAAGGCGCGCAATCCCGGGTCCCTGGGGCCTGGCACGAATCCGTCGCGGGTCATCAAGGGCAAGAAGCTGCCGGGCCAGATGGGCAACAAGCGACAGACGATCCGGAATCTCCGGGTCGAGCGAATCGATGCGGAGCGCAACCTGCTCTACATCCGCGGCGCGGTACCGGGCGCCCGCAACAGCACGGTGCTGATCCGGAAGTCGTGACGCGTACGGGACGGGGAGAACGAAGATGAAGGCAGCGCTCATCACTGCGGCGGGCGAACAGAAAGGGGAGCAGGAGCTTCCCGAGTCCCTGTTCGACGGCGTGGTCCACGAGCCGTCGATGTGGCAGGCGGTGAAAGCCTACCTGGCCAATCAGCGCCAGGGCAACGCGGCGACCAAGACGCGGGGCATGGTGCGCGGCGGCAGCCGCAAGCCGTGGCGTCAGAAGGGGACCGGTCGTGCCCGGCAGGGCACCATTCGCGCGCCCCACTGGCCGGGCGGCGGTACGGTCTTCGGGCCGAGCCCCGATCGCAACTACAGCCAGCGCGTGCCCAAGAAGGTGCGCTGGCTGGCGCGTCGGTCGGCCTACAACGCCCGTGCCCAGGACGGCCAGGTGCTGCTGGTGGAGCCGCTCGAGCTGGAGCGTCCCCACACGAAGACGATCATGGCCATGCTGGAAGGGGCCGGGGTCGAAGGCAACACGCTCATCCTGACGGACGGGCACAAGGCGAATGTGTATCTGTCCGCCCGGAACCTGCAGGGCGTGCAGGTGCGGCCTTTCGGCGAGGAAACGACGTACGACGTGCTCTGGTCGGACACAGTGGTCATCGAGGCTTCGGCCATGGAGCGCGCAGCGGAGGTGGCCCATGCGTGATCCGCGTGTCGTGCTGATCCGGCCCGTGGTTACGGAACGGTCCACGTTCGCCATGGACGAGCTGAATGC
>JARRJS010000365.1:0-1159 GCA_037388885.1 Gemmatimonadota bacterium
GACCTCCCCCAGGGCAACGGTGAGCTTGGTCTGGATCGTCATGGTCATCTCCTCCCGCAAGTCGCTCGAAGTCTATCCACAAGCCCAAGACGGGACTAATACGAGATTCTCACTTCGCTGCGAGCCGCTCCCGGTGACCCTGGGAGGGGTGTCGTGTCCGGCGGGCCTGCCCGTGAGTGGCGGGCCCCGATCCAAGAAGCGACAGCGGACACGTGTGGCGTACCCCACGCCGGTTCCCCACCAGGGTCCGGGTGGCGCAGTCGCAGGGACGCATGATCGTCGCAGAGCGCCGACAGGCAGGGTGGCGCAGCTCATGCGCCGCGGGGGCTTCGGGTGACGCCGCGTCGTCTCGGGCTTGCCGGCCGGCCAGTGGCCGCGACCCAATTCGGATTACTTCCACAGCGCAGGTCGGGTGTTTGCCGGACCCGCGAATGCGACGTTGCCGCTAGCGTGATCGGAAGCCGGGGGCAGCGAGGGCAGGACGGCGCTCGGGGGGTGGCGTTCCGCCTCCGGGGCGGCCGCCGCGTGCGACGTGGGAGGTGGCCTGTATGGCAGGACGTATTCTTCTCGCCCTGCTCGGCGTTGTCTGCCTGGTTGGCTGGGCCCGCGCGGCCGGCAGCGTGATCCTGTGGGACCGCTGGGGCGTCCCGCACATCTATGCGGACACCGAGGCGGACCTGATGTACGCGTGGGGCTGGACGCAGATGCACAGCCACGGGGACGTGATCCTCGAGCACGTCGGCATCGTGCGCGGCCGCGCCGCCGAGTACTGGGGCGAGGCATACCTCGAGTCCGACCGCTACGTATGGACGATGGGCCTGCCGCAGCTCGTCGCCAGGCTGGCGCCCGCCGTGGCCGCTGACACCGCGTTCATCGACGGCATGAACGCCTATGCGCAGGGCCATCCAGGCGAGCTGCGAGCGGATCTCCGCCGCGTCCTGCCGCTGCGTCCCGAGGACCCGTTGGCGCTGGCGTTCTACGACGAGTTCTTCAACGGCATGGTGGTGACGCCGGCAAACATGGGCAAGCTACGTGAGGAGTTCCTGACGGGGGCGACGGTTCGCGATCCGCACCCGAGCACCGGCCTGCCGGGGTCGAACGCCTGGGTCGTCGGGCCCGGGAGATCGACGACGGGTCACGCCATTCTGCTGTCCAATCC
>JARRJS010000366.1:0-1155 GCA_037388885.1 Gemmatimonadota bacterium
CGATGATGACCAGGCGTCGCGGATGCATGCCGTCATCGAAGTGGGCGGCCCGGACGACATCACGTTGATCGATCTCGGCAACGAGCCCGGGACGATGGTCAACGGCGCGCGCGTCAACAAGTGCAAGCTGCGGGTCAACGACGAGATCCAAGTCGGTGGCACCAAGATCGTGCTGGAAAGAGCGGGGGCGCCCGGCACGGAGATGGCCGCTGCGGCTGAGCCGCGGGCTTCTGCTTCTCCGCCGCTGCCGCCTCCACCTCCGCCCCCGCCTTCGAAGACAGCGCCGTCGGAGCCGCCGAGGGCGCCTGCTCCAGCTCCGCCGGCTCCCGAGCCGGCCGCGGCGAATCCGTTTGCGCCGGCGGGCGGCGCCAACCCGTTCGGCGCGCCAGCGGGCGGTCTGTCCTTCAGTGGGTTCGGGCCGATCAACCCGTTTGCCGCGGGCGCGGCCATGAGTGAGGAACAGGCTCGTGCCGCGGCGCTGCGCGTCCCTGATGACGCGCCGCCCGGGACCTACACATACACCCTGATCAAGAGCGGCCCGGACGTCTTCCCCGAAGAGGTCGAGCTGCCTCACGTGCAGTCGGTGGAAGTCATGATCCTGTGGGAGACGAACGTGCTGCACGTCTCGCACCTGACGCCGCCTCGCAGCTTCTATGTGGGCGAGGAGATGGGCAAGAACCTGGAGTGCGATTTCTTCATTCCGGCGGAGAAGCTCGGCACGACCCGGATGCCCCTCGTGGTGGGGGACCGGACCGGGGTGAGTGTGGTGATGCCGGCGGGCGCCAAGGGAACGATCGAGCTTCCGCGGCAGCCGCCGATGACGCTGGACGAGGCCCGGCTCAAGGCGCAGCCCAGCGCCGAGGTGAGCGGCGGGCACCAGGTGCCGCTGCCGCCCGGAGCCAAGGCGCGGATCGAGCTGGGGATGTTCGTGTTTCAGGTGGCCGCCGTGAACGCCGGGAAGCCGATGCCAGCGGGTGTCGCGGCCAACATGGACTGGACGGTGGCATCCTATTTCGGCCTGTCGCTTCTGGCGCACGCGGGTCTCATCGCGGCGATGGCGTTCTTCGTGCCTCCGCTGGGGCTGACCGACGACGAGGAGATCGACAAGGAACAGCTGTACCTGATCCAGCAGTACCTGAAGAGCGCTGCCGAGCG
>JARRJS010000367.1:0-1141 GCA_037388885.1 Gemmatimonadota bacterium
GGACGATGCTCCACACCAGACGGAACGGCTTCGGCGAGCCGATGTCGTAGTTGATGTTGGTGGTCGGAACGTCGTTGACGATGGCGGTCAGGCCGACCGACTTGGCGAGCGCCGAGACGATGGCGCGCAGCGACTCGCCGCCCACGCCCGTCGAGAGCTGCACGGTCTGGTCGAAGCGCGAGTCCTTGGGCAAGGGCGCGAGCTGTGTCTGTGCCCACGCGAGCCCCGCCAGGGCAAGGAACGTGAGGAGGATCAGGGTCCGTTTCATGATCACCGCCTGAGATCCAAGGAGAGGCTCTGCGTGGAGTCTTGGTACGTGAACACGGCTTCATGGCCGCGGAGGTCGGTCAAGGTGATCTTCGTCTCGGGAAGGTCCTGCCCGAGCGACACGACCACCGGCGCCTTGTACAGGTCGGAGCGGAACACCCCGACGCTGATGGGGCCGAGCACGGTGCCGGTGAAGCGCACGTTGTGATCACGCAGGTAGAGGCTGAGAGAGTCCGTACCTGCCTGCAGCGGCGCCTTGCCGTTGCCGTTGGCTGCCGCCGTCGTGGTCGTCGTCGCGGCCGGCTTGGTGGGCTGACCGGGTCCGAGGAGGCCGGGTACCGTCGGGGCGACCGACAGCGTGTCGGGGTTGTTCAAGTTGCCCAGCTGGGCCGCAGTGCCCGACCCAGGCTCGCGCACAGCGGCGACCGTCCCCAGGTTCTCCGGTGCCGGCGTGGGGGCTGGCGCCTTGGTCTGAGCCTGGACCTGGGCCCGGGTCGACTGAAGCACGCTGGGCGTCGTGGGCAGCATGCCGGAAGGCAGTGCGCCGGGGAGGTTGCTCGCCTGCGGAGGAGGAGGCGCGATCGGCTGCGGTGTCGGAGCCTGTGCCAGCGGCTTCTCCACCTTCGGAGCGGGGGCCTTCTGGGTGACAACCGTCTGCCTGGGCGGCGGCGTGGGGGCCGAACGCGCCTGAGGCGCACGGATCAGGATGGGCGAGAAGGGGTTCACGGTCATGCGTTTCGCCGACGCCGCCACCTGGTTGGTGGCCGTCGCGGTGGCTTGCGATGCATTGCCGCCGGTCTCGGAGGTGTTCGGCTGCGGCGGCTCCGTGACCAGGAACGGCAACTCCGCGACCTGCAGGTCATGCGTGGCCACG
>JARRJS010000368.1:0-1138 GCA_037388885.1 Gemmatimonadota bacterium
AGCAGCAACGCGATGTTCAGGCCGTTGGTAACGACCACCACGTCACGAAGAGTCGCAGGCAGGGCCTTGGCCAGCTCGGTCGTCGTGCTCCCGACATCGATGATGATCGTGTCCCCGTTCTGCACGAGACTCGCCGCGCGGGCCCCGATCTTGCGCTTCTCGGAGAGATGCACGCGGCTGGTCTCCTCCAGCGGCAGCTCCGGTCTGGCCAGATTGACCGGGACGCCCCCGCCGCGCGTCCGGAGCAAGGCCCCCTGTCGCTCCAGGTCGTCCAGATCCGAGCGGATCGTAACGGTCGAAACCCCCAGCTCTTTCGCCAGCGCGCTGACCCGCACGACGCCGGAGCGCGCAAGGAGGTCCTTGATCACCTGCTGCCTGAGCACGGCATCCAATGAAGCCATGGCCACAGTTTACGAAGTCTTTGCAATCTTTGCCATTAGGCGGCCGGGCAGCTCGACTCCCGTGAACGCTGATCGAAGGGGCGGCCGGCGTCACCTCGACCGGAGGTCGGGTACCTCGCATCCGCAGCGGCCGGGCACGGCGGCACGCGCACAGGGACGGGGACAGCGACCCACGACTCGAGGGGCTCAGGCGACGCACGGGTCACCACGGTCCACTCGCTGATCGCCGGCGCTGCGCGCTTGCCGACGACGTCCCCGGTGGCGGGTCGGCGCAGCGCGTCAACGCCCGCCGTCGTCCCGGTCCGACCCGGCCGGCCGGCTCCGCGCCGCACCCTCGATCGTGGCGAGAGATAGCCGGCGGGCGATGGTCGCCGCGCTCTGGTCGGGCCGTACGACTGGTGACCCAGCCCACGCCATGGCCGGAGGCCGTGACGCCGCCGCGCCGTGCCGGCGGCCAGCCGACCGGCACGGCCGACATCGCCTGTCTTGGAAGTCGAGAAAAGCCTCTTCCGGCGACCCCGCTCCGTCGCTTAGGTTCTAGGATGTGCCGGAATCGCCCCCCAAGGTTCCGGCACGCTTCCATTCCACGCCCTTCGCGGGTCCCGCCGGCTTCCCGGGCGTGCTACGCCGCCGTCCGGGCGGGTCCTCGGGCGGCGGTACCGCGTAGCGAGCCCGCGAACGAACGCACCCCCGGCTCAACGCCGGGGGCGCGTGACCTCCTTGGTCGTGTGGTACGC
>JARRJS010000369.1:0-1138 GCA_037388885.1 Gemmatimonadota bacterium
TCGAGATCGTCGTGCCCTCGTACTACTGCGTGCTGCTGGCCGACTCCGTGCCGCAGTTCATTCCGGCGCCGAGGCCGGACCTCTCCACGCTGGCGCAGATCCGGATCTTCTACGCGTTCTACGGCAAGCACATGCCGGGCCGGCAGACCGGCATGCTGGAGATGCGCATCGACCCGCATTCGCTGCCCCGGGACACCACCCCCCGCGTCACCGCCGTCGATCGGCGGGCCGAGGCTCACCTGCCGGATCCTTCCACGCTGCGGGTGGTGGGGAGCCTGACGACCACGTGCGGGGAAGGCGACACGCCGGTCACCATCCGGTCCACGTTGTGGGAGACGCCGACGGGCGGCCGCGTGTTCACGCTGGACTTCGCCCACGTCACCCGGAAGCGGCTGTACGACCTGAATCGGGACAGCGTCATCGAGTGGGAGTCGTCGAACGCGGGCTCGGTCCAGCAGGCGCGTCCCGCGAATTTCCCCATCCCCGATTTCCTGATGCCCGTGACGCCGCCCAAGGCAGATTCGGCGGCGCCGCGGCCCCCGCCCCCCATGCCACGGTGATGGTCAGGGCAGGCCGGTACGCGTCTTGCTCCCAATTGGATATTGCCCGCTTCGCGCGGGTGATACACCGGCATGGGAGGAAGGGAACCATGAACAAGAGGCAACGGGCGAAAATCGAGAAGCGGCTCCTTCATGAGCGTGCGCGCGCACTGAAGGCGCTGGCACAGTTCGACGACCGGTTCGCGGATGTGGAGCAGGACGGCGATCTGACGAATTATCCGCTGCATATGGCGGATGAAGGAACCGACACCATGGAGCAGGAGAAGGAGTTCCTGTTGGCCAGCAAGGAGGGCACCCGGCTGTATCGCATCGACGAGGCCCTGCGGACGCTCTACAGGGAGCCGAAGCGGTTCGGGCGGTGCGAGCTGTGCGGCGAGGAGATCGCGTACGAACGGCTGGAGATTCTTCCGTGGACGACGGTGTGCGCGGAATGCCAGCGGACGCGTGAAGGCGTCCCCATTGGCGCCGGCGTGGGTGCCGGCCCCAACGGAGACGAGGACGAGGCTTCGTGAGGTCGTGACGGGGCTGACGCTGACGCTGGCCGCCGGCCTGGCGGTCGTGGCTTACGACATGAGCAG
>JARRJS010000370.1:0-1137 GCA_037388885.1 Gemmatimonadota bacterium
CAGGCGCATCCCGTCCACGCCCATCTCGAACCAGAAGTCCATGGCCCGCAGCACCGCCTTCTGCACCTGCGGATGGTCGTAGTTCAGATCGGGCTGCTGCGCATAGAACCGGTGCCAGTAGTACGCCTTCGCCACCGGATCCCACGTCCAGTTCGACGGCTCGAAATCCTTGAAGATGATGCGGGCGTCCCCGTACCTCTCCGGCGAGTCGCTCCACACGTAGTAGTTCCGGTACGACGAATGCGCCGGCGCGCGGCGCGCACGCTGGAACCACGGGTGCTGGTCCGACGTGTGGTTGATCACCAGCTCCGTGATCACACGGATGCCCCGCCGGTGTGCCGCCCGCATGAGCCGCCGGAAATCGCCGATGGTCCCGTACGCATCGTTCACGTCCGTGTAGTCCGCGATGTCGTAGCCGTCGTCACGCAGCGGCGACGGGTAGAACGGCAGCAGCCAGAGCGCCGTCGCGCCCAGGTCACGCAGGTAGTCCAGGCGCTCCGTCAGGCCACGGAAATCCCCCATGCCGTCGCCCTTCGTGTCCTTGTAGGCCCGCACGTGGACCTCGTATATGACCGCGTCCTTGTACCACAACGGGTCGTCTTCCAGCATCGACTCCCGTCGCCGTTTCGCCATCGATCGCACCGCTCCGTGATCGGGATCAGCCTCGTCGCCCTATCCTGCAAACGTCATACTAACCGTGGAGGCCGGCGGGACCAGACCGCCCGACCTGCCGACGGCCGACCGCCGACCGTTCCCGGGGGAAGCATCGGGCGGACGCCTCCGAACGGCTCCTGCGGGCGCCACCTCCACTGCGCAGCGCTGGCCGCCGGCGGCGTTCCAGCGAGGCCCGACGGGTGCGGAAGGAAGGCGGGAAGCCCTAAATTGTTGCATGATGCCGAACGAATACGCGCACAGGCAAAACGGAACGGCGGTCCTGACTCTCGTCGTGCTGGCCGCCATCCTGCCGCTGCGGCACTTCGTCTTCGCGGCCGCCAGCCGCGACGCCAGCCTGTTCACGCACCTGGCCGTCGTCGCCCTCCTCGCATTGCTGGTGGCGGGCGTCCTGTTCTCTTCCTTCACCGTCCAGGTGTTGCACGGACACCTCATCTGGAGCTTCGGGCCCGGCTTCTTCCGGCA
>JARRJS010000371.1:0-1128 GCA_037388885.1 Gemmatimonadota bacterium
CTCAGACCTCTTCCGCGGCCACGGGGTTGGATATGGCGGACACGCCCGGCAGCTCCACCTCCACCACGTCGCCCGGCAGGAGCGGCCCGACGCCTTCCGGCGTTCCCGTGGCAATCAGGTCCCCGGGCTCGAGGGTCATCACCCGCGACACGTACGCGATGAGGGTGGGGATTCCAAAGACCATATCGGTGGCAGAGCCGTGCTGCCGGACCACGCCGTTCACCCGGCACTCCACCTCCAGGGCGCGCCAGTCGCCGCCGGGGGCCGGACCGGGGGCGCCCACGGGACAGAACGTGTCGAAGCCCTTGGCACGGGACCACTGGCCGTCCAGGCGTTGGAGGTCGCGTGCCGTCACATCGTTGAGGGCGGCGAAGCCCGCTACGACGACCAGCGCCTCCGCTTCCGACACGTGGCGAGCCCGGCGTCCGATGACGATGGCGATCTCGCCCTCGTGCTCCACGCGCTCCGAGTCACGCGGCAGAAGGATCGCGTCCCCCGGGCCGATAAGTGCGGACGGAGGCTTCAGAAAAAGGAGGGGTCGTTCCGGCGTGTCGTTGCCCAACTCACGGGCATGCGCCACGTAGTTTCGACCCACGCAGACGATCTTGCTCGGCCGATTGGACATGGCCGGAGAAGCTAGGCAATGGGACAGCCCCGCGCCAGCCGGTCCGGCAGGCCGTCGTCAGCGGGAAAAGAGGAAGATGGCTGCCAGCGCGCCGCCCATGATGAGAAGCCCCTTCCACAGCGCGATGCCGCCGTGCGCGCCGCCGGGCCGGGTCCAGACCAGGATCGCGCCGCACGCGTTCCTCTGGTACTGCGGCGGCGTCTCGGGGCCCCGGTAGACCTCGACGGCCTGGATCTCCTCGGGCCGCAGCATCTGATCGATGGACATGCTTGTGGACATGGTCTCGGCGCCGTCGATGAACAGCGTGGGCCGGCAGTTGCCACGCATGAGAATGTGATAGCCGAGGTTCAGGCCGGTGGGCGAAGGGGCAGGAACCACGTGCATACCCGGCACGTGCCGGAACAGGTCGCTCACCTCATTGGCGTGCTGCCGTTCCACTTGATCCCGGGTGATGAAGCTGCCCATGGTCATGCGCCTGCGCTCGTAGAAGCCCCGCAGTTTGC
>JARRJS010000372.1:0-1125 GCA_037388885.1 Gemmatimonadota bacterium
TTCTCACCCTGCATTCACATCCGCAGTGCCATCGTGGAGCTGGGAACGGAATCAGCGCGACGAGCCCCGGGCGTTTGAAACGGCTCGGGCATGCAGGTCGCGCCGGCATTGGAGGACACATGCGAATTCGTGATCCCGTCTGCGGCATGGTCCTGAGTGGGAGGAAGCCGTCGACTACGTCGTAGCCGATGAGCGCGTCTTCTACTTCTGCTGTCCGGCGTGCGCCGTCCGGTTCCGGGAGAGCCTGGTGGGGAGACGGAAGTTGCAGGCTCCGGTGGCATGCGACGGGCCGGCCCTCCACCGGCTCCCCCTCGATGCGCCGGCATCCCTGGAATCGGTGAGCGCCGGCGCCGTGCCACAGGTCGCCGGCCAGAGCCTCGACGCCTTCGAGGCGGCGCTGTTCCAGGCCTGGCAACGGCGGCTTCCCGCGGACTACCGGACCCGACCGGAATGCAGGACACTGGAACGGGCGCTGATCCTTCAGACCCTCGTGCCGAGCGACCCGGAGGGGCGCCACAGGAGCGAAGTGCTGACCGCCGCCGAGATCGCGCGGTTGCGCACGCCGCGGCTGGAGCGGAATCGTGTGCAAACGGAGCTGCGCGCCATTCCGGGAGCGTTCGAAGAAGCACTGCTTGGCGCGGCCCTCTCGCAGGCGCAGGTGGATGCCTGCATCCGCAAGGTCCGAACGCTGGTGCAGGACCTTGAATTCTGGCTGCGGAGCGACCGGCAGACGCCCGCCGCGCCGCCGCCGGCGCTTGCTCCGTGAAGCCGCCTGGCGGCGTGCCTCCTCGACGGTCATTTTTTCCATCCCGTCTATTACACACGCCGTCGTTGCCGGTTGGAGAAGGAGCGAGTGAATGCGGATCCTGGTGATCGAGGATGACAAGAAGGTGGCCAGCTTCCTCGAGCGGGGGCTGCGGGAGGAAGGGTACGCCGTGGACACGGCATACGACGGCGTCGATGGGTCCATGAAAGCCCACGTGTACGACTACGACCTGGCCATCATCGACATCATGCTGCCCGGCAGGACGGGCTACGAGATCGTCCACGGCCTGCGCAAGGAGCAGAAGCACTACCCGGTGCTTCTGCTGACCGCGCGGGACGCCACCGAAGACGTCGTGCGGG
>JARRJS010000373.1:0-1122 GCA_037388885.1 Gemmatimonadota bacterium
GCCGCGCCGCTCGTGGCAGAGTTTCTGGACATTGCCGATGTAGTCCGCCGGCACGAGGATGCGGGCACGCACGTACGGCTCCTCGATGCGGTCGATGCGCGCCGGATCCGGCATGGCGGTCGGGTTCTCGATCTCGCGCACGGAGCCGTCCGTCAGGTACACGACGTACTCCACGTTCGGCACCGTGGTGATCAGGTCCAGCCCGAACTCACGCTCCAGCCGCTCCTGCACGATCTCCATGTGCAGCAGGCCCAGGAAGCCGCAGCGGAACCCGAAGCCGAGCGCCGTGGATGTCTCCGGTTCGTAGTGGAGGCTGTCGTCGTTCAGCCGCAGCCGGTCCAGCGCGTCCCGCAGCTCTTCGTAGTCGTCGGCGTCCGTCGGGTACAGGCCGCTGAACACCATCGGCTTCACTTCCTTGTAGCCGGGAAGGAGCTGATCCGCCCTCCGGTCGGCGTCCAGGATGGTGTCTCCGACGCGCGTGTCCGTGACCCGCTTGATGGCGGCGATGACGTAGCCGACGTCGCCCGGCGTCAGCTCGTCCTGGGGCATGCGGCCCAGGCGCATGGTGCCCACCTCGTCTACCTCGTACTGGGCGTCGTTGGCGCCGAAGGTGATCCGCATGCCCTTGCGAAGCCGCCCATCCACCACGCGCACGCTCGGCACCGCGCCCTGGTACTTGTCGTAGAACGAGTCGAAGATCAGGGCGCGCAACGGAGCGTCCGCGTTGCCCACCGGCGGCGGCACCCGGGAAACGATGGCCTCCAGCAGGGCATCCACACCCGTGCCTTCCTTGGCCGATGCCAGCAGCACGTCCTCGGGTTCGCAGCCCAGCAGGTCGACGATCTCCTCCCTCCGCCGCTCGGGCTCGGCGCCCGGCAGGTCGATCTTGTTCAGCACGGGAATGATCTCGAGGCCGGCGTCCAGGGCCAGGAACAGGTTGGAGAGCGTCTGCGCCTGCACGCCCTGGCTGGCATCCACCACCAGCACGGCGCCTTCGCATGCCGCCAGGGACCGCGACACCTCGTAAGTGAAATCCACGTGGCCGGGCGTATCGATCAGGTTCAGCTCGTACGGGCTACCATCCCGTTCGCGATAGTCCATGCGGATGTCGTGGAGCTTGAT
>JARRJS010000374.1:0-1122 GCA_037388885.1 Gemmatimonadota bacterium
GCCGCCCAGCGGGTTGAAGCCTTCCTCCCGGTACAGGCGCATCATCTCCTTCTGGAGCTTCTCGGGTTCCTGCTTGTACTTGTCCTGGATCTCCTTGATGCGCGGCTGCAGCTCCATGGTCTTCATCTGGGAGCGCATCGCCCGCACGTTCAATGGCCACAGGATGATCTGCACCAGCATGCCGAACAGGATCAGCACCCAGCCATAGCCGATGCCGAGGGCATGATGCAGGGTCGTCAGCAGCCAGATGATGAAGTGCGCCAGCGGGCGGATGATGGGCCGCAGGAAGTGCCAGCCGTAGGGATTCGCGTCCTGCAGGTTGCGGCCCACCGCGACGAGCCGGCCGTAGTCCTGGGGGCCCAGGAACAGATGGAACGCGAACCGGCCGTCCCGGGCGATGGGCAACGTCGCCGACAGCGCCGCGGCGTCCTTCGTCGGCCACGGGCGGGCGACCAGACCGCCGAAAGAACCCGCGCTATCGCCTGGCGTGTCCGCCAGGGCTGCCGCCAGGAAGTACTTGTTCTTCAGCGCCACCCAACTCAGCGGCCCCTCCTCCACCCGCTCCGCCTGGACCTTCCCCAGCGGCACGCTGGAGATGCCTGCCTTGCGGCTGTCCACGACGTAGGCCAGCGCGCGCTCGTCTACCGCCGAATCGGCCTCGTTCACCGCCAGCGTCGGCCCCAGGTCCAGCAGCAGAGTGGGCGACAGGGCGCTCAGCCCCGTCACCCGCCCGTCAACCCGCACCACGTACCGCTCCGGATCGAAGTGGTAACGGATGTCGATGGAGTACGCGCCCGACGGCTCCCGGTATTGCAGCGTCACGTCCTGCGGCTCGCCCGCCACGTGCACGGAGTCCGCTGTCGTCGTGAATGGCAGCGTGCCCAGGTCCAGCACGCGGTCGCCCAGCCGCAGCCGGTAGCGCACCAGCGGCGGCTCGTCCGCCCGGACCAGCTGCACCGGCCCTGCATGTGTGTACGACTCGAACTTGCGCAGCACCACCGACGCGAGGCCCGCCCCCCGGGTCGTGATGCCTATGCGCACCAGGTCCGACGCGATGCGCACCGTGTCGGCCGACAGGGTGTCGGTCCGGGCGGCCCCTGCGGACGGCGTAACACTTTGTGC
>JARRJS010000375.1:0-1110 GCA_037388885.1 Gemmatimonadota bacterium
GCGCCCGAACCGCAGGCTCAGGCCGAGGGTCACGACGAAGTGCTGGACCGGTCCGTACGCGGTCCCGGTGGTGCGGTTGAGCGGCGACCGCAAGCCGATGATGTCGAGCATCTCGAAGCGCAACGCGACGGGTCCCGATCCGAGATCTGTGCCCAGGCCGGCCGCCACGGATGTCCGTGCGGTCGGGCCAGGGCCGTAGGCCTGCCCGTCCACGAAGGTCGTGTCGGGGCGGAGGTCGTAGCGAACCGTACCGAGCCCGAGCACGGCATACGGCTGGAAGAAGAGGTTGGCGTACGGACGACGCAGGCGCAGCATCAGGTCCACGTCCCCGGTCATCAGACGGAAGCTCGTCAGCGAGTCATCCACCAGGGGCGGATTGGACAGTCCGCCGTTCAGCCGCAGGCCCACCCGTCCCGCCCAGGCTTCTGCCTGGAGCATGCCGAACCAGCCGGAAGACAGGAGCACGTTCGCCCCCGAACCCGCGGCCAGGTTGCTGTAGGCGGCGCTACCCGTCAGCGCCGTCACGGCACCGCGGTAGGCCTGGGCGCTTGCCGGCGCCGCAGTGAAGGCGAGCACGGCCACGGCCACGTTCAAGGACACCCGTCGTCCCGGCATGATCTGTCTCCGGATCTTCGGTCACATTCCGACTCACGCGCCTGCCGGAAGAAACATGGATCGGGCCAGGCCCGACTGCGTGGGCCAAGCCGTTTCTCGGCAAAGAGTTACGACATACTCGCACCCGCATATGCCCGCCGGGCGTACGATAGAACCGGAAAAGAATGCGCAACCCCGGACGCGATTTCGGCGCCGTCGCCCGGGGCGGCTCGTCACGGGTGCCTCGCCAGCGCCAGGCGAAACCGGCGGTCGGCGTGCCCCGTACGGAGTGCAACACCACACGACCCATCATCCGAACAGACCCATGAAAGCCCTTCGACCGCTGCGCCACGCCGCCCGCCGCCTGACGCGGGCACCGCTCTTCACGATCACGGCGATCCTCACGCTGGCCGTCGGCATCGCCGCCAACACGGCCATGTTCAGCGTGGTGAACGGCGTGCTCCTGAAACCTCTGCCCTACCCGCAACCGGATCGGCTGGTGGGCCTGTGGCATAC
>JARRJS010000376.1:0-1099 GCA_037388885.1 Gemmatimonadota bacterium
GTGGATCCTCGACCCCATCTCGATGGGAGTCGCTCCCGCCGGAAGTTCAGGCAGCAGAGCCCCGACCTCTCTGAGTATGGTTCTTTGAATGCCTTCATCGGACGCGGCCATCCGGGACGCTTCCAGGGCCTGCCGGACGAAGCAGGGATAACAATCCAGATCGTGTCGCACAGGCTGTTCCCCCCGGGTGCCATGGCATGTGCAGGGGTCCCCATTGAGGGGCCTCGCCGGTCAATTCATCGCGAGCGCTCCCAGGCGCGCCAGTTGGTACACCACCGTGGCCACACCCACGGCGATGCCGAGCACGAGAGTCACGCCGAACAGCGTCCAGCGCCAGCTCCCCGTCTCCTGGCGCATCGCTGCCACCGTGGCCACGCAGGGGATGAACAGCATCGTGGCCGTCAGGAAGGCGAGCGCCGCGGCCGGAGACACTTGCGCGGCGAGCGTCCCCGCCAGCGGTGCACCCGCCGAACCGGACGTGTAGAGGATGCCGAGGGTCGCGACGGCGTTCTCCTTGGCGATGAAACCGGTGAGCAACGCCACGAGCATCCGCCAGTCCAGGCCCATTGCCGCCCCCATGGGCGCCAGCGCACGGCCGAACTGGGCGAGGTAGCTTCCGTCCAATCCCCCTCGCGGGAAGTACGCCGCGGCCCAGACGAGCACGGAGAGCAAAACGATGGTCGTGCCGGCATTGCGGAGGAACGTCAGAGTCTTGTCCCAGACGAACCAGGCGATGGTGCGGACCCTGGGCACGTGGTAGAGTGGCAGCTCCATGATGAACGGCGTGCGGCGGCCCCGGAACACCGTGCGACTGAGCACCACGCCGGTCACGGCGAACACGGCCAGGTTCAATGCAACGAGCCCGACAGCCACCGGCAACGCGGCAGGACCGAAGAAGATCGGGGTGAGGAAGGCGAGCACCGCGAGCCGGGCACTGCACGGTACCAGGGGCACCAGCAGAATGGTGAGCAATCTGCCGCCCGATTCCTCCACGATTCGTGCGCCCATCACGGCCGGTACGTTGCAGCCGAACCCCAACGACAGCGGCAGGAAACTCTTACCTTGCAGCCCGAGGACACGCATGAAGCGATGCATTACG
>JARRJS010000377.1:0-1098 GCA_037388885.1 Gemmatimonadota bacterium
CAGGACAAGAAGGGGCCGAAGCTCGTCGGCTCGGTCGGTGGACTCCTTCTGGGCGCGGGCTGCCTGCTGGCGGCGTTCACGTACCAGAGCGAGTGGGGGTTGAAGTTTTCGTACGGGATCCTGGGTGGACTCGGCGTCGGGTTCGCATACGTCACGCCGATCGCGACCTGCGTGAAGTGGTTCCCGGACAAGCGGGGAACGATCGTGGGGCTGGCGGTTCTGGGCTTCGGCGCGGGATCGCTCATCTTCGCGCCGGTCATCGAGAGACTTCTGGGCAGCGATCCGGCGCTGTACGCATCGACCATCCCGCGGACGTTCATGATCCTCGGAGTGGTCTTCCTGATCTGCGTCATCGGCGCCGCGCAGGTTTTCTCGGGGCCTCCGGCGGGATGGCAGCCGGAAGGATGGACGCCGCCGACGGCGGCGACAACGGCGGGCGGAGCGGTCCTCAAGGCCGAGTTCGCTCCGGCCGAAATGGTCAAGACGTGGCAATTCTACGCCTTGTGGGTGATCTACTTCCTGGGGACCAGCGTCGGCATCACCGCCATCGGGCAGGCCGCGCCGCTGGTGAAAAACCTGGCGGCCGCCACCGCGGTCATGTCCGCGGGCGCAGCGCTGGGGATCATGAGCGCGTTCAACGGAGTGGGACGCCTCGCGTGGGGCGCCACCTCGGACGGGATCGGTCGGAAGAACACGACGATCTGCATGTTCGCGGGGTACATCATCGCGTGCATCTTCCTGCTGCGCGACGTCCAGAGCTTCGCCCAGGCGCTGGCCGGCCTTTGCGTCGTGGGCTTCTGCTACGGCGGGTACCTGGCGATGATGCCGTCCTTCACGGCCGACTTCTACGGCGCCAGGAACGTGGGCGCCAACTACGGCATCGTCTTCACCGCCTGGGGGATTTGCGGGTTCGTCGTTCCCGGCTATTTCGCCAAGATCGTGGAGGCGGCGAAGGACGCCGGCAACGTCGCGGCGGGATACAACCAAACGTACTTCACCCTGGCCGGCATGTGCGTGCTCGGCATCATACTGGTCCTGCTCCTGCGGAGGCCGGAGCACGTCTAGGAAGGGGGCGCCGGCCGGGCGCCCCCCCGACGC
>JARRJS010000378.1:0-1095 GCA_037388885.1 Gemmatimonadota bacterium
TGTCCGATCGCCTGGATTCCACCGGTGTGGTCATAGCCCCAGGGCAGGCCGTCGGGCGCGAGCTCGTGGGTCAACGGTTCACGAGAATACGCCACGACCTCGTCACCCTGCGGTGGCAGCCTTCGTGGCGTCATCCCGCCCGAGCCCAATGCCTCTGCTGTTGCCGAGTGCGCGATCCGCACCACTTCGAACCCGGGCGCGTTATTGCGCCGCGTGGAATTGCTGACGGTCAGGTAGTTGCGTCCATTTCGAAACAGACGTTGGATACCCTGCCGGTGGACCAACTCTCCCCCACCGCGTGTCGGCGCCCACACGGTGCCGCGGCGGCGCAGAGTGCGGTAGCCTAGGACGTAGTCTGGATCCCGGTTCAGACCCGCGACGTCCCTTACCGGATCCGTCGCACAACGATTGGCCCGGGGGTGCGTGGAGCTGGTGGTCACCCAGCCCGGTCGAGACGCATCGTCAATCGCGGCAGGAGGCGGGTGGTTGCGGATCGGCACCACCGACTGGCTCGACGACAGGTCGATTCCACCTGGCGGCAGGCGCTTTGCTCCGGAGCATCCCCCGACGCAGAGAAGGGAGCCGGTGGCTGCCAGTACCAGCAGAGACGGCCGCGAGCGCTGACACAGCCCGGCTCCTGTTGCGCGCCGCATGCTTGACAACACGCAAGAATCGTTCCGTTGTGGTCCGTCCAGACAGCGTGTCCTGCGTGGGGGCGTTGGTGCCACAGGTGTGGCGCATGCTTCACATACGTCCAGTATTCGCCCCGCGACGGACTGAACCGCCGTCCAGGGACCGGTAGCCCATCCTGCGACACGACTCGGCGGCCAGGGCTTCCATCTGCAGCGAGACGCGCACCAGGCTCTGGGCAGCCGCCACGAAGGCCCGAATCTTGGCGTTGGCCAGCTGCCACCGTAGCGCTCAGCGTTCCGCCTCCGCAATCGGGATCTCGTCGCTCTCGCGGGCGGCGGGCTCGGGTGGCTCGGGCACTGGTCTCGGCCGACGCGGGCTCTCGCGTCGGGGCTTGCGCAAAGTCCTGCTCGGTGTCACCAGCACTGGCTCGCGGCGGCCGCGGACGATGCACAGGGCCAGCAC
>JARRJS010000379.1:0-1094 GCA_037388885.1 Gemmatimonadota bacterium
CCACCGCGTATCCTCCGCAGGCGAGGGCCGTGCCCGTCACCACGTCGAACGCGATCCACAGGCCCATGGGGTAGCCGTCGCTCAGATTCGTGGTCGCGCCCAGCCCGTGCACGAACCGCAAACCCACCGCGTACAGCCCCGCCAGCGCCAGCATAACCAGCATGGCTACCGGCCAGTTGCCCAGACGCCCACCCACGGCCATGGCGGGTGCTTCCTCCCTTTCGATTTCCTGAACGTTCTTCCGGCGCCGATGCACCAGAACGCCCAACAGCCCGAACAGAGCCAGAGGAGCCGCGAACCCTTTGTAAATGCTGTGCTGGACGGCCTCGGCCAGGGCAGGCACCGGCGTTTCACCGAGATCGGGCAGCCCCAGCTTGTCGAACGGCATGGCTCGAGACGTCAGGTACAGCATCTGGGTTCCACCGCCATCCCGCTCCCCGTATACCTTCGGGTAGTAGCGTTCAGGGTGGACGCGGATGCGCCGATGAGCCTCCGCAAGGAGGTCCCGCCGTTTGCCGAACACCAGTGCGCCGCGCCGACAACTTTCCACGCACGCCGGTGCCTGCCCCGCTGTCCGGCGATCGAAGCACAGCTGGCATTTCGTCAGCTGCGGCAGTGGCTCGGACCACTCGAAACGCGGCACCACGAACGGGCACGCGATCTCGCAATACCGGCAACCGATGCACAGATCCGGGTTCCACGTGACGCTCCCGTCCGCACGCTTCTGCATCGCCCCCAGCATGCACGCGCTCACACACCCCGGGTCCAGGCAGTGCATGCACTGCACCTTCAGAAACACCTTGTTGTCTCCGTCCTCGAAACGCTGGATGACCGTCCAGTTGTCAGGCGTCAGATCCTGTGCATCCAGGTCCGCCGTCCGACCGTTGGCCGCCTCGCACCCCCGCACACATTCCCGGCACCCTATGCAACGGGTCCCGTCGTACAGAATTCCGACGAGACCCTCTTCATCCAGCGCTTCACCCCGGACACGCGCCAGTGCTCGCTTCGGTACCACAGCCGCGACGCCCGCCGCTGCGAGCGCCTTCACAACCGTCCTTCGGTCGACGGACATGGCTGTACCCCGCGCATCTATG
>JARRJS010000380.1:0-1091 GCA_037388885.1 Gemmatimonadota bacterium
GGGCCGCTCGTGAAGGTTGGCCACCGCCTTGGCCCGCCCGTCGGCCTCCAGGAACGCCTTCGAGCGCGCGGTGCGGAGCACGGTGCCGCCACGCTGGATGATGTTGGCAACGCTGCGCGCGCCCATCTCGACGATGTCGCCCTCGATCAGGCCCTGGTAGCCGCGGTAGATGGCCGAGATCCGCAGGCCTTGGTACACAGCGGTGCGCACGACCGCCCGGATGGCCGCATTCATGCCGGGCGCGTCCCCGCCGCTGGTGAGTATGCCCACGTGGTTCATCCGCGGACAAGTATAGCGTCCCGGAACCGCCCTCCCCGCGGGGCGGACGTCCCGACGGGGGCGCGCCGGCGTCGCTGTCGGAGGCGAGCGATCCGGTGCCGGTGTCGTCAGGCAGGCATGGGGTCGGAATCGGGCCGGTGTACCACGATGGTTTCGCGGGACGAATGTCCGGTGGCTCGTCGTTCCGCGGGTGTGTCATGATTCAAGCCAAATGAATATCGTCGCCCTCAAAGAAACTGTCGCAGGAGAAAGGCGGATCGGGCTGACGCCCGGGATCGTCGACAAGCTCGTGCGGCTCGGTATGTCGGTGACGCTGGAGCCGGGCCTGGGCGCCTCGCTCTTCCTTGCCGACGCGGCATTCGAGAAGGTGGGTGCCCGCTTCGAGCCCGATCGAGCGGCGCTCCTGTCTGGAGCGGACGCTCTGGTGAGCGTCAACAAGCCCACGTCCGACGTCATCGCCGGCCTTCGGGAGGGGGCCGTGTACGTCAGCTTCCTCGACCCGTTCCGCAGTGCGGACACGGTGCGGGCGCTGGCCGACGCCAAGGTCAGCGCCTTCTGCATGGAGCTGATTCCACGCACGACGTACGCCCAGAAGATGGATGCGCTGTCCAGCCAGGCGAGCCTGGCCGGTTACGCGGCGGTGATCATCGCCGCCGAACGCATCGACAAGTCGCTTCCGATGATGAGCACGCCGGCCGGCACCATCGCGCCGGCGCGCGCGTTCGTGGTGGGGGCCGGCGTCGCCGGCCTGCAGGCGATCGCCACGGCCAAGCGGCTCGGTGCCCGAGTGGAGGCGTATGACACCCGTCCGG
>JARRJS010000381.1:0-1085 GCA_037388885.1 Gemmatimonadota bacterium
GCTGCAGTGCAATCGCCCGCCCGATCCCGTGGCCGGCACCTGTCACGAGTGCGACCTTTGTTTGTTCCGACATGACTTCCCCCGCGTCCGCTTGGATTTAACAGCAGCCAGGGTAGAGTCTCGCAGCGGCGGAGGATTGTACGATCTTGCTCCCCGGGCGGGCTCCAACCGGCTATCGATGAGCCGCCTGAAAGGCCCCGGGACTGATGCCGACGATACGACGGAAATGCCGGTGAAGATGGCTCTGGTCGAAGAAGCCCACCTCCGAGGCCGCCGCCGCAGGCGACACTCCTCCGACGAGCAGTCTGCGCGCGAGGGCCACGCGAGCCTGGATCCGAAATTCGTGCGGCGGCAGCCGGTAGTACTGTCTGAACAGACGCACCAGGTGAAAGCGGCTGAGCCCGCAGGCCCGCTCCAGCGCGTCCATCGGGACATTCTCGGCCAGGCGGTCCAAGATCAGCTCCCGTGTCCTCACCACCGCCGCCGGCGGAGCGCCGGATTCGATTCGTGAATCGGCGCCGGAGTCCAACAAGCGTTCCAGTGCGGATACGGCGCGCGCCTCCAGCTCCGCCCGCCCGACCCCGGAACCGAGCTCTGCGCACAACGCGGTCATTTCCAGGGCCAGCGCCGCCTGAACGTGACCGGAAATGATACCGTCCGGCCGGCGTGTTGCACCCAGATGCTCGACAGCCTCGCCCACCACGCACGGCTCGACCAGGAGGCTGATGAAACTGGTGGCGGCGCCGCTGCGCCGGGCATGCACCGGCTCGAATGGTTCGAATATATTGATTGCGCCGCGTACGCACGGTGCGTGGTCCGTACCGCGGTAATGGATGGGCGCCCCGCGCCCGCGTACCGTCAATTTGATCGAATAGTCCGCGTGGACAATCGTGCGCGCCGTTGGAAAGGTCACGTTCCGGCCGTGCGCTAAACGAATCCCCGGAACAGACAGTGGGCGCTCCACGACCTGGGGCATCGACGGTTGTCTCATATGATTATCCACCTCCCGGCGTGACGGCCACATTAGACAACAGGCGTCCCCCCGAAGGGAGACGCCCAGAGCCGCCTGCAGCGCGGTCAGTGGA
>JARRJS010000382.1:0-1080 GCA_037388885.1 Gemmatimonadota bacterium
GCGGCGGGCGATTGTTGCCGGGGGCTGCGCGGCCCGGGTTCCCGGCCTACGCAGGTTCGGGATCGCGGATCAGGCTGCGCCGTCAGCCTCGCGCCGGTCACTCACCCACCCCGCGAACCACCGCGATCTGCGATCCGAGGCGGTGTCCGCACACCCAGCCCACGCGCCGGTCACTCACGGACCCCGCGACCTACCGCGATCTGCGATCCGCGATCCGCGATCTGAGCGGCCAGCCTACGCGCCGGACTCTCGCTCGCCCCGCGAGCCCTCCGGCCACGCCTCGGACAGCGTCGTGCCCCCGATGGGCCCGAAGTCGAGCGTCCGGATGGGGAACGGGATGGTGATGCCGGCGTCGTCGAACGCCTTCTTGATGCGCATCACGGCCTGGCTGCGTGCCTCGAAGTACTGGTTCTGCCCGGGGTAGGGCACCCAGAACCGGACGACGAAGTTGATGGAGCTGTCGCCGAACTCCTTGTAGTAGCACTCCACGGGCCGGCTGGTGTCGCGCTGTTCCACGGGCTCCACGGCCTCCATGGCGACGCGGCGCGCCTTCTCCAGGTCGGTATCGTACGCGACGCCGACGCCCAGGTCGATGCGCCGCTGGCCGAGCTGCGTGTAGTTCACCACGGGCCCGCTGTACACGCTGTTGTTGGGGATGATGACCCGCTGGCCCTCGAACGTGCGCAGCACCGTGGCCCGCAGGTTCACCTGTTCCACCATGCCCATGTAGCCGGCGGCCTCGATGATGTCGCCGTTGCCGAACTGCTCCTGGACCGACAGGCCCACGCCCGCGATGAGGTTCTCAGCGGTGGCGCGGAACGCCATGCCGATGGCCAGACCGGCGATCCCGGCGCCGGCCAGCAGCGAGGTAACCGTCTTCTGGAGGTTGAGCACGCCCAGCGCGGCAAACAGCCCGGCCAGCATGACGATCAGGTAGACGCCGACGGCGATGACATCGTTCACCTGCGCGTTGCGGGAGAAGCGATCCAGCACCCGGCGCACGATCCTGCGGACGTAACGTGCGGCGGTGGCGAACAGCAGCAGCACGAGCACGGCGGCCACCACATTGGGCACCGCCTC
>JARRJS010000383.1:0-1078 GCA_037388885.1 Gemmatimonadota bacterium
GGGTCGTTAGCTCAGTTGGTAGAGCAGCTGACTTTTAATCAGCGGGTCATAGGTTCGAGTCCTATACGACCCACCACTCGATGAATGGCCCCTTCGACTAGTGGTTAAGGTCACCACCCTTTCAAGGTGGCGGCACGGGTTCGAATCCCGTAGGGGTCACCAGGAAGGAGGCGCGTCAGGCGCCTCCTTCCTACTTCTTCGTGTACGCGACACGCCCGCCGCCACGGCATGACCGGGCGCCAGCGGGCGGCTCCCGGCTCAGGCTATGGCAGCACCTCCCTGCGCTCGAGGTTGGCCTCGATCACGGCCCGGTCGGTCCACACCGGCCTGAAACTCTCGTCTGCGTAGAGCGCCAGCTGGTCGCCCACGTGTGGGTCCCCCGCTTGCGAGGCGTTGCCGTACGGCAACACCGCCCACGCGCGCGGCGACTCGGCGAGCTCGATGACCGCCACCCAGGTGTCCCCCGCGACCGTCGCCAGGCCCCCGTCGGGCGCGGGCGCCGCGAAGTTGGGCGTGAACACGCCGAATGCCTCGGGCGGCGCGCCGAAGCCGGGTAGCGTGTGGTCACCGACCCGGAAGTGCACGAAGGCTCCCCAAGGCACGCGCAGGGACCCGAAGGTCGAGTTCACGGCGTGCGCCGAGAATTCCAGTGCCTGCACGGCCTTGGCGGGATCCGCCAGGCCCGACGGCGTGCCGATCGGGTCGGAGGGGTCGAACGGCACGGCGAAGGCGTCGGCCGGGAAGCGCGTGCCGCACAGTACCGACTCGTCGTAGGCCATCGCCCAGAACCCGAACACGACCGCGCCCACGCTGTCGGCGTCGAACGACCGGTCCCAGGCCGCCAGCACGTCGACCGCCTCCTGCGCATCCGGGCTGCCGTACTGCCGTCCCACGGCGAGGACCGTGTCCAACACCTGGTCGGCCAGTCCCGAGTGGGTGTCGTACTTCAGGCGCATGACGTCCTCGGGGCTGAACGCCGGCTGGCTCTCGAGCAGAGCCAGGGAGCGCCGCGTGCGCGGCCAGGCGTCCGGTGCCGGCCAGTCTGCGGGAGCGTTGTCGAGCGGAACGGCGTCGGGCC
>JARRJS010000384.1:0-1077 GCA_037388885.1 Gemmatimonadota bacterium
CTGTCGCCGGCGGGCGACCTAGTAGCCACGTACCGCCGTTCCGGCGGCGGGCCGACCTACAACTGGGGCGGCGGCTTCGCTGCGAACGGTGAGCTGTACGACACGAACTTGTTCGTGGACGCGGCCGCGCGCGAAGTGCGGCGGTTGTTCGTGGGCCAGCGGATCGAAGGGAACGAGGTCGTGGGCGCGGACACCACGCCACTGCCCGAGGAAGAGGGCGACTTCGAACGCGTGGACTTCGATGACGGCGCCATGATCTCGTTCGCCGTGCCGTTCGCGCCGCTGCTGACGTGGGCGTTCGACGGCGATGCCGGCTTCTGGGGCGGCACCGGCGCCAGCTACCGGCTTTGGCACCTGACGTTTTCGGGCGACACGTCGCGCATCGTGGAGCTGGACCGTGTACGGGTGCCGGTGACCGACGAGGAGCGGACGCGGGCGCGCAAGCGCATCGAGGACATGTTCAGGAACTGGGGGCGCGAGAGCGGCCTGAAGAAGGTCGACTTCTCCCGCATCCCGGACCGGAAGCCCGCATTCCAGCACATCGTCCTGGACGACCGCGGCTGGATATGGGTGGCGCGGCCGCGGGCGAGCCGCACGGCGGAGGACGACGCCCCGGCCCCGACCACGTTCGACGTGTACGACCCCGATGGGCGTTACTACGGCGCCGTATCCATGGACCTGGTCGCGGTGCCCGCCCCGGACATTGTCGGCGACCGGGTCGCCGGCGTGATGAAGGACGCGCTGGGGGTGGAGAGCGTCGTCGTCTACCGGCTGCTGGGACGGAAGGCAGACGTCGGTGGGGGGTGATGGCCGGCGCTCGCGGGGTTTCGACCGATGACCGTCGCGTTCAAGGCAATGACCATCCGACAAGGAAATGTAATGGCCAAGGTACGTGTGCTCTTCGTGATCGGCGTGTTGGGACTGGCAGGCGCGCTGCTCGGCGCGTGCGGCGGAGGCGGAGGTGGTGCGGCGGTGACGCGGGCGGACTCGGCGGGCGTGGAGATCGTGACGGCGGGCCCGAACGACGTCGTGCTGGACTGGCGGTTGGAGCCGCGCTTCACGCTGGGCGGCGAGGCC
>JARRJS010000385.1:0-1076 GCA_037388885.1 Gemmatimonadota bacterium
CAGCGAAGACGACGTGCTGGGTCAGCGGTTCGGCTACGTCGGCTCCCTGTCGTACTCGCGCACGCAGGAACTGCGCAGGGACGAGCTGCGTTCCCGGGCGGTGCCGGGCGACACGACGGGCACGCCGGTGCCCTACAATCCGTTCCTGGGCAGCACGGGGCAGAGCAGCGTCCTGTGGGGCGGCCTGCTGAACATGAGCCTGTACCTGGGACGCGGCACCAAGCTGACCCTGGACAACACGTATGACCGCACGGCGGACAACGCTGCGCACCAGGACTGGGGTACGCTGGAGGAGTTCACGCAGGTGGATAGCGTGCGACGCACCTCGCTCCAGTATGTCGAGCGCACGGTGCGCTCCGACCAGCTGCGGGGCGAACACCAGATCAACGATGCCAACACGCTGACGTGGTCGGTGACGTCGTCGGGCGTGACGCGCGTGGAGCCGGACCGCTCCGACCTGGCGTACGGCTACGAATGGGCGCCCACGGGAGAGCGGCTCCCGCTGGCGTGGCTGGGGTTCATTCCGGAGGCGGCCAAGCGCATGTCGTCCCACCTGTCCGAGGACGCGCTGTCGGGGGATGTGGGCTGGGCACTGTCGTTCGGTCCGGCGGACGCCGCCAGCACGTTGAAGGTGGGCGGCTCCTATCGCCGCACGACGCGCGATTCGCGCACGGTGTCGTACAATCTGCGGGCGCTGGGGATGACCCAGGCGGAACGCGCGGCGTCGCCACAGGAGTTGTTCGACGGCGTGTACACCCAGGGCGACACCGCCAAGATCACCCTGGAGCCCAACACGGCGGGCGGCACCTACAACGCCGATGACCGGGTGTCGGCGGGCTATGCCATGCTGGAAGTGCCCCTGGGCCGGTGGCTGCGCGTGGTGGGCGGCGCCCGCCTGGAACGGTGGAATCTGGGGATGAACGCCCTGCCCACGAGCGGGCAGACGGTGCGCATCGAGCGCACCAACACCGACGTGCTGCCGTCCCTTGCGCTGAACGTCCGGTTGGGCGAGTCGCAGACACTGCGGCTGTCCGCCACCCGGACGCTGGCCCGCCCGGAGTACCGCGAGCTGGCGC
>JARRJS010000386.1:0-1075 GCA_037388885.1 Gemmatimonadota bacterium
CGACAGCTGCCTGCCCCGCGGGCTCTGGACGTTCGGGCTCGACGACACCTGGTACGTCGGCCTCAATCTCGCACCCCGCCACTGGGATGGGAGCAGTTGGCTCGCCTACTCCGCAGGCGGCGCGGCGCCCAGTTTCTACGCGGCCTGGGGCAACGCGCCGAACGATCTGCACGTCGTGGGCTATCAGGGCACCTCCGCGCACTGGGACGGCGCACAGTTCACGAGTGCGCCGCAGACGCAATTCGAGGATCTGAACGGGGTCTGGGGCAGCGCGGCCGATGACGTCTGGGCCGTCGGGAACGCAGGCACCCTGCTGCACGATACCGGAGCCGGGTTCGTCCCCGTCGAGGGCTTCGAGGGGCCCGATCTGTTTGCCATCCACGGCAGTTCGGCGAGCAACGTATGGGCCGTGGGGCAGGCCGGCAGGATCCTGCATTGGGACGGCGCCACCTGGCAGACCGTTTCCCACGGCGCGACCGACATCCTGATGGCCGTGCGCGGCAGCGGTCCGGACGACGTGTGGTTCGGAGGCACGGGCGGCCTGCTGCATTGGGACGCTTCGGCCACGGTGACGCCGCGAACGGACGGCCCGACCTATGCAATCCGCGCGCTGGTCAGCTTCGGACCCGAAGCACTCTTCGCCGGGGGCGACTATTCGACCTCCCTCGCCGACGGCACCTGGACCGCCCACGCCGGCACCTCCGTCGACGCCCTCTGGGGCGCGGCTCCCGACGACGTCTGGGGGGGAGCCGCCGGACCCTCGGGTGCGGAGCTGCGACACTTCGACGGTTCGGCCTGGGCCGTGGAACAGGGGCTCTCCGTCAGCTACGTGGAGCAGATCGCGGGCCGCTCCGCAAGCGACGTCTGGGCGGTTGGGTACAGTGGGATCACCCACCACTACGACGGCAATGGCTGGGTTTCGGTCCCCAGCGGCACCCAGCAGCACCTGTGGGGAGTCACGGTCCTCGCGGACCGACAAGCCTGGGCCGTCGGCGACCAGGGCACCGCCCTTCAGTTCACCGAGGGCGGCTGGACTCCACGCCCCGCCGCGACGCTCGAACGCCTCGAGGGCATC
>JARRJS010000387.1:0-1072 GCA_037388885.1 Gemmatimonadota bacterium
GGCGGAGGTGGGCGGAAGTGGCGAAGAAGGTGAGGTCCACGGGCGTCGTCGGTTCAAAAGGATCCCGCCTCAAAATTGCTCGACGGCGGGGAAATGTCACGTGCAACCGGACCTGGGTCTTTTCCTGTTCCGCGGGTGGCGGGGCCGCACTATATTGGCCACGGCCGCACAACGCCCTCCGCGCCCACGCCTCCATGAGCCAGCTCCACAAGAAGGCCTCCGGCCGGCCCAGCATCACGTGGCCGGAACTGGTCGACGAGCTGCTCTGCTTCGGCTGGATCGACGGCGTGCGCCGCTCCGTGGACGACGTCAGCTACACCATCCGCGTCACGCCTCGCAAACCGAAGAGCATCTGGAGCGACAAGAACACGCAGCGCGTCCAGGAGCTCACCGATGAAGGCCGCATGACGCCCGCGGGCCTCGCCGCGTTCGACAGGCGCGACCCGGAACGGGCCGGCGTGTACTCCTTCGAGGGCGATGAGCCGCGGCTGGGCGAGCGGTACGAAGCCGAGCTCCGTGCCAACCAGGCCGCGTGGGAGTTCTTCCAGTCGCAACCGCCGTCCTACCGGAAGACGGCCACGGCCTGGGTGGTCAGCGCCAGGCGGGAGGAGACACGACGACGTCGGTTGGCCACGCTCATCGAGGATTCCGCAAACGGGCTTCGCATCGGGCCGTTGCGGCGCCCCGGGGCCTGAGACCGTCACACTTCCACTCGCTTCGCGCGTTGTCTGAACGGAACGTACCGCAACAGCGAGCGTGAAGTCATGGCCGTATCCAACCGGACGCACCGGTTCAGCATCCTGGCGACGCTCACCGTCCTGACAATGCTGTCCGTCCTGGTGACGGCGTGCGACCTCTTCCGTCCCGATGTCTGGCAGGAACGCCTCACGGAGCTGGAACGCCAGCGCGCCATCTGGGAGCAGCGCGGCATCCACGACTACGTCTACACGCTGAACCGGGTCGGCCAGATCCCGTTCAACGTGCGGATCCGTGTCGAGGCGGACACCGTGCGGTCCGCCACCTACATCACCACCGGCGACTCCGTGCCGGAAGGGTCCGCGGGCCTCGCCAC
>JARRJS010000388.1:0-1068 GCA_037388885.1 Gemmatimonadota bacterium
ATCGACATCAATGCGGACGCAGGCGAGTCTTTCGGGCCATGGAGGATGGGAAGCGACGCGGCGCTGTTCCCGTTGCTGACGTCCGTCAACCTCGCGGCAGGCTTCCACGCCGGCGATCCGCTTGCCATGCTGGCGGCCGTGGAGCTGGCGAAGGAGCACGGCGTGGCGGTGGGGGTACATCCGGGTTTCCCCGACCTGGTGGGGTTCGGACGACGGGACATGGAGGTCACACCCGAGCACGTATATACCGACGTCCTCTATCAGATCGGTGCGCTGAGCGCCTTCTTGAAAGCCCGACGCATGAGCCTTCATCACGTCAAGCCTCACGGGGCGCTGTACAATCGCGCCACCCGGCATGCACAGGTTGCACGGGCCATCGCCGACGCGGTACGCGACTACGACCCCGAGCTCCCGCTCGTCGTCCTCGCCGGGAGCCTATCGGAGCGCGTTGCTCGTGAAGCCGGCACCCGCGTGGCGCCAGAGGCCTTTCCAGACCGGGCCTACCTGCCCGACGGCACGCTCGCACCCAGGAGTATGAAGGGAGCGTTGCTCCACGATCCCGATCGGGCGGCCGAGCGAGCGGTCTCGATGGCGCTGGAAGGGCGCGTTGCGGCGCACGACGGCCAGGCGGTCTCGTTGCGTCCCGAAACCCTCTGCATCCATGGGGACAACCCCGAAGCGCCCGCTATTGCCCGAGCGATTCGGCAGGCCCTCACGACAAAGGGCGTAACGGTGATCGCCTACTGACCGGCCTAATCGGCTATGGCACCACCAGCCTGGTGCCGCTGGCGAACCTCACCCACGCGCAGGTGCTGGAAGCCTACTAGAATCTACTCCTGGGCCAGGCGCCCACGCGGCGGGCACACGCGTTCACCGGCGCCCTCGCCGGCGACCCCTTGCTCTAACCAGGCGTCCTGCCGATTGCCGTCACGCTGCCCTACCCGACTCGGCTGGGGCGGAGCTTCGCCGCCGGAGCCCCGGTCGCCCTCACACCACTCACGCACCTGCGGGCTCATACATGAGCACGGCTCCAGGAGCCCTGTTGTTCACCCTGACGTCATCGCCGCC
>JARRJS010000389.1:0-1065 GCA_037388885.1 Gemmatimonadota bacterium
GCCTGGGAGGACGCGCTTGGCATAGCGCCCTGGACGCAGCCGGCGGTGTGGATCCACGGCGACCTCGCACCGGGCAACCTGTTGTGCCGCCACGGCCGCCTCCACGCCGTGATCGACTTCGGCTGCGTGGGCGTCGGCGACCCCGCCGTCGACATGCTCATCGCCTGGACCTTGCTGCCGGCCAACGTCAGGGAAACGTACCGTGCCGCCCTCGGCGTCGACCGCGACACCTGGCTGCGCGGCCGCGGTTGGGCGCTCTCCATCGCGTTGATCCAGCTCCCCTACTACCGCCGAAGCAACCCCGAGCTGGCTGCCAGCGCACGCCATGTCATCCGGGAGGTTCTCGCCGACGTCGAGGCCGGCGGTGGCTGACCAGCCGGCGCGGCGCTCGGCTCGACGCGGTCCACGGGGCGCCGAGCGCGTCGCCAAATCGCCCGCTACACCAAGACGAGCGGGTCCGGCTGGCACATTGCCGAGCGCCGCCCCACGTCGACGCTCCGCCCGCGACTAGACCGCGAGCAGGCCGCGCACGGTCCAGGTGACCGCCGCCAGCACGGCGAACGCCACCACCAGGGGGAGCACCGTGGCCAGCGCCGTCCACTTCAGGCTCCGAGTCTCCGACCAGATCGTCCAGATCGTCGTCGAGCAGGGGTTGTGCAGCACGCTGAAGAGCATCAGATTGACGGCAGTCAACAGCGTCCAGCCTGCGCCCGCGACGAGGATGTCGCGCAGGTTGCTCAGGGCGTCGACCTCCAGCATGATGCCCGCGCCCGTGTAGATCATGATCAACGTCGGGAGCACGATCTCGTTCGCGGGGATGGCTACGAGGTACGCCACGAGGATGGCGCCGTCCAAGCCGATCGCCCATCCCACGGGGTGCAGGGCCTGCTGCAGCCACTGCGCCAGGCTGGCGTCACCGGCATGAATGTTGGCCAGAAGCCAGATGAGGCCGCCCGCAGGCGCGGCCATCACCACCGCCCGCCACAGCACGAACAGCGTGCGATCGATGAACGACGTGTAGAGGATCCTCAGCACGTTCGGTCGACGGAACGGCGGAAGCTCCAG
>JARRJS010000390.1:0-1064 GCA_037388885.1 Gemmatimonadota bacterium
GCCGAGCTGCGGGAGGCGCTCCGAGCGCTGGGCATCACGCGCGACACCATGGTGGTGCTCTACGGGCGGTTTTCGTTCCCGGACAACGACGACCCGTTCCCGGGCAGCAGCGCCGGCCACCTGGCCGCGTTCCGCTGCGCGTTCATCATGCTTTACGCCGGCGTGAAGGATGTCCGGATCCTGAACGGCGGGCTGCAGGCCTGGGCGGATGCAGGCTTCGAAGTCACCACGGAGGAAACCGGGCGGCGCCCGGTGGAAGATTTTGGCGCCGAGATCCCCGGCGTGCCCGAGGTCGCGGTGGACCGGTCGGCGGCGAAGCGGATCCTGGCGTCCGACGACGCCAACCTGGTGAGCGTGCGGAGCTGGCCCGAGTACATCGGAGAGGTGAGCGGCTACAACTACATCGAGAAGAAGGGGCGGATCCCGGGGTCCGTCTTCGGCGACTGCGGTACCGACGCCTACCACATGGAGAACTACCGGAACCTGGACCACACGATGCGCGAGGCCGGTGAAATCGAGGCAGCCTGGAAGGCCATCGGAATCACGCCGGACAAGCACAACGCCTTCTACTGTGGCACCGGCTGGCGGGGCAGCGAGGCGTTCTTCAACGCCTGGCTCATGGGATGGCCTCGGGTGTCGGTATACGATGGCGGCTGGTTTGAGTGGAGCAACGACCCGTCCAACCCCATCGAGACGGGCGTTCCAACGGACGGGAAGGCGGGGCAACCTTCGTGAGCGGCGAGCCGGCGAAGTCGATGGGCGAGGTCCAGGACGAGATCGTCGAGGAGATGTCCGGGCTGGAGGAGCCGCTGGACCAGTACGAGTACCTCATCGCCCAGGGGCGGGCGCTGGACGTCGCGGACGGCGATGTCCGGACCGCCGACAACGCGATCCCGGGCTGCCAGACGAACGTCTGGGTCCGGTCCGAGTTCGTCGATGGGCGCCTGCACCTGTCCGCCGACAGCGACGCCCTCATCAACAAGGGCATGATCGCGTTGCTCCTGCGCGTCCTGAACAACCGCCCGCCCGCCGAGATCGTGGACGCCGACCTCTACTTCCTGGAC
>JARRJS010000391.1:0-1062 GCA_037388885.1 Gemmatimonadota bacterium
CCCGTGCAGCTACGGTGCGGCGCTGCTCTGCCGGTACGGGGCCTGGCAGCGGGCAGAGTACGCCTGTTCGCAATGAGCTGTGCGTTTTGACTGCGGCAAGACCGGGCGCGACCGGCGCAAAGTGGCCCGACCTCTGCCAGCCGGGGCGGCCGAAGAGCGCCTGGGTCCGGCGTCTCCCACGCCCGGCCGACGCGCCCGGTCTGCTCGTCGAGGCTGACTTCGAGCGCGCGGCTCGCGCTTGATCACCCGGGGGGCGGCGTCTCATGCCGCCGTTCCGGTGAGCTGGTCGGGCGGCTTTCCGTCACGGTGCGCCGAGGCTGAACGCGTCGGGAACCGGCGAGCCGTCCACGGCGTAGGGAGTGACGCTGAGCTCTGCGTCGTCCGCGTCGAACACGACCAGGTGGTAGAGCGCGCCGTCGCGGTAGATGGTCTGCGCGAGGGCGGGGCGGGTGAAGTCGCGTAGGGCCGTGCCCGCCCCGCCGATGACCAGGTAGTGCACGCCGTCCGCGAGCAGGTGCTCGTAGTCGTGGTCGTGGCCGGAGAGCACCACGTCCACCCCCGCGGCGCTGAAGATCGGCGCCCACGCGTTGCGGATCGCCAGCACGTCCGCGTCGGCGCCGTGGTAGCCGCTGCTGTAGGCGGGCCGGTGGAAGAAGACGACCTTCCAGAGGATGCCGGAGCCGGGCTGGTTGGCAGCGTCGAGGGCATTGACCAGTTGCGTGTACTGATCGTTCGGGTCGTTCGGATCGTCGTTCGGCGAAAGCTCGGTGTCGAGCGCGACGAACAGCGTGTTGTTGTAGCGGAACGAGTAGAACTGTTCGGTGCCGGCGGGGCCCGGAGGCAGGGCCAGCAGGTCGAAGTAGTTCGACGCGGCGGCGTCGCCCACGTATTCGTGGTTGCCGACGGCCGAGAGCACGAAGCTGCTCGAGAGTACCGGTCGCTCGATGGCGAAGAAGTAGTTCCACTGCGACAGCGTGCCGCCGCTGTCGACGTTGTCGCCGGTTCGGATCACCACGTCCGGATGCAACGAGTAGGCGAGCTCGGCGATGCCCCGGTGGATGT
>JARRJS010000392.1:0-1062 GCA_037388885.1 Gemmatimonadota bacterium
GTCCAGGACGACGGGCACGTGCGTGTTGATCGAGCGGATGCAGCGCTTGGGCGCGTCCGGTACGACGCCGAACTTGACCATGCCCAGCACCTGCAGCAGCTCGGCCTGCGAGATGCCGTACGCCTCGTCCCAGCGGTTGATCACCAGCTCGAACTTGGTCAGGTCACCAAAGGTGTCGCGCAGCGGCGGGAGGACGTTCTTGACGTCGTTGACGGCGTGCAGCTCCGGCGTGACGATGACCAGCACGATGTCCGCCTCCTGGAGGCACGCCCAGTGGACGGGGTGGTTAAAGTCCTGGCCCACGTCCAGGATGCGAAAGTCGTACAGGTTCGACGCCGTGCGGATCGTCTCGACCATGAAATCGCGCGTCCGCGCGCGCCGGACAAAGATCTCGCTTCCCGCCAGGTGCATGCGCGGGATGCCGACTAGCAGATCGAGCTTGGAGTTCTGCTGTCCCCGGTAGTGCGTGACGAAGCGCGGCAGCACCGTCGGCTCGACGCGTACCCTGCCGTCGTGGCTGCTGCCCAGGACCTGGTTGGCCAGGCCGAACAGGTTGCGCTGCTCCGGAAGGTGCAGGTAGACGTGGGCGTCGGCCTTGTTCATGTCGGCGTCCACCAGCAGGGTCTTGCGCATGCCGACCACGCCCAGCGCGGCGGCCAGGTTGGCCGAGAGCCAGGTCTTGCCCACGCCGCCCTTTGGGCTCCAGATGGCCACCGTCCTGGCCTGCCAGCCGGCGTTGGCGACGGTGGCCAGCACTTCGCGCGAGAGGGGCACGAACGCGTCCGAGGCGCGTTCGTCACACGTGGCGTGGACCACGGCCGGGATCTGCTCGATCAGCTTGCGGACTTGGGTCGCGTCCAGCGGCGTGGTCACGTGCGACTTGCAGCCGTGGTCGTACATCTCCTGGGCATAGTCGCCGATCGCCGGCACCAGGCCGATGACGGCAACGGGATGGTCCTCCCACAGCAGCAGGTCCTGGATCAGCGACGGCGTGTAGCCGGTGACCAGCGGGGAGAGGATCACCACGTCGGCGTTCAATCCTGTCGCGTCGTCGAACACGCC
>JARRJS010000393.1:0-1057 GCA_037388885.1 Gemmatimonadota bacterium
AAAGAATAGACACCACGATGGTCGTCGGACCCTGCAAGGTAGGCGCAGCGGCTCTGGTGCTGCTGGCCGGTTGCGACAGCGTTCCCGAGTCGGCGGGTGCGACAACGCAAGCAGGCAGTGGCACGGCCGGGGCAAGCAGCGGAGCCGCCGGGATCGCGAGCGAGCCCCTGGAGGCGGATCTTACGGTGAGTGGGGCTGCGCCGACTCCGGTGGGCGCGACGTTCTTCGGCCAGAACTACTGGAGCTGGGTGCCGGAGTGGGGCGACCCCGTTGCCGGAGTCGAGGCGCAGACCGCTGAGTTGAAGCTCGGGTTACTCCGTGCGGGCGGCGCCAACAATGACCGGCAGGATCCGACCGCATTCTCGCTCGCGGAGATTGACGACTTCCTGGCCTTCGCTCGCCAGGTGGGCGCGGAGCCGCTACTCCAGGTTCCGCTGCTGGAGAACACCGCGGGCGAGGCTGCCACGGCGCAGGATGCGGCCGATCTGGTGACGTACGTGAACGTGACCCAGGGCTTCGGCGTCCGTTACTTTTCGATCGGCAACGAGCCGGATCTCTACGAAGAGCAGGGCATGATGCCTGCCGGCTACGACGCCACCACCTTCTGCGCGACCTTCCGCGAGCTGGCGGCGGCCATGCGCGCCGTGGACGATACGATTCAAATCGTGGGCCCCGACCTATCGTGGAAATACCAGAGTGGTGCCAATGACTGGCTGACTCCATTCCTGCAGGACTGCGGCGACGTGACGGATATCGTCGCGGTCCACCGCTACCCGCTGGCGCCGACCGCGTGCACCGACACAGCCGCCTACGCGGACAGTGCCCGCTACCGGACGGTCCTGACCCACCTTCGTGAAATACTGTCGGCGACCGGGCAGGAGAACAAGCCTCTCGCCATCACCGAGGGCAACATCACCTGGGACGGGGATCCTGCGAACGGTACGATGGCGGCCAGTCCGGGAACCGTCCCGGCGGCCTTATGGGTAGCGGACAATCTGGGCGTTTCTCTGGAAGCCGGGCTCCATAGTGTCGCCTACTGGAGCCTGAGCGAGGGCTG
>JARRJS010000394.1:0-1056 GCA_037388885.1 Gemmatimonadota bacterium
GCCGGCAACGCCCGTTCCAGCAGTGCCGGGTGTCGCTTCGACATCCGTACCGCCGGTCGTGCTGCCGCCGCCGTTCCCGCCGGCCTCACCTCCAGAGCCCGCGCCACCGGTGCCGAGGCCGCTGCCGGCGGCCTCGGCACGTCCGGCTGCGCCGCCCGGACCAGCGCCGGCGGTGGGCGCGTGCCCGCCGGGGCTTCCGTCGCGCCCGCGTGCCGTGGCGTCGGAGCCGGCTGCCGCGGCGTTCGCGGACTGCGGGTTGTTGTCGTCGGAGCACGCCGTCCCCGCGCTGGTGGCCGTGGCAAGACCGACCCCCAGCTCCAAGAATTCCCTTCGGGACAGACCCCGCCGGTCATCCCTACTCATGTTGGCACCTCCCGGGGCGCCTCAGTTTCCTTGTCGCGCTCGCCAGACCTGCCATGGAATGCCAGAACGGTACGAATCGGCACCGCGCGGCACGGCGCGACCATCACCGCAGACCCCGAAGGGACGTTCCTCGAAACCACTGCGTTCGCCCCGATCTCCACGTTGTCACCAACCACCACGTCGCCGAGGATCTTCGCACCGGCGAAGACTTGGACGTTGTTGCCGAGCTTCGGCGGTCGCGGCTTCCCGCCGCCTCTCCCGAGCGTAACGTCGTGGAACAGCGAGCAGTTCTCGCCGATCTCGCACTCGGCGCCCATCAGTATGTTCTGGGGATGAGGGAGCCGCAAACCGGCCCCGATCTTCGCTCGGGGAGGAAGGTAAACTCCTTTGAAGAGCAGCCAGGGCGTACACAACAGGCTATGGGCCGCCAGCAACGCCGTTCGGACGGTGCCTCGGTTCATGCCATCAGCCCAAAAACCGAACCGGCACGTCGCAGTGACCCAGAAGCCAAGTCGCCGGTGCCATCCGCCGAGGTCCTCGTACCGCTTCATGTCCGCGCGTATGCTCTCGAACATTCGACACACGCCCGGCGTTGCCGCCCGGCGCTCCGTGAAGAACCGTCCGGCAACGAATCACGCTTCCGGGGTTGGGACCGGCGGTTCGAATGAAAGGCCAGTGGGGCTTCCAAGGTCC
>JARRJS010000395.1:0-1054 GCA_037388885.1 Gemmatimonadota bacterium
ACCGGTGGCGCACCGCGCCAGCGCCCCTCGCAGAACCGGCTTACGCCTCGAAACCCATCGTAATGTCCTAGAACCTGCGGGCCCCTTGAACGCCGTCGATCGTCGATCGCCGATCGTCGATCAAGGGGTGGTAAGAGGCGGCGTCGTCGACGGTGGATGCCGATGATGCGTCGCCTGCTCGTAGCCGTACGCGATCCTGATGAGGGTCGGCTCGCTCCATGCCCGGCCGAAGATCTGGAGGCCCACGGGCAGGTCCCCCTTCACGAATCCCATGGGCACCGTGATGGCCGGGAAGCCGGTGGGTGGCGACAGCTTCCAGGAGTTGTTGCCGTCGGGCGTGTTCAGGTCCCCTATGAGGCGTGGCGGGTTGTTCCAGGTCGGGTAGATGAGCGCGTCGAGGTTGCGGTCGTCCATGAGCTGGAGTACCGCGTCGCGCATCGCGGCCGCGTTGTCGGTCACCGTGTCGCAGTGGCTGCCAACGGACGCCGGGAAGCTCGCCATGTAACGCAGACGTTGGGCGATGGTCGGGTGGTAGCGGCCGCTGTCGATGATGTCCTGCAGGTTCTTGACCGGCGCCTTCGGGCCCAGGGACGCCAGGTACGCGTTGATGTCGGGTCGGAACCTGCGGCAGAACAGCGGCTTGGTGATGAGCGTGTCGTAACCGGGAATCATGGCGGAGTCCACGACGACGGCGCCGTGGGCGCGCAGGTCGGCGATGGCCTCCCGGAACCGCTGCTCTACCTCCAGGTCCGCCGTCGAGTCGTCGGACAGCTGCCGGGCGATGCCGATGCGCGTGCCCTTCAGGCCGTCGGGGTCCAGGTACTGCTCATAGCCGCCGGCCGGGATGTGCTCGTCGGCGTGGACGGTGTACGGGTCGGCCGGGTCGCTGCCGGCGATGACGTCCAGCACCGCCACCGCGTCCGCCACCGTACGGGCGATGGGCCCGCCCACGTCCCGGTCCTCGTAAAGGGGCACGATGCCGGCGCGACTGGTGAGGTCGTGGGTGGAGCGGATGCCCACCAGCGCCTGGTGCGACGACGGACCGCGGATGGAG
>JARRJS010000396.1:0-1049 GCA_037388885.1 Gemmatimonadota bacterium
CGAAGGAGCGGCCGGATTCCGAACGCCAGATGGCCATGGCTTCCAGGCGCAGAGGATTCGAGCCCGCCGTCTCGATCACCGGGCCGAACATGATCGGCAGGCCTTCCACCCGGTTGTAGTTCGTACCCGCCCGCAGCATGAGCCGGGAGTCGCCCGCGTGGAAGGTCCAGCGATCTTCGCGCTCACGGTCCCCCCGCCTCCTATGTTCGCCCACCGCCGGACCGTACGTCGTCACGGTGCCCAGCACTTCCGCCCCGTCCGCAAGACGCGCTTCGCCGCCCACCACCAGGACGTCGCCTCCCACGACCGCCGTGGGCTCCAGCACGACGTCCCCGTTTACCATCGCCAGATCGCCGTCGATCCGGCCGGCCACATGCAGGGGGCCGCCCATGGCGCCTACATCCCCCGGATGTGCTCGCTCGACGGGATGGTGTCGGCCCCGTTGAAGTGTCGGGTGGTGGAACGTTCGAAAAGACCGAGCAGGCGGGTTTCGAGCTGGCGTGGCAGATTCGCGTCGCGGATCTCGCTTTCCTGCGCGGCGAGCGGTACGGCACCCGCCAGCAGCAAACTCCCGAGGAAGATCCAGGCCTTGCACCGCATATGCGCCCCCGTGGTTCCGTGTTCCGCGTCGTTTTCACTACGGCCCCGGGAGGGGTAGGGTTTCCGCTTCCTCAGCGTCCGGGCAGCCGCTCCGACCAGTGCAGCGCACTGTAGCGGCGCAGGACCTCCAGGGTTTCCTTCAGCGGCAGCGCCTCCACCGTGCCGCGGTCGCCGTGCACGGTCGTGGCCTTGAAGAGCGAGTTGTAGATTGCTTCCTCCGTCGCCTCGGCTGCTGCCATGAACAACGACGACATGCGATCGTTGGGCAGATCCTCGATGGTGCGAACGTCTTCGCCCGTGCGCCGCACCGAGTCCGCCGTCGAGAACGCGATCACGTAGTCTCCCGAACCGTTGCTCATGGTCGAACCGGTGCGTGCCAGCCCGGCCAGCGCCCGGCGGGCCAGTCGCGCGAGATTGCGCGAGCCCAGCGGCGCATCCGTCGCCACCAC
>JARRJS010000397.1:0-1040 GCA_037388885.1 Gemmatimonadota bacterium
ATTCGTCGGAGTCTGCCTGGTAGCGGCGGCGTCGGCCGGGGTGGCGTTCGCCGGCGAGCCCACTTACCGGCAGGGCCACGACATCTTCATCGAAACCGGCGTCGACGCCGTCGACCGAACGCCCACCTGGTACGCGCCGATGATGGCGAAGCCGTACGCGCCCACCTTCGAGATTCTCGCCACGCGCGGCACCCAGGGCCGCTATTACCCTTACACCTACACCGTGACCCTCAAGGACCTGATCAAGTGGCACGGCCACGACTGCGAAGGCACCATCCACGCCGCCAACGCCGCGAAGGTCGCGTTCGAGATCCTGTTTCCCGACGGCATCGTCGACCGCAGCGTGCTGCGAGGGATTTCGGGTCCTTCGCCGTGCTGGTCGGACGCGGTCGCCTTCCTCACCGGCGCCCGCTTGCAGTACGGCACCCTCGGTTTTTTCCGCGACAAGGACTATGGCCACGCCATCCTGCTGTACCGGGAGGACACCCAGATCGCCGTGCTCGCGACGTGGAAGAAAGGCATCAACAACATTCCGGGCGAGCCGGTGGTGCTTCCCGAATCCATCACCTGGACGCCCGCGGTGTCGATGCAGGAGATGGTGGACCTGAAGCGCGCGGTGAAGTCCGCCGGCGGCACGCCGACGCCCTACCAGGTCGACCTCATGCGCTATCAGCAGTGGCGGCACGTGAACGACATCCTCGAGCGCCCCCTGCATGAGAGCTACCAGGCACGCATCGTCCCGGATTTCCGCTGGGCAGACTGGATCGACCCGGCGAAAACGGTGGCGAAGCCGCACCCGCGCTCCGACGTCCGCCTGAAGAACTACCCCTACCGCGCGCGGCCGATCGACGGCCCGCGCTAATTCCGCCGGTGCAGGCGAGAGGCCTGCACCGGCTTGCTACTTCCCTTCTCCTACTTGAACACCACCAGGCCACCTGCGTAGTCCGCGACGTAGACGCGGCCGTTGGCGATCGCCGTCGCCAGGGCCTTGCCCGCCGTGTCCTTGTGCTGCAGCAGCCTTGGCCTGGCCGGGTCGCTCC
>JARRJS010000398.1:0-1040 GCA_037388885.1 Gemmatimonadota bacterium
CCCCCAATGCCCTTTCAGCGCCAATGAGCCGCTCTTGTTGAGCTCCACCATGGCGCCGATGCGCGGGTCGATGGCCTGGTGCTGCACAGCCAGGAAGCGGCTGCCGTCCTGGGGGTTCATCCAGCCCTGCCACATGCCCCAGCGGACGCCCGGCGTGAGCACGATCCGCTTGCCCAGCGAGATGGCGGTCTGGGCGAATACGGCCGTGTTCGCCACGTCGGCGTTCAGATTCACCTCGCCGCCCCACATGCTCGGCACGAATGTGCTGCTCCTCTGCGACCACGTGGAGGGGTCCGTAGGGTCGAACCAGGGCGATGAGATGGGCGCCCAGGTCATGCCGCCGTTGCGGAAGCGCTGGTTGACGTAGCTGCCGTACGTGTAGTCGGCGCCCACCTTGAAGAGCTGGTCGAGGCTGCCGGTGCGCAGCCGGAACGTCGCCGTGAGATTCGCCGATGTGCTGGTCGGCGAGCTGCGAACCCGGAACGGCGCGTTGCCGTACGCGGCGTACGGCGGGACCAGCGCGAACGGCTGGAGGCCCGGCACATCCACCCCGCCGTACGGCTCCTGGCGCTCGTCGTGGGTCATGCGGTTGACGCGCGCCTCGATGTTGGCCCACGAGCCCAGCGTGTGCCGCCAGGAGAAGTTGCCGAAGACCGTCGGCGAGGTGTAGCGCGTGCCCGCGCCCTGAGCCTGGTAGCCGGACAGGTTGTAGTTGTCCGTCACCTGATTGAGGTAGCCGCCCGACAGCTCGAAATCATCGGACGGGCCCGGGTGCCACGACAGCTTGCCGAAGTACTTGTCCTCGTAGTCGTTGCGGGTCAGCGGCGAGTAGCGGCTGTCATTGTACGGCAGGTAGTTGAGCGCCCGGGAGTCCTGCAGGATGCGCTCGCCCGACAGGTAGTAGAACAGGTGGTCCCGTACGATGGGTCCCCGGATCTCCGCGTTCACGTCGTAGCGGTTGGAGACCTCCGTGCCCGTCTCCGTATTCGACAGGTTCGTGGCGTTCAGCGCGCGGTTCTCGGCGCTCGTGCGCACGTTGC
>JARRJS010000399.1:0-1036 GCA_037388885.1 Gemmatimonadota bacterium
GCGCTTCCTCTTTTGTTGAAACCGTTGAATCTGCGTACGCAGCGAATTCAGATCCCATCGGCATCGTCCCTACCCCGGAAACCCCAAGAGTAACTCCTTGCCTGCCCCGCGACGAGGGCCGCTCCCGGCATTCCCCCGGACCCACGTTCCCTGCGCTCTCCGCGTCTCTGCGTGATCGCTGTTCTCTGCGCCCTCCGCGTCTCCGCGTGAACTCCGTCCCGCACCCTCTGCCCCCTCTGCGGCCCTGCCGCCAGGCCCGGGAATTGCGCCCTCCTGCGGGCATGACCAATCACAAGCCTTTCCTTCGTCTGGCCGCGGCCCTGTTTCTGGCCGGCACCCTCGCCGCGTGCGTTGACAGCGTCGATGGCGTCAATGCCCTGGGGTCCGTCCGCGTGTATGGCCTCGCGCTGCGAGGGCCGACGCAGCCGGTGTGCACGGTCAACGACCCGTGCACCCAGCCGTTCGCCGCCGGCTTCACCGTGTACCAGGGCAGCCGCGAGGTGCGGCGGTTCTGGTCCGACATCAACGGCCGCTTCGCCGTCCGGCTCGACCCCGGCAACTACACGGTGGTCCCCGATAGTACCGCGCCGGTCCTGGCGCAATCGCAGGACATGACGGTACCCGCGGCCGATTCGACCTTCGTCACGCTCACGTTCGACACGGGCATCAGGTAGCGGGGAACGTGAAGCGGAAAACGTGGAGCGTGATCGGAACCGGTCCAATCACGTTCCACGCTCCACGTTTCACGTTTCACGCTTCACGTTCCACGCTTCACGCTGTCAGGGGCGCCCCCTCCGCATCGGGCGGCCGCCGCCTTCACCGCCCCCCTGGATCTCCTCCAGCTTCGCCTTCTTGAGCTGTTTGTTCAGCGACTCGAGGTCCGGCCCCATCAACTGCATGACCTTCGACGTGATGGACTCCAGCGCCGCCTGCTGCGAGACGCTGGCAGCCACCATCCGGTCCATGGGTGCCGCGTCGGAGGCCTCCAGGCGCGACATCATCATGCTCAGTTGGCGGTAGGCGGTGTTGAGCGTCT
>JARRJS010000400.1:0-1031 GCA_037388885.1 Gemmatimonadota bacterium
CCACGTGGCTCGTGGGCTTCGCCAGCAGGCTTTCGGGCACGTCCACCGCCTGCCATTGCGCGCCGCCGTCCGTGGTCTTGAAGAGGCCGACGATCCCGGTGGTGGTGGGGCGGGACGGGTGTTCGGGCATGCCGGCGACGAACGCGTAGATCACGTTCGGGTCGCCGGGCGCCATGGCGATGTTGGCCTCGATGACGCTCGGCAGCCCCGTCGTGATGGGCTTCCAGGTGTCGCCCCCGTCGGTGGACTTGTAGATGCCGTCGCCCGCGCCCGCGAACTCGCCGCTCTCCCGGAACGACTGCTGCTGCTGCCACAACGTGGCGTACACGACCTTCGGGTTGGACGGGTCGATGACGACGTTGTTGCCGCTGGTGTACTCGTCGCGGTACAGCACCTTCGTGAACGTCTTGCCGCCGTCGGTGGAGCGGAAGATGCCCCGCTCGGGGTTGGGCCCGTAAGGATGGCCCAGCGCGGCGACGAACACCCGGTCGGGGTTCGTCGGGTCGATGGCCACGTCGGCGATCATCTGCGTCTCGCGCAGACCCAGGTGCGTCCACGTCCTGCCGGCGTCGGTGGACTTGTACATGCCGTCGCCGGTGGCCAGGTCCGGCCGGATGATGCCCGCGCCGCTGCCCACGTAGATAATGCTCGGGTTCGCCGGGTAGACGGCCACCGCGCCGATGGCGCTGACGGGCTGGTCGTCGAACAGCGGCTGCCAGGTGGAGCCGTAGTCCGTGGTGCGCCACAACCCGCCGTTGTCGAAGCCGGCGTAGAAGACGTTCGGCTGGCTGGGCACGCCGGCGATGGCCCGGGCGCGGCCGGCTCGCGTCGGGCCGATCTCCCGCCAGTGCATGTCCGAGTAGAGGTCCGCCGACTGGGCCGCGGCGAACGACGCCGTGGCCGCGAGGAAGAAAAGGGCGAGGGTGATGCGGATCGTCGTCGTGCGCACGGGAGACCGCCTCCTGAAACGTCCGGCCCTTCGGACCGGGCAGATCTGTGTGAACTCAGCAGAGGCTGTTTGGGGTGGAGAG
>JARRJS010000401.1:0-1030 GCA_037388885.1 Gemmatimonadota bacterium
CATCGCGCGATCGGCGCGGCCTCGATGATGACGCCGTCACGGACGACGACACCGAACGACGCGTTACGGGTCGTGACCCACACCCAAGCCGGCGCCGCCATCACTCCTCCGTGATCGTCTCGGCGAGGCCCTGGAAAGCGGCGAGACAGGCCGGGCACGGTGCGCCAGGCGTAGCGCTGACGGCGGTGAGCCCGCACTTGACCCACCGGCCGGCCGGAGTGACGACGACGAGGTGCCGCGCTCCGTACAGGTTCGTCCACTCGATCGTGAATTCGTTCACTGCTTCCTCTTCCCTTCCTGGACGGCACGGAACGCGCCGTCGATGAGAGCCCGCACGTCGGCCTGTGCGGCGATAGCGGGTGGGGTCTGGTCCACATGGACCCCGTCGGCCACAGCGGCCACCACGCGGCGGTACGCGGCCAGCCAGGCGGTGACGTCGTCCGGGTCGGCCGGGACATGGACGGTGTCCACGCCTGGCAGCCGGTCCCGGCGGATCTTCTTCACTTCGCCGAGGATGTCGGCGACCGAGATGAACTTCTCCCTGGACGCGACGTGACGGGTCGCCTCGACAGCGTCGGCGAACCGAATGTTCTCCAGGAGCGGCCCCCACATCGCCGGGGTCTCCTCGTCGAACTGCTGGCTTGGGAACAGTGAGGCGAGGCCCCGACAGAGCCGCAGCACTTCCTGTTCGTTCACGACGCATCTCCGGCCTGGTACTTCCGTTCCCACGCGTCGAACATCGCCTTCCGTTCGGCCCTGCGGGTGAGGGCCGGGGTGGCGGACGTAGGTGCGGCGACGAACCGGTCGATGTCCCGGCGGGCGTGCGGGGCGGCAGCGGCGACGGCGCGTTCCACATCGTCCACCGGGAACCCGTCCGTGGTGAGGAGCCGTTTCACGGCCTTGCCGACCGCGCCGAGGAGTGCCTTCGAGGGCCGGCCGGGGACGCGGTCCGCGTACAGGCCGACGAGTCGCTGGACTTCCGTCCCAATGTCGGGTGTGGCGTGGTCCATCCCCAGGGGAAGCTCGCCTG
>JARRJS010000402.1:0-1023 GCA_037388885.1 Gemmatimonadota bacterium
CACGCGTGCGCCCCGGCGACCGAACGCCATCGGCCTGTCCGTCGTGCCGCTGGAACGAATCGAGGACGGCCTGTTGCACGTCCGCAACATAGACGCCCTCGACGGCACGCCCCTGCTGGACATCAAGCCGTACGTGCCGGAGTTCGACGCGGACGCCGAGGTGCGGACCGGCTGGCTGGAAGAAGCGGGAAAGGGCGTCAGGGGCCGGAGATCGGACGAGCGCTTCAAGTAGCATTGCCACGGAACCGTCCGCCGGCCGCCGTTCCGGACCGGTGCGCCACGCCATGCAGGCGAAGGAGTCAGACATGCGGATCGTCGGGCTTGCTCTGGTTCTGGCCAAGTCTGGCGTTCATGCCGCCGGCTGCGCTCAGCAGCCGCGACTCCTTTGGCAGTCGCCGGGCGCGGAGGTCTGGGGAGACGTCGTCACGCCCGGGGCGCCGGGTCCTCACCCGGCCGTCATTCTCCTGTACGGTTCGACCGGATGGCGGGCCGAGTACGTGGACCTCGCCCGCGCGTACGCCGATTCCGGGTTCGTGGCGCTGATCCTGGACTACTTCGCGACGACCGGGGGTGCCGCTATCGGCTCGGCGGAAAAGCTGCGGAAGTGGGGAACATGGCGTCGGACCGTGAAGAACGCCGTCGAGTACCTCCGGTCGATGCCGGTCGTGGACGGCCGACGCATCGCCCTCGTCGGATATTCGCGAGGGGCCTTTCTTGCCGTTTCCGTCGGCGCGTCGATCCCCTCGGTCGCGGCCGTCGTGGATTTCTACGGAGGTGGTGGGGGCGGCACCCTGCCTCTGGAGGACGAGGTCAAGGGCCTGCCGCCATTGCTCATCCTGCACGGGGAAGACGACAGGATCGTGCCCGTGTCGTTCGCCCACGAACTTCGGGATGCTGTCGTCGCAGCCGGTGGCCAGGTGGACATGCGACTGTTCCCGGGCCAGCGGCACGCGTTCAACGCGCCCTGGGTGGCGACGTACTCCGACAGCGCGGCACAGGAGGCGTTCGGGGTCGTCATCGCGT
>JARRJS010000403.1:0-1020 GCA_037388885.1 Gemmatimonadota bacterium
TCTTGGCTAAGTGGCGGGATGCCCACGAACGGGCCGGGCGCATGGATCACCGTAGTGAACATCCTACAATGGTTGTCTCAGGGACAACATCCCGGAAGATCGGCTTCGGTGACACGGCTGCACCTGACGGCGCCCAAAGCCGGGAGAACGGCACCGGAGATGCCGTGCCGGACAAGCGGTGCCGGACAAGCGGTGCCGGACAAGCCGTGCCGGAGGAGCCGTGCCGGAGGAGCCGTGCCGGAGGTGCTGGCGCCGCGCCCCTTGCCCATCGCGCCGGCGGGACATTTGTCATCCCGCGCTAACGGCCGTTCGTTCGGCATACTGGGGCATGCCGGGACGAACGTCCCCCCGGCAGGTGGAGGCGGATGCACATGTTCGACGCGCTCTTCCCGTACACCCGCGACGTCGGGCGGAAGGAGTACGCCCTGCGCCTCTTCTTGAGCGTTGCCATCTCGGCGCCGGTCCTATGGTGGCGCTGGCAGGTCGTGCGGACGCACCAGCCGACCGAGGCCCTCATCTTCGTCGGCGTCCTCATCGTGGTGCTGGTGGTGATCCAGGCGCAGCTGATCGGCCGCCTTCGCGACATGGGCGCGTCCATCCTCATCTCCGGGCTGGTGTTCGTGCCCTACCTCAACGCCGCCCTCGCGCTGGCACTCCTCTTCTTCCCCAGCCGTTCGCGCGCCGATGCCGGGCAGGAGACGCGGCGGGTCGCCGGCAGCTGAGCGCCGACGCGTTCCGGGCGCTCCGGGCGCGGCCCCCCTGCGGCATCCTCGCGGGGGATCGATCGGCTAGGTTCTCGAGCGCGCGTCAGGGGCTCTCAACGAAGCCGCCGTCAGGTGCGTGTTCGGAAGGGCACCGGACGCGGGCGGGGGACACGCGCGCGGGCGTCGGCGGAGGCACGACGTCGAGCCGCTGTGCGCCCTCGAGCACGCGCAGCGTGTTGCCGGCCCGGCGCGAGCGTCGTCGCAACAGAACCGGCCCCCGCCTGTTGGCGAGGGCCGGTCGAGCGCCACCGTGAAC
>JARRJS010000404.1:0-1018 GCA_037388885.1 Gemmatimonadota bacterium
GAGCGGGTGGGCAACTTCTGCGTGGTCGACGGGCGCGTGACGGTGATCGAATACAGCGATCTGCCCGACGAGCTGGCCCACGCGAAGAACCCCGACGGCGCGCGGAAATTCGACGCCGGGAGCATCGCGATCCATGTGCTGAGCCGGCGGTTCATCGAGCGGGTGACGGCGCCCGGAAGTGACATTGCCCTGCCCTGGCACCGCGCGGACAAGAAGGTGCCGCATGTCGACGAGACGGGCAGGCGCATCGAGCCCGATAAGCCGAACGCCGTGAAGGTCGAGATGTTCGTGTTCGACGCCGTTCCGCTGGCGAAGAACCCGCTCGTGATGTACACGCACCGCGCGGAGGAGTTCAGCCCGGTGAAGAACGCGGAGGGCGTGGACTCGGCGGTGACGGCACGGCGTGACCTGATCCGCCGGGCGGCACGGTGGCTGGAAACGTGCGGCGTGGAGGTTCCGCGTGGCGACGACGGCGAGCCCGCCGCACCGCTGGAGATCAGTCCGCGCTACGCGGTGTGGGCCGAAGATCTTTGCACGCGGCTGGAGAAGCCGCCGCAGATCAAGCCGGGCGAGCCGTTTCTGCTGGCATAGTGTGCGGGCGCACAGCGCTGGCGGGCTGTTTCATTGAGAAGCGGCCTCATGCCGGGGGGGACGGGTGCCTCGCCCGTCCGGCAAACGGGCCAGAGGCCCGTACAGCGCCCGTGCGAAGGCGCGCTTTACACGCCCGTCTGCTGACGCTTCTGGGGATGCTGCTCGTAGTAGCGCGTGATCGTCGGGATCAGGTACTCGCTGAACGCCCGCTCGAAGTCGTAGTCCGGCTTCCAGCCCCAGTCTGTTCGCGCCGGCGTGTCGTCCACGTCCTCCGGCCAGGTGTCCACGATGCGGGCGCGGGGCTTGTCCGGGTGGAATGAGATGTCGGCCTTCGGCATGTGCCGGAGGACCATGTCGCGGATCTCGCCGGCGCTGGGGCTGAACGCGCCGATGTTGTAGACGCGCTGCGTGAGCTTCTCGGCGGGGG
>JARRJS010000405.1:0-1015 GCA_037388885.1 Gemmatimonadota bacterium
CGTGTGCAGCGCGCTGTTGACTCTCACCCTTTCCTGTGGGGACCAATCCACCGCCCCGCTCTCCGACGTGCCGGCACCGCTCGACGAGATCGTCGACGCGGCGCACGGCGGAGGCAACCTGGACTTCTTCTTCCTGCCGCCGCTGGTCGGGGATCCTACCGGCGATGCGGCCTTCGACGCCGATGCGTTCGACGCGTCGCTTGAACCGGTCGTCGAGATCTGCGCACTCGACGTCGACGGCTGCGCCCCCACGCAACCGGACATGTTCCCCATCTCCTACACCATGAGTGAAGGGCCAGGCTCCGAGACGGTCCGGGTGGATCCGGACGCCGAGAATTACATCGTGAACTGGCACACCGACATGTTCGCGCTGGATCCTGACGCCACGTACCGCATCCGTGTGCTGGTGGCGGGCACGGAGCTGGGGCACGCGGACGTGGACGTCGCGGAGTCGGGAGGCGAGCTGAGGAACATCAACACCAACGAGGACGTGCCGCTCAAGGACGGCCGTACGCTGCCCATCAAGTTCCGGATCGAGCAGGGCGCGGTGTACGTCGTGGGGACGGACGGCGGGACGGTCGTGGCGGAGGGCGGCGCCGTGACGCTCCTCATTCCGCCCCAGGAGACGCCCATCGGCATCACGGTGCAGCCGGCTACGGGCTATCCGGACACGTCGGCTCTGGTGGTGGGGACGGCCTTCGACCTCGGCCCGGAAGGTACGACATTCGATCCTCCGGGCACTCTCACGATCTGGTATGATCCCGCGAACCTGCCGCCGAACACCTATCCCCGGATGCACCACCTGGTCGATGGCGTATGGCAGCCTGTAGCCGGGTCTACGGCGGATCGGGACGCGCACACGGTCAGCGCACCGGTCGCGGGGTTCAGCAACTGGGCCGTCCTGGGCACCGGCGTCGTGCTGACCGTGAACGTCTTCGGCGGCCTGGGCCAGGTGTCGATTCCTGGCGCCAAGCTTCCCGACGGCACGGAGCTGGAACCGTGCACATACAACGAT
>JARRJS010000406.1:0-1011 GCA_037388885.1 Gemmatimonadota bacterium
CGACCGCGGATAGCGACAGGAACCACACCGGCAGCAGAAGCAGCTTGTGCTCCCAACGGCCCTCCTGCGTGGCCTTCGCCCGCGAGTCGAGGTCGATCGACACGGAGCGCACGCGTCGAGCGAGGTCGTCGAGCGTGTCCAGGTTGAGCCGGTGCTGCTTCTGGGCGATCTCCCTGAAGTACGTGAGGCCCGCCTTGTAGCGGAAGCGATAATAGCCGGTCCGCTGTCCGGCGGCGGACATCTGGTCGATGGCGCGCTCCGCCGCCTGGATGTCGGCCGTGGCCTGCACCACGCGGCGCTGGATGTCGACCCCGAGCTGATGGACCCGGGAGCTCGGTCCGTGGCACCGGTCGCACGTGGCGGTGATGCTGTCGGCCGGGACGCGTTCCGTGCCGTGGTTGCTGTGGCAGGCGAGGCAGCCAGGCAGGTTCCCGGCGCGGGCGGCGGCGCCGTGGGGCCCCTTCGCGAACTCCTGCTCGACGAGCACGTGGCATCGGCCGCAGACGCTGGCGATCTCGGTCACCGTGGGCGGCAGCTCGGAGTGGGCGCCGTGGCACCCGACGCAGGTGGGCGCCGCGAAGTTCTGATCCTGGAACAGGGCGACGCCGTGGGCGCTGCTGCGGTACTGAGCGAACTGGTCGGTGCGAATGCCGTACTTCGACATGAGCTTCGGGTCCGAGTGGCAGCTCGCGCAGGTCCCCGGGATGTTCGTGGGGTAGACGCGGCTACGGGCATCGTAGGGCGGATAGATGATGTGCGTGCCGTGGCAGTCCGTGCAGGTCGGCACATCCTGGTTGTGCTGCCCGAACAGGAGCTGACCGTGCTTGCTGGTGCGGAACTGGGCAAGCTGTCCCGTGGGCAGGTCGTACTCCCGCATCTTGTCGGGATCCGAGTGGCAGGAGCCGCACAGCTCTGCCGTGGCGATCTTGTCCGGCTTTCCGAGGAAGTGCCCGCTGTGTGCCTGGGGCAGGCTGGTGGCGGCCGGATCACCGCCGGGGCAGCTCACGCAGG
>JARRJS010000407.1:0-1010 GCA_037388885.1 Gemmatimonadota bacterium
GGACACCCGTCACCGTCGTGCTGGGAACGAACAAGTTCTCCGTGCCCACCGCCATCCCTCCTCACGCCAGAGTCATTCCCGACACGGGCCCCGCGCCCCAGTCCACCGCTCCGCAAATCAAGGACGGAATCCCCGGCGGCACCGGCAACTCGCCCGGTTCGCTCTTCTCCGGCGACAGCACTCTGCCGTCACCGCCACCAGTGGCCAAGCCGCCGTCGCGCATGGTCGTCCCCAGTAACCTGCAGTCCGCCCGGCTCATCAAGTTCGTCAGGCCCGTCTACCCGTCCATCGCGCGGTCGGTGCGCGTGCAAGGGACGGTGAAGCTGGCCGCGATCATCGGCACGGACGGCAGCATCAAGGCGCTCCACCCGGTTTCGGGACCGGCGCTGCTGATTCGGGCGGCCATTGACGCCGTCGCCCAGTGGCGCTATCGCCCCACCTACCTGAACGGGAAGCCGATGGAAGTGCAGACGACGATCAGCGTCATCTTCACTCTGGAGCAATAACTGAAGCAGTTCGCCCGCCCCGCTGGGACGGCTGAAGAGTCGCGGCCAAAATAAAGGGATGGGTGTAGGCAAGAGCGGGCTGTCTCAAGAGCCGTTGCCGCCGTAAGCGGCACGATCGAGGAACATCACCACGCGCCCTCGCGGCCGCAACTGCGCCGCCGGATAGCCGCCGTCTTCTCCCGACGGCAGCCGGAGCAGCTTCGCCACGATCTCCCGCTTGTGCGCGCCGGCCACCAGGAAGAAAACATCCTCTGCGGCGTCGAGCGCTGCGGGCGTCAGCGTGAGCCGCAGCGGCGGCTGGGCGGCCACCCGCACCGGCATCACCCAGCGCGTCCGTTCGCCGAGCGCCGGCGAGCCGGGAAAAAGCGAAGCGGTGTGCCCCTCCGGCCCGATCCCCAGCAGCGCCAGATCGAAGCGTGGCCCCGCGTCTCCGAGATGCTCCCGCAGCGTCCGTTCGTATGCCCGGGCCGCTTCCTCGGGATCGGCCGCACCGGTGGGCATCGG
>JARRJS010000408.1:0-1010 GCA_037388885.1 Gemmatimonadota bacterium
CCGGCACGGGCGCGTTACGCTGCGCGAGGATGTCGGTGCGCACGCCGAAGGCCAGCGGGTTGGTGTAGATGGCGTGCCAGTAGCCTTGCGCGTCCTTGAAGTCTGCCGGCAGCGCAGCTGCGTTGGCGCTCACGTACGGTTGTGTGAGGCCGCGGTCCTTGGCGAGAATGTGGTTCTCGCTCGGAGCGCCGAACCACACGTCTGCTTGCGGCCGGTTCTTCTCGGCCTCGATCCGGGAGAGGGCGGGTCCCGAGGACAGGAACACCATTTGAACCTGAACCCCGGTTGCGTCGGTGAACGCGTTCAGTATCTTGCGGGCGTTCTCCTCGTCCACGCTGGAGTAGACGACGAGCTGCGCCGATGCCCACGCCGCGGACAGGGCCAACAGCGCGAGCGCGAGCCGCCGAAGGCTTCGCATGGTACTCACCTCCCACGGGGCCACCCCTCCATGACCGTCCCTGCGATCAGCGTCCCCGTGACATCACCGTAGGCGGCGCGCACGCGAGCGCGGGTCGGTGCTATCCAGGACAGCGCATGTCCGTGGTGGACGCTAGGACGGACGTCCCGCGTGAAATGCTGGGTCCACCCCTGTCTTTGCCGGCCCCGGGCCGCGCATCACAGCCGGCGACCACAGCTCGACTCGAAGGTGGTGCACGCTCAACGTCGCGACAGGCATTCCGACCTGCGCCCTCGCCAAGGATCCGGCCTTGGCCGCGATCTCGCCGTCACGCCAGCATCTCGCCAGGGCGGCGCGGACCTCAGTCCGCCAGGTCTTCGTGCGGCCTCAGCGCGGCACGGATCCTGGCCGCGAGCTGGTGCGCCTCGTAGGTGTCGCTGGAGCCGATGCTCACGGCCGTGCCGTGCTTGCGCTTGACCAGGGTGACAGTCACGATCGACGCGTAGTCCCGGCAGTGGGTAGCGGCCAGGTGCGGGTACGTGAACGGGCCGAACCCCCAGGTGACGCAGCTCTGCGCGCCCAGGCGTGCCGAGATGAAGCCACTCTGCTTGCC
>JARRJS010000409.1:0-1008 GCA_037388885.1 Gemmatimonadota bacterium
GCCCGTCGCCGGTGCGGACGTGCACGAGATCCCTCCCAACGGCCAGGGCATCGCGGCACTGATCGCCCTGGGCCTGCTGGAGCACACCGCCCTGGCGGACATGGAACCGGACTCCGCGGACGCCCTCCACCTGGAGATCGAAGCGATGAAGCTCGCTTTCGCCGACCTCTACCGCTATGTCGCCGACGCCGACAGCATGGAGGTGCGCCCTTCCGACCTCCTCGACGCCGCCTACCTCAGCGAGAGGGCGAAGCTGATCGACCCCTCCCACGCCGCTGTCGCCAAGCCGGGCGTCCCCGGCAAGTCCGATACCGTGTACCTGTGCACGGCCGACGCCGATGGGCGGATGGTGTCGTTCATCCAGTCGAACTACCAGGGCTTCGGATCCGGCGTGGTCGTTCCCGGCACCGGCATCAGCCTCCAGAATCGCGGGACCTGTTTCGTCCTCGAACCTGGTCACCCCAACCGTGTAGCCGGCGGCAAGCGGCCGTTCCACACCATCATCCCCGGCTTCGTGACCCGCCACGGCAGGCCCCTCGCGGCGTTTGGCGTCATGGGCGGGGCGATGCAGGCCCAGGGCCACGTGCAGGTCATGCTCCGCACGCTGCTCTACGGCCAGAATGCCCAGGCCGCGATCGACGCGCCCCGCTGGCAGATCCTTCGTGACGGCACCACCGTCGCCATCGAGCGTGGCCACGCAGCCTCCGTCTACCACGATCTCGAAGAGCGCGGCCACGTGGTGTTGCGTGACCCGAGCGTAGCCTCCGGCGACCGCTTCTTCGGCGGCGGCCAGGCGATCTGGCGGCTCGAAGGCGGCGGCTACCTGGGAGCCAGCGATCCGCGGCGTGAAGGTCAGGCGATCGGTTACTGAGGTCCGAAGGCCACCGGCATGCGGCCGGAGGCTTCCTCGTTGGTTGCCAGGACGCCGGCGCACGCAACATGGACAGACCGAGCCGTCCGTTCAGCGCGAAAGGTAGCGAGCGGTCTGTCCGGGAAGAAATCGGCGTT
>JARRJS010000410.1:0-1005 GCA_037388885.1 Gemmatimonadota bacterium
CGCCTGTCCCAGGATCTGCGGCAGCACATGGCTTGACACGATGCGCCCGCTCGGCGCGCCGAGCGCGCGCGCCGCCTCGATGTACTCGCGCCGCTTCACCGACAGCACTTCCCCGCGGACGATGCGCGCCAGGTAGAACCAGGAAGAAAAGCCGATCACCAGCACAACCACGGTGACGCCGGGCCGCAACACCACCGCCAGGAAGCCGGCGAGCAGCAACACCGGGAAGCTGATCAAGATGTCGGTGATGCGCATGAGCACGGTGTCCACGATGCCGCCCGCGTAGCCGGCCACGGTCCCGAACACCAGCGCGATCACGACCGACATGACGTTGGCGGTGATGGCGACGAACATCGAGGTCCGCGTGCCGTAGAGGATGCGGCTGTAGAGGTCGCGCCCGAGGTTGTCGGTTCCGAACCAGAACGTGTGGCTGGGCGGCAACGGCCCGCCCAACGCCGACAGGCCCGAGGGGAACTGCGTGTTGGGATCGCGCGTGGACAAGACCGGCGCGAACACCGCCACCAGCACGACCAGCAAGCTGAGCGACAGTCCCGTCCTCCCCAACCGGTTGCGCCTGAAGCGCCGCAGCGGAGCGCGAGCGGGCGTGTCGATCCGCACGTCCCCCGGTTTCGGCTCCTGGGCTACGGCTGCCATGACGCGTGTGATGATAACCCTCCCAGGGAGGGCGTTCTCATCGCGGCGTAGCGCCTGTGAACACCGGTCACGTAGACATGCGCCCGCCGCGCGTGCTCAGTCCTTGCCTTCTCCCATCGCCTCGACCGCCGTCAGGAACGCGGCCACGCCGGTCTCCAGCGCGGCCTCGTCGATGGCGAACTTCGGGTGATGGTGGGGGTAGGCCACGTCCACGCCCGGCGGCCTTGCGCCCACGTTGAAGAAGGTGCCGGGCTTGGCGGCGAGATAGGCCGAGAAGTCCTCGCCGCCCATGTGTCTCGGCGCGGTGGCGACGGCGTCCTCACCGAACGTGGCCGTGAACGCCTCACGCAG
>JARRJS010000411.1:0-1003 GCA_037388885.1 Gemmatimonadota bacterium
ATCACGATCTGGTGCGCGGACATCGCGATCAGCGTGCCGCCCGACATGGCGTAGTGCGGAACGAAGACGGTGACACGGCCCTTGTAGTGCCGGATGGCGCGGGCGATCTGCGTGGTCGCCAGGACCAGTCCGCCCGGTGTGTGCAGCACCAGGTCGAGCGGCACGCCGGGGTCGGTCAGGTGCAGGGCGCGGATCACGTCCTCGGCGTCGTCGATGTCGATATAGCGCATCAGTGGGAACCCCAGGAAGCTCATCGTCTCCTGGCGGTGGACGAGCAGCACGACGCGCGAGCCGCGCTGCTCCTCGATGCGGGCGATCAGGCGCCGGCGTGACGCCTCCAGCAGGTGGCGTTTGATGACCGGCTGGAGTGCTATCAGGATGAGGAAGAGCCAGAAGATGTCCATGGCGCTCATTGACGTCTCCCTATCGCCGCCAGCGTGGAATCCACGAGTCCTCCACGATGCGCTCGTCCGCCTCGAAGCGGTGCCGACGCTTCTGCCGGACCAGGAACAGCCGATACAGGACCACGCCGGCCGTGAAGCCGCCGACGTGTGCCCAGAACGCGATCCCGCCGACATGCTCGGGCCGGGCGAGGGCGAGCGTGCCACTGAAGAGCTGCAGGCCGAACCAGAAGATCAGGTAGACGATGGCGGGCAGCTCGAAGAAGAACGGAAAGAAGAAAATCGGAAGCAGCACGATCACGCGCGCTTTCGGGAACAGGAACAGGTAGGCCCCCATGACGCCCGCGATGGCGCCCGAGGCCCCGACGCTCGGGATCGTCGAGCCGGGCGTGACCAGCATCTGCGTCGTCGCAGCCACCAGGCCGCAGAGGAGGTAGAAGGCCAGGAAGCGCGCCCGGCCCATGCGGTCCTCCACGTTGTCGCCGAAGATCCACAGGAACCACATGTTGAAGATGATGTGCAGCCAGCCGGCGTGCAGGAACATGTGCGTGAGAAACGGCCAGTAGGTGTGGATCGGAAAACCGACGTACTGGGCCCAGGCC
>JARRJS010000412.1:0-1001 GCA_037388885.1 Gemmatimonadota bacterium
ACAGCCATGGCGGCGGCAGCGGATGGAGCTCGCGGGATCTGCCCGGTGACTACCGGGCGCTCTGGCAGAGCCCGGCAGGCGACGCATGGGCGGTGGGCCTGGGTGGAGTGATGGCGCACTGGGACGGCGCCAGCTGGAACGTGATCACGCCGCCGCCGCCCGCGTGGGGCGTCGAGCCGGCGAAGGCGATCTGGGCGAACACGCCCTCCGACGCCTGGGCCGCGTCGAACGGCGCGGTGAGCCTGGACTTCCAGCACTGGAACGGCTCGACCTGGACGAAGTCGAGCATCTCCGCGGGCGATGCGACCTACGCCTTCGTCAACCAGCTCTGGGGCTCCGCGCCCGACGACGTGTGGGCCGTCGGCTCCGCGGGCGATCAGACGGTGGCGCGCATCCTCCACTACGACGGCACCAAGTGGTCGGTGGCGTACGATCGCTCCTCGACCGACAAGAGCTCGTTCGACGGCGTGTGGGGAACGTCGAAGAGCAACGTGTGGTTCGCGGGCGACGCGCCCAACACCCCGAAGTCGGCGATCCTCGTCCACTGGGACGGCCACGCGATGAAGCAAGTCAGCGTGCCGGGGCCGACCGACGGCGAGCTGGTGGCCCTGGGTGGAACGTCGAAAGACGACGTCTGGCTCTCGGGCAACGTGAACCTGCAGGCCACGATCCGTCACTACGACGGCGCGAGCTGGTCCGTGGCCTACACGGGCCAGGCTGGCTTCATCACCAGCATCTACGCCGCGACCCCCGACGACGCCTGGGCGGTCGGCATCGAGGGCGGCGCACTGCACTGGAACGGCACGACGTGGTCGAAGCCGGCCACCAAGCTCCCGCGCGACATCGGCTACCTGTGGGGAAGCAGCGGAAGCGACATCTGGGGCGGAGGTCTGTTCGGCGCGGTCCTCCACTACGACGGCTCCGCCTGGTCCCCCCTACAGGTCACCAACGCCAGCGTGGTCGGCGTAGCCGGCACAGGCCCGAACGACGTCTGGCTGCTC
>JARRJS010000413.1:0-1403 GCA_037388885.1 Gemmatimonadota bacterium
GCCCGACTCGGCCGGCCACCGGGTGGCTTACGCGGGCCTGGCCTCCGGCGGCGTGTGGAAGACCACGAACGCCGGCACGACCTGGAAGTCGGTGTTCGACCACGAGGGCAGCTCGTCGGTGGGGGACATCGCCGTGGCCCCGTGGAACCACCGCGTGGTCTGGGTCGGCACCGGCGAGCGCAACTCCCTGCGCTCCCAGACCTGGGGGGACGGCGTGTACCGCTCGGCGGACGGCGGCAAGAGCTGGAAGAACATGGGGCTGAAGGACACGCGCGAGATCGGCCGCATCGCCATCGACCCCGTGGACAGCGGCGTCGTGTACGTGGCCGCCCTCGGGCACCTGTGGGGGCCCGACCCGGAGCGCGGAGTCTCCACGACCGTGGACGGCGGGAAGACGTGGAAGAAGGTCTTGTTCGTGGACGACACGACCGGCTTCGTCGACCTCCGCATCGATCCGAAGAACCCGAAGGTGCTGTACGCGGCGGGCTGGCATCGGCTGCGCTGGGGGGGCGGCAAGATGGAGGGCGCCGGCGCCGGCAGTGGGATCTGGCGCACCCGGGAAGGGGGCGCTACGTTGACGAGACTCACCGCGCCCGGCAAGGACAACGGCCTGCCCAGCCGGGACCTCGGCCGCATCATCAACGACCTCTCGGCCGTGCCCGACTACTATTACAACGAGGTGTGGGTCGACCCGAGCGACAGCACGAACGTCTACCTGGGCGCCACGCGGCTCTTCCACTCGACCGACGGCGGCCGCTCCTTCTCGCCCGTGCGCTACCGCAACGTGCACGTCGACAACCACGCCCTGTGGTTCGACCCCGACGACTCCCATCACATGCTGCTCGGCAACGACGGGGGCGTCTACCAGAGCTACGACGGCGGCGAGAGCTGGGCACACCAGCTCATCCCGGCCAGCCAGTTCTACGAGGTGGACGTCGACACGAGCAAGGTGCCCTACCAGGTGTGCGGAGGGCTCCAGGACAACGGCGTATGGTGCGGACCGAGCCGCACGCGCGAGCGGATGGGCATCACCGCGGCGGACTGGTACACGGTCTACGGAGGGGACGGTTTCAGCTCGGCCGTGTCGGCCGACAGTCCGCAGATCCGCTACGCCGAGTACCAGTACGGCAACATCGGGCGGCTGGACGTGGTCGACTGGCACACCGAGAGCGTGAAGCCGGAAGCCGAGGACGCCGGGGCCGAGAGCGGCTATCCGTTCCGGTGGGACTGGAACACGCCGTTCGTGATCTCGAGCCACGACCCGACGGTCCTCTACCTGGGCGGCAACTACCTGTTCAAGCTCACCGACCGCGGCCGTGACTGGAAGATCCTCGGTCCCGACATGACCCGCGCCAACCGCTTTCACCCCCGGCCCGACAGCGCCCACACGTCGTACCACTCGC
>JARRJS010000414.1:0-1248 GCA_037388885.1 Gemmatimonadota bacterium
CATCATCAACAGCAGGAAAAACAGGATAAAAAATCTTTTCATTTTATAGTCTAGGAGTGAGGCAGTTAACTCAGCGTTCCAGGAGTTAATTCCTTCCCAGACGCTTCAATCACGCTCAGCGTTCCCGTTTTTGCATTACGCGGCATTACCGGCAACGCTCGAACACGCGGCCTGCAACGCCCGGTGGCCGCGTTCGGCGCGTTACAGCATGCGCGCCATGATCACGTTGTCCTCGAACTCACCATCGTCGGTGCGGACCTGGGCGCGCTCGCGCCCCTCCTCCTCGAAGCCCTCCGAGCGGTACAGAGCGATGGCCCCGGCATTGGAGGCACGCACGTTGAGGCTGAGCTTGCGGACCCCGACCTCACGCGCCCAGCCGTAACCGCGGCGCATCAGCTCCCGCCCGACGCCCTGCCGGCGCCGGTCCGGCGCGACCGCGACGGTCAGCACCGCAACGTGCTGCAGGCGCCGCGGCTGCATGCGGTGCAGCTCCAGCCAGCCCGCCAGCCCGCGACGCTCGTTCGCCTGGTCGTCGGCCACCAGGTAGAGCGCGAAGGCGGGGTCGTCCCCGGTGATGCGGCGTGCCAGCGACTGGACGAAGGGCGGCCCGTCACCCACGAAGTAGCGCCGCTCGGCGTAGATGGCGCGCATGAGCCTCACCACGTCGTGGGCGTCGTCAGCGGACCCAGGCGTGCGCAGACTCATCTCCGCCGAATCGGTGAACGAAGGTCACCCCGACAAGCTCGCTGACCGCATCAGCGATAGCGTGCTGGACGCTATCCTGACGGAGGATCCCTACGCCCGGGTGGCGGCCGAGACCATCCTCACCACCGGCTTGGCGCTCATCGCCGGCGAGATCACCTGCCACGGCTACGTCGACTTCCAGGCGATCGTCAGGCAGGCGGTACGCGACGTCGGCTATACCGACGCCAGCTACGGCATCGACGCCGACCACAGCGCCGTGCTCATCGCGGTCAACGAGCAGTCGCCCGACATCGCCTTGGGCGTCGACCGCGCCCAGGAGGCCGACAGCGGCGACGACTTCGACCTGGTCGGGGCCGGCGACCAGGGGATGATGTTCGGTTACGCCACGGACGAGACGCCGCAGGCCATGCCGCTGCCGATCATGCTGGCGCACGCCCTCACCCGGCGCATGGCGGAGGTACGCAAGCAGGGCATCCTCCCCTACCTCCGACCCGACGGCAAGGCGCAGGTGACGCTCGGCTACGAAGAGGGCCGCGCCACCCA
>JARRJS010000415.1:0-1471 GCA_037388885.1 Gemmatimonadota bacterium
CCGAGGCGTACGTGTCCTCGCTGGCTCCAAGTGAGCCGATCCCGTTGTAGAGGCCCGCGTCCTGGAGGATGCCGCCACCGGCGACCAGCGAGACGTGCTTCTCCCGGGCCTTGATGGGCTGGGTGTCGTCGAGCGTCCAGCCGGTGCTCACCAGGTCATCGGTACGCAGGTCCACCCTGGAGCGGACGATGTTCGCATACCGGGTCTGCGTGATCGCCGAGGCTTCCGGCGTGACCGCGGCGCTGTCTCCGCCGAGCTCGATGAGGCAGTTGCCGATGAGCACGAGCTGGCCGTAGCTGCGCGGCGCTGGCAGCGCCGTGAGCTCCTGCCACGGGCCCAGGTCCCCGAGCGTGTCGATGGCCGCCCGGTACACGGCGGACGACGCCGTATCACCCGCCGCAGCGCCACCCACGACGTACAGGTTGCTCTGGAAGATCACGGCCCCCATCGAGTGGAGCCCGACCGGAAGAGACGGCTGCGACTGGCCCCAGCTTCCGACCGTCCCGTCGGATGCGAGGGGCGCGTCGAGGACCGTCGTGACGGGGTCCCCGCCCTTCGCATCGATGCCGCCGATGACGTACAGCCGGCCGCTCCCGCCGACGTGGGAGTTGAAGGGGGTCGCGGCCACGACCGCCTGGAAGGCACGCCCGGACGGCAACGCGGTGCCACTCGTCCACGTTCCGAGGGTCCCGTCCGACTGGATTGTCGCGTACTCGACCGTCGTGGTGGGGACACTGTCATCGCCCGAGCCACCCACCGCGAGCGCCGCGTGCCCGCTGAGCGCCCCCGGGAGGCTGGTAGTCTGCGTCCAGTTCACGACCGACGGGCTGAACGTCGCGTTCTGGGTCACGGTGAACGTGAGAGAGTCGCTCGTGCCGGTGGCCGTCTGTACCGCGATCGGACCGGTCGCGGCCCCCGACGGCACCGTGGTCAGGATGAAGGTGTTGGTCCAGTCGCCCGGACTCGCGATCGTCGCCTGCACGGTTCCCCCTGCTCCGTCCGAGAACAGGACCTTCCCCGGACCCTGCACGTCGCCGAACGCGTTTCCGTCCAGCACCACCGTGCTGCCGGCGTTCCCGGAGGGCTTCGTGGCGCCGTTGACGAAGTCGAGCCGTGGCGCCACGACCACGAACGCCGAGTCCATGGTCGCGTCCGTACCGTCCGCGTTCTTCACCGTGACGTTCAGCGTGTCGCCCGCCTTGATCCCGGATGGGACGTAGGCGAACAGCTGCGAGCCCGAAGCGACGTCGACCGAGTCCGCGGTGAGCGTGCCGACCAGGACGCTGGCGCCCGAACGGAAGTTCGACCCGTCGACCTTGAGCTCCGTTCCCGTCGTGCCCGTGCTGGGCGACACGCTCGTGATCGCGGGCGTCGGGCCCGGACCGGTGCTGCCACCGGAGCTCCCGCCGCTGCAGGCAGTGAGAAGCGCGGCGGCGGCCGCGAAGAACAGACTCGAAATCGTACGACGTAC
>JARRJS010000416.1:0-1248 GCA_037388885.1 Gemmatimonadota bacterium
GTCGCGTGCCGCCTTCCGGTACTCGCGAACCATCTTGATCACCGTGGGGATGCCGTCCAGCCCCTTGCGATTCGTGGGCAGCGGCACCACCACGTGGTCCGCCGCAACCACCGCCAGGGCCGAAAGCTGCCCCAGGCTCGGTGGCGGGTCGATGAGCACGAAGTCATACCCCCGCAACCGCCTGACCGCCTCGCGCAGTCGCATCACGCCCATGAAGATGCTCAACACCTCGCGCTCGATGATAGCGATGTTGAGGTGGCTCGGGATCAGGTCGACGCCATGCGCATGAAGTGGTGCCGGCAGGTCCAGCTCCGCGTCCGTCTCCTCCTCGGCCCCCCGCTCCGGATCGCCGATCACCGCCGGGTAGACCGTCTGTGCCAGCCCGACGTCCTCCTCGATGCCCATCCACGTCGTCAGGTTGGCCTGCGGGTCGACATCGATCAGCAGAACCCGGTGCCCCAGCTCACCGAGCACGAAGCCGATGTCTCGCGCCGTGCTCGTCTTCGCGACCCCCCCGGCATGGTTGAAGAACGTAAGTACCTTCACCGCAACCCCTTCATCGTCACTGCCAGGCCATCCCGGCGCCACCGTTCTGGTGCCGTTCTGGTGCCGCCCTGCCACCGCACCGACTCCCGCGGCCCACGCACCCCCGGCGCTGCCAACCCGCACCTCACACGCCGCCGTCCGTGCAACCTGTGCCGCCGTGATTCTACCCCATCGCCCTACGCCTTCGCAGCCGCGCCTCCTCGCCGCCAACGCTTCCGCCCACGCGACCCCGAGCCCCCGCATCGTCCGGACCTGCCCCCACAAGCGTCCACGCCCCCGGCGGCGTCCGACCAGACCCGCTGCTCGCCATCCCTCGCAGGCCGACCTCCTTGGTCCCACCGACGCGCCCAAGCCGGATCCACGCCGACACCGCTCCCACTCAAGCGCAGCCAGCGACTGCCCGCTTCCGGCACCCTCCCGGCCGACGCACACGTGCCGTCCCCAGGGCCAGACCGAGTCCCGCTCCGCTCCCCCAATCATGCACACGCCTGCGCGCCGATCGACGATCGGTGCCCCGTCGACGCCGTCCGCGCAAGGGCACCGACCACCACCCCGCGGCTTGGGCCACCCGGCCGCAAGCCGCGCCCAGGCGCGCGGCGACGACACCCGCGGGGCGCGCCATAACGTTATGGCAGTACCCGCGCATTCCCCCTTCGCCGCGGGTTGACGGCCCTTCCCCATCCCGTACCCGAAGTTCCCCGC
>JARRJS010000417.1:0-1223 GCA_037388885.1 Gemmatimonadota bacterium
CCCTCGGCGCGTTCCACCTGCTGGGCGACGGCATCCTTCTCCGTCTGGAGCTGCTGCTCGCTCAGGTTCGGGTCCAGGATGACGTTCAGGTCGTAGGTCGCTTCGGACATGGGCACCTCCCTTCGTGCGCTGGTGGCTGCGGCCGCGTGCGGCGCGGCGCGCCCGCCCTCGGAGGCGGGGTTCGCCGCGGTGCGCGGGCACGAACGCGGGCGGGCGCGGCCTTTCCGGCCGGCCCGCGGGTCGCGCTGCAGCCCTCCCCAGCGTGGGCTCGCCACCGCGCCACCTGCTCGTCCAGGCGCGCCCGCCAGGGCGGGAGACGCCGGCGGCCGGCGGCTGGCGCGGCAAATTGCGATTGTAGCACGCTGCGGCGCGGATGGGAAACGCCGGGGCCGGCGCCGCGAGCGCCCGGTGAGCTGGGCTTGAGAAGAGTGTTAGAAACCATTTGCACCCGGGTCCGCGGGGGATTAGGCTGGACGCCTGAACAACCGGAAGGAGTGAAGGCGTAAGAGGCGGATTTCCATTCTCGTCCTGCTTGCCTTGAGTACGGCGCTCGCCGTCGCGCGCGCTGTCGGCCTGTGGGGCCCCCACCAAGCAACTCACGCAGTCGGCGGCCACCGGCCTGGCCACCACCGGAACCATGGGCAACACGCTGATGGCTGGCATGATGCAGCCTTCCGGCTTCACGGGGCTCAGCATGAGTACGCTGAGCGCGATGGGCGTGCAGGGCCTGACGCCTTTGGCCGGCTGCACGCCGTCCCCGAGCAGCACCACCGACGTCGACCAGGATGGCGTGTACGCGAACGCCACGGTCACCTTCAGCTGCTCCGTCAACGGGATCACCGTCACCGGCTCGATGAGTGAGACCGACCACAACGACAACGACGCCAGCAGCGGCTACACCATCACCGTCAACAATCTCACGGTGACCAACACGACCACCAATACCAAGCTGGTCGAGAACCTGTCTTGGGACCTCACGAAGACGGGGACCTACAGCTACGCGCTCAACTTCGACCTGAAGCTGCAGTACACGGATTCCAGCGGCGGCAACTTCGCGTTCGAGGACAAGGGCAAGCCGACCTACACGGCCGATCCGCCCGGCGCGGTCACCGCGTACGATCCGTTCGTCGCGGGCACGTTCACGTTCTCCGGCTCCGTGACGTACACGGACTCCGACGGGACGTACGCGCTCACCCGCACCTCGGGCCAGGGCGGCGTCCACT
>JARRJS010000418.1:0-663 GCA_037388885.1 Gemmatimonadota bacterium
GGTCGCCAGAGCGACGTGTTGCGGGCGAACGTCGAGGTCGCCCGGATGGACGCCGAGATCCACCGGATGGTCGCCATGCGGAAGGTCGCGGCGGCGAAGCTGAACGCGGTGCTGGACCGCCCGGCGGACACGCCCGTCGCAGCCACCGTGCTACCCCCGCTCCCGGATACCACCCCCGGGCAGGAGACGCTGCGGGCGTGGGCCGAGGAGACGCGCCCGCTGCTGCAGCGCTCCAGGACCGGCGTGGAGCAAGCGGGGACGCGGGTGGACCTGGCGCGGAAACAGATCTGGCCGGACTTCACCGTGGGGGTGCAGTACGGCCAGCGGGACGCGGCGGGCGGCACGGTGCGCATGGGCAGCGCCCTGCTCGGCTTCAGCATTCCCCTGTTCGCGAAGAGCCGGCAGCTCAGGCTGCGCGACGAGGCGGCGGCCATGAAGGCCATGGCCGAGGCCCGGCTCACCAGCGACCGGGCGCAGGTGGACGCGCGCATCGGCGAGCTGCTGGCGGAGCTGGAGCGCGACCGCACGCTCGTGGCGCTCTACCGCGCCGAGATCCTGCCCGAGGCGGACGCCAACGTGGAGTCTGCCCTCTCGTCGTATCGGGTGGGCGCCGTGGACTTCATGACGCTGGTGGACGCGCAGATGACCGCGAACAGCTACAAG
>JARRJS010000418.1:726-1253 GCA_037388885.1 Gemmatimonadota bacterium
CAAGCCTCGAAACCACCGTGGGGCGGGAACTGCCCGCCGCCACCAACCTGATGGCGGAGGCCCGATGAGCACGAAGAAACAAGTCCTGTACTCGATCCTCCTCCTCGTCCTGGCGGGTGGAGTCCTGGGATTCTACCACGTCCGATCGGGGCCCGCGCAGGACGCGAGCGGGATGTCGGGCCACAACCACGCGGCCATGGGTGGTGGGGGCGGCGCCGACAGCGGTGCGGCTGCCCTCGACCCGGTGAAGGTCACGCCCACGGCGGCGAGGACCATCGGCATCACGTACGCGGTGGTAGTCCGCAAGCCGCTGGCGAGTGAAGTTCGCACGCTAGGCACCGTGCAATACGACGAGACGCGCCTGGCCGACGTGAGCCCGAAGATCGAAGGCTGGGTCGAGAAGCTGGATGTGGACTTCACCGGCGCGCCCGTGAAGAAGGGGCAGCCGATGCTGGAAGTGTACAGCCCGAAGCTGGTGAGCGCGCAAGAGGAGCTGATCCTGGCGCGGAAGCTTGCCGACGAAGCCT
>JARRJS010000419.1:0-1138 GCA_037388885.1 Gemmatimonadota bacterium
CCCCCGTGCCGGCCATGACGGCCGTTCCCCAGATGACGGCCCAATACTCCAGCTTCTCGGCATACGAATGAGACGAGAGCTTCGGGCGGTGCCGGGAAAGTCCGAGGACGTAGGCGAAGTTGCCGACGGCCTCCGGGACGTCGGAGGCGCTCGGGCGCAGCTCGAGCCAGTGGCGGCGCAGCGTGCGGCTTACCACCAGCGACCCGACGTGGAAGAGAGCGAGCCCGATGAGCACCGCGCCCGCCGTGCGGTGGACGATCTCCCGGACCGGCCAGCGCCCCTCCCAGGCGACGAGCGGCTGCGCCCACCACCCGTCGGGATAGATCAGCGCGAATCCGCTCCACGCCAGCACAGTGAACGACACGATCAGCACGGCGTGCTGAATGCGCTCCGCCCGGTACATGCGGAAGTACGCAGGATCCCCCAGGGTGTCGGCGGCGCGCGCCTGCACGTCGGAAGCGCCGGAGCGGCCGAACCGCAGGGCCGAGACCTTGCGCACCCAGTCCCCCGCGTTGTGGGGCCCATCAGGCCGATCGTGAGCGGTATGAGAATCCAGTACACCTGGCGCAGATGTGGCCGATCGCGAACCGGGTGCCCGCCCCCGGGTGACACTTGCCGCACGTGCGCGGAAGGTTGGCGGGGTTGATCGTGGAGCGCGGATCCGACGAAGGCAGGATCAGGTGCACGCCGTGGCAGCTGGCGCAGTTCGCCACCGTCTGCGATCCGGACCGAAGCGCGAGCCCGTGGACGGACTTCTCATAGCTGATCAGCGGATTGCGCGGCAGCTGGAACCGCTCCGTGATCCGGACGTCGGCGTGACACCTCCCGCACGTCTGGGGAATGTGCGTGGGATGGACCGGCGAGGCGCTCTTCGACGGGGCGAGGATCTCGTGCTCCCCGTGGCAGCTCGAGCAGACGGGAGCCGCGACGATCCCCCTCGCCACCGCCTTGCCGTGGATGCTTTGCTCGTAGTTCGCGTAGATCGTGTCGTGGCACTGTCCGCAGATTGCCGGGATGGACCTGCGAAACGCCTCGGTGCCGGTCCGCTTCACCTCGTGGACGTTGCCGTGGCAGACTTCGCAGTCGGGCGCGTCCTCGTTGCCCCGGGCCCTCGCCAGGCCGTGGACGCCGAGGCGGT
>JARRJS010000420.1:0-1011 GCA_037388885.1 Gemmatimonadota bacterium
GCTCGCTCACCGGCCGGCGGCGCTTGAGGTAGCCACGTGCCGGGGCGGCCGCGTCGGCCGCCCCGGCATCGTGTCGCCTGAGCCTTTACTGGAACGTCGGATAGAACAGCAACGAGGTGGCGTCCACCGCCTTCCCGACGATCAAAGTCTGCCCCGACGCCGGTGAGCTCCTGGAGATGTTGCCGTCCGCCGTCAGGTAGTACACGCGCCCGGCCTGCAAGCCGGTCATGTTCGGAACGAGCGAGCCGGGGAGGTAGTACTTGCCGTTCATGTGGAATACGAGGCCGACGAGAGCGTCGCGCGTGTCGTGGCTCGAGGCCGGCGTCCACGTGTTCGGCTCGTTGGTCATGCGCAGCACGAGCGTGCCGGCACCGTCGCCGTGCGCGTTGAAGTTGCCGGTGGCCGGCGGCTGCCGCACCTGGACGATCGTGCCGGGAAGCCCCTGCGGGTCCTGTGGGCCCAGTGGGCCGGACCTGGCGCACAGAGTAGTGAAGTTGTGGGCGCAGCGGTTGCCCCGTGAGCGCCGTTAAGCCGTGCCCGTCGACACCTCTGCTCAATGCTCGCGTGCAGGGCGCTGTTTCAGCGCCTTCGTGGCGCGCCCGGTAGGTTAGGCCTGGGGACGAAATTGCGGTTGACCGTGGCTCGACGTCCGATTGGCGTCGGCCCCACAGCCCAGGGAGGAGTGCCGCGTGCAACGCAACATGACCATCGGGCTGGGCGTGGTGGCAATCGCCTTGGGCGCACTCGCCTATCTGCAAGGAGGCTGGGGCCACGTCCTGGCCGGCCTCGCCGGGACGGGTCGGTTGCTCCTGGAGACGTCCGTGCTCATCGTCGCCGCGTTCGTGCTCGCCGGCCTGATCCAGGTGATGATCTCACGCGAGCTGGTGAGCCGTTGGCTCGGCGCGGAGTCCGGCTGGCGCGGCCTGCTGATCGGCGGCCTGGCCGGCGCCCTGATCCCCGGCGGACCCTACGCCTACTACCCCATCACCGTGGCGTTCCTGCGCAGCGGAG